>NZ_JAXCIL010000002.1:0-309466 GCF_034387475.1 Pseudomonas sp. Teo4
CGCCCTGCACTTAGATGCCATCACAAGACTCATCCAAGTCCCGCAATGTGATCTTCATTTCCCCAGGGAAACGCACTACCAGTTCAAGACTGGCGCCCAGTATCTCAAGGTGCCTGCGCAACATCGATATAGGCATGTCTTCGATTCTGCCCTCACCAAATGAATCGCCATCAATGCCCAGTTGCCTTCGAAGCGCACCGAGAGTCGCTTCGTCCATTGGATTCTCTTCATAACCCATGCCTGTCTCCGTCATGTGAAAAATTTCCGTCCGAATCCTGGCCTTACGACCAACGTTGCGATAGCAGGTAGTTCAACGCCTGGAAGTAAGAATCGCACTACTTTTTCGTGCGAAATTTCCATGCTGGTAGTGATTAACACTGGCCAAATGCCGCCTCAGATGGGAACCTTTACACCCACGGAGACGTCCACTCCCCTGCCACCCGCTTCGGCCGGGACTGGTTTCATCAGCATTTTCGGGCCCGACGGGGTTCGGCTCATGGCGTGACTGCTGCCTTCGGCAAGCACCACGCTGCTACTCGCGACCACACTGCCTGCCGCCAGGAATGGCCGGCCGCCACGGGAGTGTGTTCGCCGACTACACAAGGAGTCCGCCTGTGGCTGCACGCTACGGAAAAGGGCTGTTGGGATGGGCCGCCGTGCTCGTCATCCTGGCCCTGCTGGTCCACTGGATCGGCATCGACACGATCGCGCGATATCGCGACGATCTTGGGTTTTATCTGCAAGCGCACCTGGTACTGGTGCTGGCTTCGATGGCGGCGGCGTTGGCCGTGGGCATCCCCGCTGGCATTGCCCTGAGTCGACCGCACCGGGTCGACAAAGCCGAGCGCTTCATGCAGTTCTTCAACGTTGGCAACACCATTCCCCCTCTGGCCGTTCTGGCCATCGCGCTCAGTATCCTGGGCATCGGCGCTGGTCCCGCGATCTTCGCGCTGTTTCTCGCCTCCCTCCTGCCTATCGTGCGCAACACCTACGAAGGCCTGAAGAACGTCCCCGCCTCACTCAAGGAAGCCGCCACCGGCATTGGAATGACCCCGCGCCAGCAGCTCTGGCAGGTGGAGCTGCCCAATGCCATGCCGATCATCGTCGGTGGTGTGCGCGTGGCCCTGGCACTGAACGTGGGCACCGCGCCGCTGGCATTCCTGATCGGCGCCAACAGCCTGGGCAGCCTGATCTTCCCTGGCATCGCCCTGAACAACCAGCCTCAGCTGCTACTGGGCGCCGCCTGCACGGCGCTTCTGGCGTTGGCACTGGATACCGCGGTGAGTTTCTCCAGCAAGCGCTGGCTGGAACGTGGCCTGGCCCGATAACGAGAGGGACCCCATGAAGAAGACAATCGCCTTGCTGCTGGGCGCGGCCTTGCTGTTCGCAGGATTTGCCCAGGCAGCGGACAAACCGCTGATCCGCATCGGTGCGCGCGTGTTCACCGAACAGACCGTGCTGGCCGAGATCACCGCCCAGTATCTGCGCGCCAACGGCTTCGATGTACGCGTGACCACCGGCCTTGGCAGCAGCATTGCGCGCCAGGCCCAGGAAACCGGCCAGCTCGACCTGATGTGGGAGTACACCGGGGTCTCGCTGGTGTCCTACAACCACATCGACCAACGCATGCCCAGCGCCGAGGCCACCTACGCCAAGGTCAAAGAGCTGGACGCGAAGAAGGGCCTGGTCTGGTTGACGCCATCGAAGTTCAGCAACACCTACGCATTGGCCTTGCCACGCAAGGTGGCGCAAGCGTACCCGCAGGTCACCAATATCTCCGACCTCAACAAGGTTCTGCGCGCTGAAAGCGAACGCAGCCACCTGGTGGCCCTGGATACCGAGTTCGCCAACCGTCCAGACGGCCTGGTCGGCCTCAAGCAGATGTACGACCTGCAAGTCGGCCGCTCGAACATTCGCCAGATGGACGCAGGGCTGGTCTACACCGCCTTGCGCAACAACCAGGTGTTCACAGGCCTGGTCTACACCACCGACGGCCGCCTGAGCGCCTTCGACCTGAAGCTGCTGGAAGACGACAAGCACTACTTCCCCGACTACACCGCCGCCCCCGTGGTGCGCAAGGCCGTGCTCGACGCCAACCCAAGGTTGGCCACGCTGCTCAAACCTCTGGCCGAGCAACTGGATGATGAAACCATGCGCCAGCTCAACGCCAAGGTGGATGTGGAACACCAGAACCCCAACTCCGTGGCCGCTGCGTTCCTGCGCGAACACCCACTCAAGGAGGTGCAGCCATGAACCTGCTCGATACCTTCGCCCACCTCGACTGGGCCCAGGTGCTGCAACTGACCTGGCAGCACATCATGCTGGTCGGCGTCGCGGTGGGGTTGGCGATCATCGTCGGCGTGCCGCTGGGCATCCTGATGACCCGCTTCCCCGCCGTTGCCGGCCCTTTGCAAGCCAGCGCCACGGTGCTGCTGACCATTCCATCGATCGCCCTGTTCGGCCTGTTGCTGCCGTTCTATTCCAAGTTCGGCCAGGGGCTCGGCCCTTTGCCGGCGATCACGGCCGTGTTCCTTTATTCGCTGCTGCCGATTCTGCGCAACACCTACCTGGCCCTGACCAACGTCGAGCCGGGCATCCGTGAAGCCGCCAGAGGCATCGGCATGACCTTCGGCCAGCGCCTGCGCATGGTCGAACTGCCCATCGCGGTGCCGGTGATTCTCGCCGGTGTACGCACCGCCGTGGTCATGAACATCGGCGTCATGACCATCGCCGCCACCATCGGTGCTGGCGGCCTCGGCGTGCTCATCCTCACCTCCATCAGCCGCAGCGACATGTCGATGCTGCTGGTCGGCGCTGTGCTGGTCAGCCTGCTGGCGATCATCGCCGACCTGCTCCTGCAAATCCTGCAACGTGCCCTGACTCCAGAAGGACTGCGCTCATGATCGAACTCAAGAACCTCAGCAAGACCTTCAACGTGAACGGCAAGGACGTCAAAGCCGTCGACTCGGTAAGCCTCACCGTCAACGAAGGCGAGATCTGCGTGTTCCTTGGCCCTTCTGGTTGCGGCAAGAGCACCACGCTGAAGATGATCAACCGCCTGATCACCCCAACTTCCGGCCAGGTGTTCATCAACGGCGAAGACACCAGCGCACTGGACGAAGTGACCCTGCGCCGCCACATCGGTTACGTGATCCAGCAGATCGGCTTGTTCCCCAACATGACCATCGAGGAAAACATCACCGTGGTCCCGCGCCTGCTCGGCTGGGACAAGCAAAAGTGCCACGAGCGCGCCCGCGAGCTGATGCACATGATCAAGCTCGAACCCAAACAGTACCTGCAGCGCTATCCCCGGGAGCTGTCCGGTGGACAGCAGCAGCGCATCGGCGTGATTCGCGCCCTGGCTGCCGAGGCGCCGGTGCTGTTGATGGATGAGCCGTTCGGCGCGGTCGACCCGATCAACCGCGAGATGATCCAGAACGAGTTCTTCGAGATGCAACGGGCGCTGAACAAGACCGTGATCATGGTCAGCCATGACATCGACGAAGCCATCAAGCTGGGCGACAAGATCGCCATCTTCCGCGCTGGCAAGCTGTTGCAGCTGGACCATCCGGATACCCTGCTGGCCCATCCGGTCGACGATTTCGTCAGCAACTTCGTCGGCCAGGACAGCACCTTGAAACGCCTGTTGCTGGTGCGCGCCGAAGATGCGGCGGACAACGCGCCTTCGGTGAGCCCCGAGACGCCGGTGGGCGACGCGCTGGAATTGCTGGACGAGCACGACCGTCGCTATGTGGTGGTAACCGATGCGGCGAACAAGGCGCTGGGGTATGTGCGTCGGCGTGACATGCATCGCCAGCAAGGCACGTGTGGCGAATTCCTGCGCCCTTTCAATGCCACGGCTTCCCATGACGAGCACCTGCGCATCCTGTTATCGCGGATGTACGAGTTCAACCGGGCGTGGTTGCCGGTGCTGGATGCCGAGCAGGTGTTCCTGGGTGAGGTGACTCAGGAATCGATTGCGGCTTATCTGAGTTCGGGGAGGTCGCGGGGGGCGAAGACCAGCATCGTTTCGCCGGCTGAGGCAGTGGCCTCTTAAGCGCCGGGGGCGCTTTGCGCCCCAATCGCCGGCAAGCCGGCTCCCACAGGTTCGGCGCCGACCTCAAGGCATGCGCTGTACCTGTGGGAGCCGGCTTGCCGGCGATTGGGATGCAACAAATGTCAGAACCCTACACTGGCCTGCACATAGAAGGTGCGCGGCTCACCCACATAAATGCCGGCATTGTTGTCGCTGGAGCGGGTGAAGTACTGCTTGTCGAAGAGGTTCTTCACCCCCGCCGCCAGCTTCAGGTTCGACATCTGCGGCCCGAAGTCATAACCACCGCGGGCATGCCAGGTCACGTAACCCGGAATGTCGCCGTACTGCCCGTCAGCACTCGGCTCGGTGATGTAGTCACCGTTGAAACTACCATCGGCGTTGATCCCGGTGCCTGGCGCGCGCTGCTTGGACTGGGCGTAGGCATCCAGATTCCAGGTCCAGCGGTTGATTTCATAGCGCAGGCCGGCAGTGGCCACTTGGCGGGAGTAGAACGGCAAGTCGCGGCCCTTGAAGCCTGGAATTTCCCCTTCATAGGTAGCGCGGGTGTAGGTGAAACCTGCATTGGCCGACAACCCCTGCAGACGCGGGTCGAGGCCGGCCAGGTCATAACGCATCGATGCTTCGATACCTTGGTGCTTGGTCGCGCCCAGGTTGGTCCAGCCCACATCGTTGCTGATGTACTGCAGCTCATCATCGAAGTCGATGTAGAACGCCGTCAGTTCGCCTGCAAAGCCGCCGTTGTCATAACGTGTACCGATCTCGTAGGTCTTGGCCTTTTCCGGCTCCAGGCCATTGGCGGTGCTGTTGCCGGTGCCGCCCTGACCCAGCTGGAAGTACTGCAGGCTGCCGAACGATGTTTCGTAGTTGGCGAACACCTTCCAGGCGTCGGAGATGTGGTACATCACGCTGAGCGATGGCAGTGGCTCGTTGCTGGTGATGCTGCGGTTCTTCTCAGCCACCGGCTTGCCGTTGGCACCGATCACCGGGCGATCACGCCAGTCGGTGTTGATGTGCTCGAAGCGGATGCCGGGGGTAATGGTCCAGTTGCCGACGTCGATCTTGTCGTCGATGTAGTAGGCGCTGGCCTCGGTGCCACCGCTGCGGTCCTGGAACACATGGCCGTCGGAACCCGGAATCGGCGTGGGCACGTTGTCGACCAGGCCCAGACGCGTGGACTGCTCGCGCATGGCCTCTTTCAGGTAGCGGTAACCCACGCTGACTTCCTGGGTGGTGGGGCCGGCGAAGAAGATCCGGGACACACGCGGCTCGATGGCGAAGGTGTGGTAGTTGCGCGGGTAGGAAGACAAGGTCTTCATGTCGCGCGAGGCAATCGCACTGCCACGGAAACTGTCGGTGTAGTACGTCAGCACTTCGAACTGGGTGGCATCGTCGATCTGGCGCAGCCACTTGAACGACACGTCCTTGCGCCGGCCAGAGAAGTAGTCGTAGTCACGTACCGACTGGAACGGGTTCTGGTCGTACTGCGCCTGGGTCAGGCCACCGGGCATGTCGGCACGGCCATCGTAGTAGTGGAAGTTCAGCCAGAACTCGTCACTGTCGGTCGGCGCCCAGTGGGTCTTGAGGATGACATCGTCGATGTCATTGCCGTTGTTGCTTTCGCGGTAGCCGTTGCCGTTCACCCCGGTGTACAGCAACGCAACGCCCATGCCGTTGTCTGCTGTACCGCCGACGAACGCCGACTCGGTGTGCTTCCAACCGCCATGCTGCGAGGTTTCCAGGGTAGTGGACAACTCGGCCGAGGCCTTCTCGGGAATCGCCCGGGTCACGAAGTTGATCACCCCACCGACGTTCTGCGGGCCATAACGCACCGAGCCTGCGCCACGGACCACGTCGATGCTGTCGAGGTTGCCCGAGGAAATCGGCGCCATGGACAGCTGCGGCTGACCATATGGGGCGAAGGCCGCCGGAATGCCGTCGATAAGCACAGTCGAACGGGGCGACAGGCGCGAGGTCAGGCCGCGTACACCAACGTTCAGCGACAGGTCGCTGCCGCCAGTGCCGTTGGAGTCCTGAACCTGCACGCCAGGGATGCCACGCAGTGCGTCACGCACGTTCATCGTGCCCTTTTCCACCATCGCCTCGCGGCGCACCACCGTGCGCGCGCCGGGGTGGTTCTGCACCACGCTCTGCTGGGCATCACCCAGCCAGTCACCCACCACCTTCACATCGGTAGGGGCCAGTTCCAGGCTGCCGGTGGTCAGGGTGCCAGCGGTCTCGGCCGGTTTCACCACCACGGTGTCCTGGGACATCTCATAGGTCAGCCCGCTGCCTTGCAGCAACTGCTGCAACGCTTGCTCCGGTGCCAGGTTGCCGGACACCGCCGGGGCCTGCTTGCCGGCCACCAGCTCAGGGCTGAAGAACAGCTGCAGGCTGGTCTGCTGGCCCAATTGGCTCAGCGCCGACGCCAACGGCTGGGCCTGGATCTGGATTGCGGCGGTGGCCTGTTCGGCATGGCTGTTGACGGCCACGGCGCTGACCGCCAGGGCCAGCGCCAGAGCGCGGAAGCGAGGGAATGGCTTGTTGTTGTTCACGTCTTCGAAGCATCCTGAAAGTCGGGATAAACGCCAACCGCATGCAAATGAAAATGCTTGGCAGTTGCAGCTGGCGGGGAAGACGAACGAGCGAAAAAAAACCTGAATTTATTTTGCGATTATTTCTCGGGAACCGTCTTCGTGGGTCTTGATGGCCACTGGCAGGATGCTCGGCAAGGCCCGCAGCAACGCGTCGGTGTCGTCGGTGCTGAAGGTACTGGACAAGCGCAGGCCGGCGACCTTGCCAGGGGCGACACGCAGTGGTTGGACACGGTAACGGGACACTTCTGCCACCACTTCGGCCAAGGTTGCGTTGTCGAACACCAGCTTGCCCTGGCGCCAGGCCGTCAGCGCAGCCGCATTGACCGCGTAAGGCCCGGCCACCTTGCCCTGCGCATCGATGGACGAGCCTTGCCCTGCAGTCAATTGCGCCAGTGACGCATCACGGCCCTGCACACGCACCGAGCCTTGCTCGACAGCCACGCGGGTAAGCGCCGGGTCCAGGCGCACGTCGAAACGGGTACCAGTGACGGTCACGCTGCCTTGGGCGGTGTCGACCACGAATGGCCGGCTGGTGTCGTGAGCCACCGTGAACATCGCCTCGCCGGCTTCCAGCACGATGTGCCTGCGGCCAGCGCTGAAGGCCACCTGCAGGCGCGTGCCGCCATTGAGCTCAAGGTGCGAACCGTCGGGAAGGTCGACCTGACGGCGCTCGCCGAAGGCGGTCTGCAAGGAGTCCTGATGATTCAGGTGCTGATACTGCCAAGCACTCCAGCCCAGGCCCAGGGCCGCCACCGCCACACCGGCAGCCAATGCCTGGCGCAGGAATCCACGCCGTGGCAGCTGGCGTACCGGCTCCGGTTCGCACAAGGTCTGCAGCCGCTGTTGTGGGATGAAATCGGCAGCGCACCAGAGCCGCGCCAGCACCTCATACTCCTCGCGATGGCTAGGATGGGCCTCCAGCCAGGCCCGCAACTGGGCCATCAGCCCGGCATCTTGCGGCGCATCCTGCACGCGAGCGAACCATTCGGCCGCCTGGTCGCGGACGGTATCGGTGCCGTGCTGGTTCATCGAAAAGGTCTCCTGACTCATCTTGCGGACACATCCAGGTGCTCACGCAAATGTCGGAGCGTGCGGATCATATACTTTTCGACCATGTTCTTGGTCAAACCCATGCGCTCGGCGATCTCGGCCTGGGTCAGGCCTTCGAGTTTCTGCCAGATGAAAACCCGACGGCAGTTGAGAGGAAGCTCGGCCAAGGCCCGCTCGACACTGTCGGCCAGTTCCAGGGCGTGCACATAGGCTTCGGGGTCGTCGCTGGACGCGACGCCCTCATCGAAGCTTTCCTGCTCCAGTTGCTGGCGTCGATCTTCGCGACGAAAACCGTCCACTGCGATGTTGCGGGCGGTCTGGTGAAGATAGGCGCGTGGCTGATCGACCTGTTCACGCGTGTTCTCCAGAACCCGCACGAAGGCATCATGGGTAAGGTCCTCGGCCTGCTGACGACTGCGCAACTTGCGCGTCCAGGTGCCGATCAGCTCATGGTAGTGGTCGAGGAAGCCTTTATGTCCAGACACGGTCAGGGTCGTCAGGGAGGCAGATGAGGGTGCGAATAGTAATGTTTCTCATCAAACACAGCAAATCCGCCAGTCGGTAACAAAAAATTTATGGCTGATTTCATGCACGCGAGTGCCAGGAACATGTGGCCATAAATATGAACACCACCACGCCCTTCGCGGGTAAACCCGCGCCCACCTGAATAGCGCAATCCCTGTGGGAGCGGGTTTACCCGCGAAGGGGTCAACAACACCTATTCCACAATTTTTAACGCTTGCGCCCTCGCAGGGAACATCTGCCGGTCACACGAGTCGGTTATTCAGGTAACTGCTCGTCGATCCACGACGATCACGTCGGGATTGGCTGTTGATCTTGCTTTCTTCACGCCCTAAAGTGCGCGCCGAACGTCCATGCTGGAAACGATCCATCCGGCTCAAGTACTGACGACGAGACAGCAAGGTCACCCGCCGCTCCGCTTCACGGGCACGGTTGACCTTTTTGCTTTCGGCGACATGCCTTGGGAAGTAGGCGAACCAAAGTGGGGATACGGAGGACGTTCAGTTTGCAGCCACTTATCTATTCAGTTTGCCCATGGAGTCCCTGAGCATGTCGATCCAGGTCGAAGACTATTTCGCGCGTGAAACCTTCCAGAAGATGAAGGCGTTCGCCGACAAGCAAGAAACCCCGTTCGTACTCATCGACACCCAGATGATCAGCCAGGCCTATGACGACCTGCGCGCCGGTTTCGAATTCGCCAAGGTCTACTACGCAGTCAAGGCCAACCCGGCGGTCGAGATCATCGATCTGCTGAAAGAGAAAGGTTCGAGCTTCGACATCGCCTCGATCTACGAACTGGACAAGGTGATGGGCCGCGGTGTCAGCGCTGATCGCATCAGCTACGGCAACACCATCAAGAAGTCCAAGGACATCCGCTACTTCTACGAGAAGGGTGTGCGCCTGTACGCCACCGACTCGGAAGCCGACCTGCGCAACATCGCCAAGGCCGCCCCGGGCTCGAAAGTGTACGTGCGTATCCTCACCGAAGGCTCCACCACTGCCGACTGGCCGCTGTCCCGTAAATTCGGCTGCCAGACCGACATGGCCATGGACCTGCTGATTCTCGCCCGTGACCTGGGCCTGGTGCCCTACGGCATTTCCTTCCACGTGGGTTCGCAGCAGCGCGACATCAGCGTCTGGGACGCCGCCATCGCCAAGGTCAAGGTGATCTTCGAGCGCCTGAAGGAAGAAGACGGCATCGAGCTGAAGCTGATCAACATGGGTGGCGGCTTCCCGGCCAACTACATCACCCGTACCAACAGCCTCGAGACCTACGCCGAAGAGATCATCCGCTTCCTGAAGGAAGACTTCGGTGACGACCTGCCGGAAATCATCCTGGAGCCAGGCCGTTCGCTGATCGCCAACGCCGGTATCCTGGTCAGTGAAGTGGTGCTGGTTGCGCGCAAGTCGCGTACCGCCGTCGAGCGTTGGATCTACACCGACGTGGGCAAGTTCTCCGGCCTGATCGAAACCATGGACGAGTCCATCAAGTTCCCGATCTGGACCGAGAAGAAAGGCGAAGCGGAAGAAGTCGTGATTGCCGGCCCGACCTGCGACAGCGCCGACATCATGTACGAGCACTACAAGTACGGCCTGCCGCTGAACCTGGCGATCGGTGACCGCCTGTACTGGCTGTCGACCGGTGCCTACACCACCAGCTACAGCGCAGTGGAATTCAACGGCTTCCCGCCGCTGAAGGCTTACTACCTGTAATGCAGAACGGGGCCGCAAGGCCCCGTTTTGTTTCACCTGTACTGCCCCTATCGCCGGCAAGCCGGCTCCCACATGGACCGCACCGACCTTGAGGCCATCGCAGTACCTGTGGGAGCCGGCTTGCCGGCGATAGGGCCAGTCAAGGCGACCTCAACTCTCGCGCTGTTCGATTTCCTCGGCATACCGCGCCGCAAATGTCATCAGCACCGGCCCTGCCCCCTGCAAGGTCAGCAATGCACTGCGCAGAAAATTCAAGTTCCCCTCAACCCGCGCCCGCTCCAGCCACGGCATGGCCTCCGCCACCTGCCCACGCTCGACCAGCACCATCGCCAGGCTGAACATCCCACGAAAATCCCCTGCCTCGGCCGACCGCCGATACCAGCGCACTGCCCGCACCGGGCTCGCGGCGGTGGCGATGCCTTGCTCCAGATAACGGCCGTACAGGTTCATCGACTTGGCATGGCCCATCTGCGCGGCCTTCTCGTAACAAGCCAAGGCCTGCGCCTGGTTGACCGGCACCCCTCGCCCGGTAGCCAACAGATTACCCAGGTTGTAAAGGCCCCAGTCCAGGCCCGCGTCGGCCGCACGCGCATAGTGAATGGCCGCCTGGGCAAGGTTCACCTCGCCGCCCCAGCCATGTTCCAGGCAACGTCCAAGCATGTTGAACGCCATGGCATTGCCCCCTTGCGCGGCAATGCCGAACCAGCGTCGCGCAATACCGGCATCCGCTTCGATGCCGCGCCCGTCGAGCAAGATCTGCCCGAGCAGCAACTGCGCGTCGACCACGCCCTGCCCCGCTGCCGCCAGAATCGCCTGGGCAGCCTTGCCGGGGCTGTCTTCGAGCATGGCCTGCAGGTCGGCGCCATCCACCACTTCTTCACGACGCAATTGGTAAGACACGGCTCAGACCTCGGCCCAGCGGCGCAACAGGTTGTGGTAGGTGCCGGTCAGTTGCAGCAAGGAAGGATGCTCAGGCACATCGGCGGTCAGCTGCTGGATGGCATTGTCCATCTCGTACAGCAACGTACGCTGCCCATCGTCGCGCACCAGGCTCTGGGTCCAGAAGAACACCGCATAGCGTTCGCCACGGGTCACCGGGTTGACCTTGTGCAGGCTGGTGCCGGGGTACAGCACCAGGTCACCGGCCGCCAGCTTCACCTGCTGCACGCCGTAGGTGTCCTGGATCACCAGCTCGCCCCCGTCGTAGCTGTCCGGGTCGCTGAGGAACAGCGTCGATGAGAGATCGGTGCGCACCCGCTCCGGGCTGCCCTTGGGCTGGCGCAGGGCGTTATCGATATGGAAACCAAAGTTGCCGCCTTCGCGGTAGCAATTGATCAGCGGCGGAAACACCTTGTGCGGCAGCGCCGCCGACATGAAACGCGGGGTTTTCCACAGGCGGTCGATCAATGCGCTGCCAATTTCCTTGGCCAGCGGGTGACCTTCGGGCAACTGCAGGTTGTGCTTGGCCTTGGCCGACTGGTAACCCGCAGTGACCTTGCCATCGGCCCAGTCAGCCTGCTCCAGGGCCTCGCGGATGCGGGAGAGCTCGTCAGCGTCGAACAGGCCGGGAATGTGAAGCAGCATGGCGAGGCACCATCAAGATATGTAAAGGCGCAATGATATTGATTCCCTTTTACGCCGCACAAGCCCCGTTCGCCGCTTAAGACGTTTCAGCTCATGAAAACCGTAAAGGCAAATTGTAAAGATTGTAAATTTCTAACGAATGGTAACGACTCTCAATTGTGAGTCACAATTACTTACATTAACATCCGCGGCCTTCATACCTTGGGGAAGGTCCACAAAAATGCGTTACGTGCCATCTGCTGTGAGTTCACCACGTCTTCTCGTCTCCGCCATCGGTATGGCGCTCAGCGCCACCTCGGCCTACGCCGCCGATCCGGCCGCCAGCAGCGCCGTCACGCTCGACGCAACCAGCGTCAACGGCAAGGCTGAGCAAGCCAGCACCGACTACAAAGTCGAGAAGGCCTCCTCGCAGAAGTACACCGCACCGCTGGTGGACACGCCACGCTCGGTCACCGTGATTCCGCAGCAAGTGATCAAGGACACCAATGCCCTGAGCCTGCAGGATGCCCTGCGCACCGTGCCAGGCATTACCATGGGTGCCGGTGAAGGCGGCAACCCGTCGGGCGACCGTCCGTTCATTCGCGGCTTCGACAGCCAAAGCTCGATGTACCTGGACGGCGTACGGGATACCGGTTCGCAGACCCGTGAAATCTTCGCGGTCGAATCGGTGGAAGTGGCCAAGGGCCCGAACTCCACCATTGGCGGTCGCGGCGCAGCTGGCGGCTCCATCAACATGGTGAGCAAGCGTGCGCATCTGGGTAACTCGCTTGATGCGGCCTGGACCTGGGGCAGCGACCAGACCCAGCGCTACACCCTGGATGGCAACTACCAGTTCAGCGACAGCGTTGCCGGCCGTCTCAACCTGATGACCCACGAAAGCAACGTGGCCGGGCGTGATGAGGTCAACTACGACCGCTGGGGCGTGGCACCTTCGCTGGTCTTCGGTCTGGGCACCGACACCCGCGTGAGCCTGGACTACTACCACATGGAAAGTGACGACCTGCCAGACTCGGGCATTCCCTATAGCCTGCGCTCCGGCAGCTCGGCCAACCGCACCTCGGCCAACCCGGACAAGCCGACCCACGGTGGCGGCAGCAGCAGCAACTACTATGGCCTGGTCGACCGCGACTTCTACAAGACCCGTGCCGATATCTCGACCATCAGCATCGAGCATGACCTGAGCGACTCGCTGACGATCAAGAACACCCTGCGCCACGGCAACACCCTGCAGGACTACATCTATAGCCAGCCGGATGACAGCAAGGGCAACATCCTCAATGGTGAAGTCTGGCGTCGCCCGAACAACCGCGTGGCCAACACCCGTACCACCACCAACCAGACCGATCTGTACGGCGAGTTCTACCTGGGCGGCATGAAGAACACCTTCTCCACCGGTATCGAACTGAGCCGCGAAGCTTCGACGAAGTCAGGCTACGACGTCACCGGCTTCAAATCCGACAAATGCACGACGGCAACCGGCCAGATCTCGGGCGTCTGCACCTCGTTCCAGAACCCGAACCCGAACGAAGCGTGGGACGGCGACATCAGCCGCACCCAGGCAGGCGCCGACACTACGGGTAACACACGGGCCATCTACTTCACCGACACCCTGGAGCTGGATCCGGCGTGGTTGCTGACCATGGGTCTGCGCTACGACCACTTCGACACCAAGGCCAAGACCAAGCTCGCCGACGGCTCCACCAGCTTCAAAACCGAAGATACCAGCGAGTTCGTCACTGGTCAGTTGGGCCTGACGTGGAAGCCTGCCGAGAACGGCAGCATCTATGTTTCGTATGCCACCTCGGCCACCCCACCAGGCGCCTCGCTGGGTGAGGGCTCCGATGGCAACGCACTGGTAACGGCAACCACCACCAGCGAGCTCAAACCGGAAGAAACCACCAACTACGAAATCGGTACCAAGTGGGACCTGCTCGACGAGCGTCTGGCATTGACCGCTGCGATCTTCCGCACCGAGAAGGAAAACGCCCGTGTTCTGGTGGACAACAACACCTACCAGAACGTCGGCAAGACCCGCGTCGACGGCTTCGAGCTGAGCGCCAGCGGCAAACTGACCGATGCCTGGCAGGTATTTGCCGGCTACACCTACATGGACGCCAAGCTGGTTGATGGTGGCTCGCAGAAAGTGGGTACCGTCTTCATCGATGGGTACAACGATGGCAACCAGTTGCCCAATACCCCCAACAACAGCCTGACCCTGTGGACCACCTACAATGTCACGCCGAAGTTGACCATCGGCGGTGGCGCCTTCTACGTCGACGACGTATTCGGCAACACCACCAACAGCGTGATGGTCGATTCGTACTGGCGCTACGACGCCATGGCCAGCTACAAGCTGACCAAGAACGTCGACCTGCAGTTGA
Organism: Pseudomonas sp. Teo4; assembly: GCF_034387475.1. NCBI lineage: Bacteria > Pseudomonadati > Pseudomonadota > Gammaproteobacteria > Pseudomonadales > Pseudomonadaceae > Pseudomonas > Pseudomonas sp. Teo4. The sequence goes on from NZ_JAXCIL010000002.1 coordinate 13,902, forward strand.
ACGTGCAGAACCTCACCGATGAGGTCTACTACGACAAGGCCTACAGCGCTCACTACGCCAACCAGGCAGCAGGCCGCACTGCATTGCTGACCACCAGCGTCCACTTCTAAAGCTGTAACCCGAAGCCCCGTTCATTTCAGTGAGCGGGGCTTTTGCGTATCAAGGCATAATTCACGCCGCCCGGCCCTGCGCGGCATTACATGGTGATCGATGTGTTGAAGAAGTCGCTGTTCCAATTGCACTGGTTCTTTGGCATCACCGCCGGCCTGGTGCTGGCTTTGATGGGCATCACCGGTGCGGTGTACTCGTTCCAGGAAGAGCTGCTGCGCCTGTTCAACGCCGACGTGCTCAAGGTCGAGGTGCGCCAGGAAGGCGTGCTGCCGCCTGCAGAGCTGGTCAAGCGAGTCGAGGCGGCACAAGGCGACAAGGTCTCGATGCTGTGGGTCGACACCCGCGAAGGCAATGCCGCACGCATCTTCTTCACCCCTGCCCCGGGCGAGCGCCGTGGTGAACTGCGCTATGCCGACCCCTACACCGGTGAACTCAAAGGTGAAGTGGCCGGGCAAGACTTCTTCAACCTGATGCTGCAACTGCACCGTTTTCTGGCCATGGGCGAGACCGGCGGGCAGATCACCGGTGCCTGCACCCTGATGCTGGTGTTCTTCTGCCTGTCCGGGCTGTACCTGCGCTGGCCGCGCAAGGCACTGAACTGGCGGGTCTGGCTGACCTTCGACTGGGCCAAGAAGGGCCGTGCGTTCAACTGGGACCTGCACGCGGTGGCCGGTACCTGGTGCCTGTTGTTCTATCTTCTGTTCGCCCTCACCGGCCTGTTCTGGTCTTACGACTGGTACCGCGAGGGGCTGAACAAGTTGCTGGCTGACACTCCGGCGGCTGGCGAACAGCACAAACGTGGCGAAGGCCGCGGCGGGCGCCATGGCCCGCAGAAAGTCGACAAGAACGCACCGCCGCTGGTGGTCGACTACGACGCCATCTGGAGCAACCTCAAGGACGCTGCAGGCCCAAGCCTGACCACCTACAACCTGCGCCTGCCCCCGGCCGGCAACCAACCCGCCACGCTGTTCTACCTGCTCGACAATGCCCCACATGAGCGAGCCTTCAACACCGTCACCCTGGACCCGGCCAGCGGCCAGTTCAAGCGTGTGGAACGCTACGATGACAAGTCGTTCAAGGCGCAGCTGCTGCAAAGCGTCTACGCGCTGCACGTAGGCAGTTACTTCGGTCTGACCGGGCGAATCATCGTCACGATCGCCAGTCTGACCATGCCACTGTTCTTCGTCACCGGCTGGCTGCTTTACCTTGACCGTCGCCGCAAGAAGCGCCAGGTCCGTGCTGCACGTGGCACTGTCGCCAACACGACCAGCAATGGCGATAACTGGCTGATCGGTTTCGCCAGCCAGAGCGGCTTTGCCGAGCAGCTGGCCTGGCAGAGCGCCGGGCAATTGCAGGCTGCCGGCCTGCCTGTGCAAGTGCGTCCACTGGCCGACCTGAAGGAAAACGACCTGCGCGAGGCGCGCCGTGCGCTGTTCGTGGTCAGTACCTTCGGTGATGGCGAAGCGCCTGACAGCGCCCGCGTCTTCGAGCGCAAGGTGCTCGGCCAACCCTGGGCATTGAACAACCTCAACTATGCCGTGCTGGCACTGGGAGATCGCCAGTATCCGCATTTCTGTGGTTTTGCCCGGCGCTTGCAGGCCTGGCTCAGCGAGCGCGGCGCCAGCAGTGCCTTCAGCCCTGTTGAAGTGGACAATGCCGACCAGGTGGCGCTGCAGCACTGGCAACAGGAACTGGCGACCCTCACCGGGGCCAAGCCCGTCGCCACCTGGCAGGCACCCAGCTTCGACAACTGGAGCTTGACCCGCCGCGACCTGCTCAACCCAGGCAGCCAGGGGCAGCCGGTCTACCTGCTTGGGTTGCGACCAGAACACCCGGCAGACTGGCAGGCAGGCGATCTGGTCGAGGTGCTGCCCCTTAATGGTCAGCCGCAGATCAACGCATTCCTGAACGGTCTGGGCCTGGATGCCAGCACCATGGTCCGTTTGGGAGGCCTCGACGAGACCCTGGCCCAGGCCTTGGCCAACCGCCAGTTGCCGACCCACCGCAGCCACCTGCTTGGCCTTCACGCCCAGGCCGTGGTGGATGCCTTGGCACCGATTGGCAGCCGCGAGTATTCCATCGCCTCGATTGCCAGCGACGGCGAACTGGAGCTGATCGTACGCCAGGAACGTCACCCCGATGGCAACCTGGGGCTGGGTTCCGGCTGGCTGACCGAGTACCTGCCGCTGGGCGGCACCCTGAATCTGCGCCTGCGTCGCAACAGCGGGTTCCACCTGCCTGAGGCGCCGGCACCGATGATTCTGATTGGCAACGGCACTGGCCTGGCGGGCCTGCGCAGTCTGCTCAAGGCACGCATCAATACCGGCGAGCAGCGCAACTGGTTGCTGTTCGGCGAACGCAACCGTGCCCACGACATGCTGTGTGGCGATGAGCTGCAAGGCTGGCTCGACAACGGCGACCTGGCGCGACTGGACCTGGCGTTCTCGCGGGATCAGGCCGAGAAGGTGTACGTGCAGGATGTGTTGCTGCAACAGGCCGACGAGTTCAAACGCTGGGTTGCCGAAGGTGCCTGTGTGTATGTCTGCGGCAGCCTGCTGGGGATGGCTGCGGGGGTTGATGCCGCGCTCAATGGCATCCTCGGGGAAGAGGCCGTGCAGCAACTGATCGAGGATGGGCGGTATCGGCGGGATGTGTACTGATCAGGGGTTGAGATAGTCGCCACCGGCCCCATCGCCGGGAAGCCGGCTCCTGCAATTGAAACCTGTAGGAGCAACTGCCTTGCTCAATTTCTAAAAGCTGGCGCGATCCCTGTGGGAGCCGGCTTGCCGGCGATCACCGGCGAAGCCGGTGCCATGCACCTCGTAGCCTTCATCGCCGGCAAGTCGGCTCCCACAGGTACAGCGTCGCACCTGAGGCCAGCGCAACACAGATAGTTACTGCTGATCAGTGCAATTCGAAGGTGTCGGCATCCAGGTTCGCCGGGAACCGGGTGCGGTAGGCCGCCAGGTCCGCCGCACTCAGTACTGCCGTAAACACGCCATCCGCCTCGCCCGCACTGAGCAGGCTCTCGCCCTGGAAGTCCAGCACCTGGCTGTCACCTGAATAGGCGAAACCTTTACCGTCAGTACCCACCCGGTTCACCGCAGCCACATAGCACAGGTTCTCGATGCCCCGCGCAGGCAACAGGCGGTTCCAGTGCAGACGACGGGCCGCCGGCCAATTGGCGGTGTACAGCAACAGGTCGGTGTCCTGGGCATCACGGCTCCACACCGGGAAGCGCAGGTCGTAGCAGATCAGCGGGCGCACCCGCCAACCTTTGAGCTCGAACTGCACCTGACGCTCACCCGGGGTGAAATGCTTGTGTTCGCCTGCCATGCGGAACAGGTGGCGTTTGTCGTAATGCATGATTTCGCCATCCGGGCGCGCCCACAGCAGACGGTTGCGGTGGCTGCCGTCGGCGGCTTGGATGATCAGGCTGCCGGTGATCACCGCATTGTGCTTTTTCGCCTGGGCCTTGAGCCACTTGTAGGTCGGGCCGTTCTCGGGCTCGGCCAAGGTTTCGGACTCCATCGAAAAGCCGGTAGTGAACATCTCTGGCAGGATCACCAGGTCCACTTCACCGACCTGGCTCAACAATTCCTCGAAGTGCGCATAGTTGGCTTCGCGGTCGTGCCAGGCCAGCGTGGTCTGCACCAAGGCGACTTTAAGGTTTGGCAGTGCACTCAGATCGCGCATAGTTTTTCCGCTGCCTGACGCAGCGTCTCCTCTCGTTTGGCAAAGCACAGGCGAACCAGGCGTTGCTCGGGGATGGGTTGCTGGTAGAACACCGACACCGGAATGGTCGCCACGCCATGCTCGCGGGTCAGCCACAAGGCCATGTCGACGTCATTCAGGTCCGGGCGGATCTGCGAGTAGTCCACCAGTTGGAAATACGTGCCCGCCGTGCGGGTAAAGGTGAAGCGCGAGCCTTGCAGCAGGTCGCAGAACAGGTCGCGCTTGGCCTGATAGAAGCCAGGTAGTTCATCGACATGCTCAGGGTGTGCGGCCATGAAATCGGCCAGGGCACACTGCAAGGGCGTCACACCACAGAAGTTGACGTACTGATGCACCTTGCGCAGCTCGGCGCTCAAGGCCGGCGGGGCAATTACATAACCGGTCTTCCAGCCAGTGACGTGGTAGGTCTTGCCGAACGAGCTGACCACGAATGCGCGGCTGTAGAGTTCGGCATGGGCCAGCACACTGGCGTGCTGTACGCCGTCGTACACCAGGTGTTCGTAGACTTCATCGCTGATCAGGTAGATATCACGCCCGGCGATCAGCCTGGCCAGTTGGTCGAGATCCTCACGGCTGATCAGCGCACCGCTGGGGTTGTGTGGCGAGTTGAGGATGACCATCCGCGTGCGCGGGCTCAGGGCGTCGCTGAACTTCTGCCAGTCGATGCGAAAATCACCGTTACCGAGCTGAACGTGTACGCAACGGCCGCCGGCCAGGGCGACTGATGGCTCATAGCTGTCGTAGCACGGGTCGAAGACGATGACCTCGTCGCCTGCCTGGATCACGGCCTGGATGGCGCAGAAGATGGCCTCTGTGGCACCCGGGGTGATGGTCACTTCCTGGTCGACATCGACCTTGGCACCGTACAGGCGCTCGATCTTGGCGGCCACCTGCTGACGCAGGGCCGGCAGACCGGTCATTGGAGAATACTGATTGTGCCCTGCCGTCACATGCTGGCCTACCGCATCCAACAGCGCCTGAGGGCCATTGAAATCTGGAAAACCCTGCGAAAGGTTCAGCGCGCCGGTCTGCGACGCCAGCTGGGACATGGTGGTGAAGATGGTCGTGCCGACATTCGGCAGTTTGCTGCGGATCATGAAGCCCTCTTTCCTGGGGTGTATCCGGCACGGGGGTGGAGTCCGAGCATAGCGGATCGAGCGGTCAGGAAAAAGGATGAAACAATGGGGGTATTGCGCTGGGTCAAAGGGCCCTATCGCCGGCAAGCCGGCTCCCACAGATACCGCACAGCCTCAAGGCGTGTGCATGACCTGTGGGAGCCGGCTTGCCGGCGATAGGGGCAGCACGGAATCAGCGCTTGTCGCGACGCTTCTTCTCGGCCTTCTTGTGGTGCGACATCAAGCGGCGCTTCTTGTTGACCTGGCGGTCGGTGAGGGTATTCTTCTTGCCCTCGTACGGGTTCTCACCGCCCTTGTACTCGATGCGGATCGGCGTACCGACCAGCTTGAGCACGCGGCGGTAGGTGTTTTCCAGATAACGCGAGTACGACTTCGGAATCTTCTCGGTCTGGTTGCCGTGGATCACGATCAGCGGCGGGTTGGCACCACCAAGGTGGGCATAGCGCAGCTTGATGCGGCGACCGTTGACCAGAGGCGGTTGGTGCTCGCTGACGGCATCTTCGAGGATCTGGGTCAGACGGCTGGTCGGCCAGCGGGTAACTGCCGATTTGAACGCAGCCTGCACCGACTTGTACAGGTGGCCCACGCCGGTGCCGTGCAATGCGGAGATGAAGTGGATGTCGGCGAAGTCGACGAAGAACAGCCGGCGCTCCAGCTCGGTCTTCACGTAGTCGCGCTCACCCGGCTCCATGCCATCCCACTTGTTCAGGGCGATGACGATGGCGCGGCCGGCTTCCAGGGCGAAGCCCAGCAGGTTCAGGTCGTGGTCCACCACGCCTTCGCGTGCGTCCATGACGAAGATCACCACGTTGGCGTCCTTGATCGCCTGCAGCGTCTTCACCACCGAGAACTTCTCGACTTCCTCGTGGATCTTGCCGCGCTTGCGCACGCCGGCGGTGTCGATGAAGGTGTACTTCTCGTAATCGCGCTCGAACGGGATGTAGATACTGTCGCGGGTAGTGCCCGGCTGGTCGTACACCACCACGCGCTCTTCACCGAGCATGCGGTTGACCAGGGTCGATTTGCCGACGTTAGGGCGACCGATGATGGCGATCTTGATGCCATCTTTCTCGCTCGGGCCAGGGATGCGTACCGCTTCCTCGCCTTCGGCAACTTCCTGGTCGAGGGCTTCTTCCTCAGCGTCACGAGGAATATGACCCAGCACTGCTTCCATCAGCGCGTTGATACCGCGGCCCTGGGAGCCGGCCACCGGAATGGCGTTGCCCATGCCCAGCGGCGAGAACTCGGCGCGAGCGACGTCGGCGTCGATGTTGTCGATCTTGTTGGCGACCAGGATGGCCGACTTGTTCCGCTTGCGCAGGTGCTCGGCGATCATCTGGTCGGCGGCGGTCATGCCCGCGCGGGCATCGACCAGGAACAGGACGTAGTCGGCTTCCTCGATGGCCATCAGCGACTGCTCGGCCATCTTCTCGTCCATGCCCACTTCGTCACCGGTGATACCGCCGGTGTCGATCAGGATGTAGGAACGACCCTGCCAGCTGGCATCACCATACTGGCGGTCACGGGTCAGGCCCGACAGGTCACCGACGATGGCATCGCGGGTCTTGGTCAGGCGGTTGAACATGGTGGATTTGCCGACGTTCGGCCGTCCCACCAGGGCGATTACGGGAACCATGCGGCTCTCCACTCTTGAATTCTTGAAAATGCAAAGGCCGCTGCAAGGCAGCGGCCGGAGTTCGGGCGGCGTGTCCTACGCCGCAACTCAAGACCTGTAGCGGTCTTGAGCATAGCTTCAGCGGATGGTCAGTGCCTCGAGCTTGCCGCTGTTGCCGAAGACGTAGATGGTGTCGCCGACCACCAGGGGACGGGCGCGCAGGCCATCGCTGTCGATTCGCTCGCGGCCGACGAAACGGCCGTCAACCTGGCTGAGCAGGTGCAGGTAACCTTCGAAGTCACCTACCGCTACATAGCTGGAGAACACTTCCGGTGCCGTCAGTTGACGGCGGGCCATGGAGTCGTTGGTCCACAGTGCGCTGGAAGAGCGCTCGTCGACGCTTTCGACGGTACCCGAAGCTTCGCTGACGTAGACGTTACCGAAGCCCTGGGAGACACCCACGTAGCTGGAGGCATCGCGCTGCCACAGCACGCGGCCGCTTTCCAGGTCCAGGCCCGCTACGCGGCCCTGGTAGGTGCTGACGTACAGGGTACCACCGGACAGCAGCAGGCCGCCGTCGATGTCTACCACGCGGTCCAGCTCGGAACGACCTTGCGGGATCGCCACACGGCTCTCCCACACTGGTACGCCGTTGCTGATGTCTACCGCGATGACCTTGCCGGTGGACAGGCCGGCAACGGCCAGACGGTTGGTCACGATCGGCGCACCGGTGCCACGCAGGGTCAGTACGGCCGGGGTGTTTTCGTAGATCCAGCGGCGGTCGCCAGTCGCGGCATCCAGGCCGATCAGACGGTCGTCCTGGGTCTGCACTACTACCACGTCGCCGTTGTTGGCTGGCGGCGCCAGCACTTCACTGGTGACGCGGGAGCGCCAGCGCTCCTCACCGGTGCTGGAGTCCAGGGCGATGACTTCGCCTTTGAGCGTGCCCAGCATGACCAGGCCATAGCCTACGCCGACCGCACCGGAAACCGGCAGCTCCAGGTCCTTCTTCCACACCACGTCGCCGGTGATGCGGTCGAGGGCGAACACTTCGCCGTTGACGTCGGAGGCGTAGATGCGATCGTTCTCGATGGCCGGTACCAGGGTGTTGTATGACTCGCCCTGGCCGTCACCGATCGAACGGCTCCACTGCTTCTTCAGCACCACTTCCTCGGTGAACTTGGTCAGCTCGGCCGGAGGCAGTTCCTTCTTGCTGTTGCTGCTGCAACCCGCGGCCAGCACGGCCAGGGTCAGCACTGCTGCTTGTTTCCAACCGATCACGTCAGGCGTCCCCTTTGGCCAGGTCATCCAGCTTCAATTGCAGGCCACCGACCGCGGCGTCATCGGACAGCGCGGCCTTGGCTTTTTCGTAGGCGCCATGAGCATCGTCGGCACGACCCAACTGCACCAGCAGGTCGCCTTTCAACTCTTCGCGGCTGGCCAGAAACGCCTTGTCGGCGTCACCGTCGAGCAGCTTGAGGGCTTCCTCGGCCTTATCCTGGGCGGCGAGCACGCGTGCCAGACGCTGGCGAGCGATTTCACCCAGGGTGGCGTCAGCCGGCTTGTCCATCACGCCTTTGAGTTCAGCAGCAGCGTCGTCGAGCTTGCCGCTCTCGACCGCGACCTTGGCCACGAACAGGCTGCCGTACTGGGCATAGGCGGTACCGCCAAACTCGTTCTTGAGCTTCCCGGACAGTTCCGCAACCTTGGTTGCATCTGGCTGGCCGCTTGGCGTCAGGCTGGTTTCCAGCAGAGCCTGGTAAAGCGCCGAGGCACCTTGCGACTGGTTGTTCTGGTACTTGTGCCAGGTATTCCAGCCCAACACCACCACACCGGCCAGCAGGGCACCGGTCAGCAGCGGCTTGCCGTTACGGTTCCACCAGTCCTTGACCCCTGCCAGGTCATCATCATCGGTACTCGACACCCCAATACTCCTTTTCGCCTATTCGCTTATTGAACCGCGTTACGCCTGTGCGATCGCGGTTTCCAGGTGCTCAGCCAGAGCATCCCAGGCAATGTTCTGTTGATCGCCCTGACCACGCAGGGGCTTAACGCCGATCTCTTGCTTGGCCAGCTCGTCGTCGCCAAGAATCAGGGCGAACAGCGCGCCGCTCTTGTCGGCTTTCTTGAACTGGCTCTTGAAGCTGCCGCCTCCGGCGTTGACCGCCAGACGCAGACCCGGCAAGCGATCGCGCAGGCCTTCGGACAGTTTCAGGCCGGCCAATTCGGCCTGCTCGCCAAAGGCGCACAGGTAGACGTCGACCTGGCGGCTGATGGACTCAGGCACCTTGCCGAGGGTTTCCAGCAGCAGGATAAGACGCTCGATACCCATGGCGAAACCAACGCCTGGGGTCGGCTTGCCACCCATCTGCTCGACCAGGCCATCGTAGCGGCCACCGGCGCAGACGGTGCCCTGGGCGCCGAGCTTGTCGGTGACCCACTCGAACACGGTCTTGCTGTAGTAGTCCAGGCCACGCACCAGCTTGGTGTTGATCACGAACGGAATGCCGGCGGCGTCCAGGCGGGCCTTCAGGCCCTCGAAGTGCACGCGGGACTCCTCGTCCAGGTAGTCTTCCAGCTTCGGCGCGTCGACCAGCACCGCCTGGGTGTTCTGGTCCTTGCTGTCGAGGATGCGCAGCGGGTTGCTCTTCAGGCGACGCTGGCTGTCTTCGTCGAGCTGGTCCAGGCGCGCGCTGAGGAACTCGACCAGGGCATCGCGGTAACGCGCACGGGCTTCGCTGGTACCCAGGCTGTTGAGCTCCAGCTTGACCGCGTCCTGGATGCCCAGCTGGCTCCACAGGCGCCAGGTGAGCATGATCAGCTCGGCGTCGATGTCCGGGCCATTGAGGTTGAACACCTCAACGCCGATCTGGTGGAACTGGCGGTAGCGGCCTTTCTGCGGGCGCTCGTGGCGGAACATCTGGCCGATGTACCACAGTTTCTGTACCTGGCCGTTGCCGGTGATGCCGTGCTCCAGCACGGCACGCACGCAGGCGGCTGTGCCTTCGGGACGCAGGGTGAGCGAATCGCCGTTGCGGTCCTCGAAGGTGTACATCTCTTTTTCGACGATGTCGGTGACTTCACCGATGGAGCGCTTGAACAGCTCGGTGAACTCGACGATCGGCGTGCGGATCTGGCTGTACCCGTAGGTGTCCAGCAGACCGGCCACGGTGCCTTCGAAGTAGCGCCACAGCGGCGACTGCTCTGGCAGGATGTCGTTCATGCCACGGATGGCTTGCAGCGATTTGCTCACGAAAAGTCCTTACGAATCTGTGTGTCAGCCGCGGGCGATCAGCGCCGCGTCGGCCTCGACCTTTTCGGCCGCTTTCTGGCGGATGAGCTTTTCCAGCTCATCGACCAGGTTGTCATTGGTCAGTTTCTGCGCCGGCTTGCCGTCGATGTAGATCAGGTTCGGCGTGCCGCCGGTCAGCCCGACGTGGGCTTCCTTGGCTTCGCCGGGGCCGTTGACCACGCAGCCGATCACCGCGACGTCCAGCGGTACCAGCAGGTCTTCCAGGCGCCCTTCCAGCTCGTTCATGGTCTTGACCACATCGAAGTTCTGCCGCGAGCAGCTCGGGCAGGCGATGAAGTTGATGCCACGGGAACGCAGGTGCAGCGACTTGAGAATGTCGTAACCGACCTTCACTTCCTCGACCGGGTCGGCAGCCAGGGAAATGCGAATGGTATCGCCAATGCCTTCGGCCAGCAGCATACCGATGCCGACGGCGGATTTCACCGTTCCCGAACGCAGGCCACCGGCTTCGGTGATGCCCAGGTGCAGCGGCTGGATGATCTGCTTGGCCAGCAAGCGGTAGGCTTCGACGGCCATGAACACGTCGGAAGCCTTGACGCTGACCTTGAAGTCCTGGAAGTCCAGGCGATCGAGGTGCTCGACATGGCGCAGGGCCGACTCGACCAGCGCCGCTGGGGTCGGTTCGCCGTACTTCTTCTGCAGGTCCTTTTCCAGGGAGCCGGCGTTGACGCCGATCCGGATCGGGATGCCACGGTCGCGTGCAGCATCGACCACCGCGCGCACGCGGTCTTCGCGGCCGATGTTGCCTGGGTTGATACGCAGGCAATCGACACCCAGTTCGGCCACGCGCAGGGCGATCTTGTAGTCGAAGTGGATATCAGCGACCAGCGGCACGCTGACCAGCTGCTTGATGCGGCCGAACGCTTCGGCGGCGTCCATGTCCGGGACCGAGACGCGCACGATGTCGACGCCAGCATCGACCAGGCGCTGGATTTGCGCCACGGTGGCGGCCACATCGTTGGTATCGGTGTTGGTCATGCTCTGCACCGCGATGGGGGCATCACCACCCACCGGCACATTGCCGACCCAGATTTTGCGGGATTCGCGACGTTTGATCGGGGATTCGCCGTGCATGACTTACTGTCCCAACTTCAGGCGAGCGGTCTCGCCACTGGTGAACGGGGCAACATCGACGGCCTGGCCGTTGTAGCTGACCTGGGCGCCACGGGCAAAGCCCAGTCGCACCGCGAACGGCGGCTTGCCGGTCAGCTCCAGGCTGTCACCCTTGCGCTTGATGGCGCTGAACAGCACCTTGCCGTTGCCGTCAGTGACTTGAGTCCAGCAATCGGCGATGAATTGTATGGCTACCTTGGCGCTACCGGCCGGTACTTCTGCAGGCGCGGGCGCGGTGACAGCCGGTGCGCTGGCAACAGGCGCCGCGGGTGTGGCAGGTACGGCAGGAGCGACCGGAGCGGCAGCCACGGTTGGGACCGGAGCCTGCTGTACTGGGGCAGGGGCAGGTACAACAACCGGGGCTGGGGCCGGCACGGCAGGTGCCGCCACAGCAGGGGTAGCTGGCTCGCTGACCGCTTGGGCGGACTCCTCGACGGCTGCCTGTTCCAGTGGCAGAGGCGCGCTTTCAGGTTGCTCGCCAGCCGTTACCGCCTGGTCTTCCGGTTCGTCCAGCGGGTGAATCTGCGTGGTGCCGTCAGCGCTCTCGACCTCAACGTGCTCCAGCGCGATCTTGGCCAGGTCCTTGCCACGCAGGCTGCCTTGGTCCTGCCACCACAGGAAGCTGCCGCCAACCACGGCCAGCAACAACAGCAGGCTGACACCACGCAGGATGTTGTGCGAAAGGCGTACCGGCTCTTCAATGCGCCCGAGCGAATGCACTTCACTGCCCTTCGCGTGGGTACCGGTGAACTGGTCGAAGGCTTCCACCAGTGGCGCCTGGTCCATGCCCATCAACTTGGCGTACGCACGGATGTAGCCACGGGCGAAGGTATGCCCCGGCAACTTGTCGAAGGCACCGGTTTCCACATGGTTCAGCGACGTGACCGTGAGGTTGAGCTTGCGGGCGACCTCGGCTTGCGACCATTCCCGGTTCTCGCGGGCCTGGCGCAAGAGTTCACCGGGGTTCTGGCGAGACGCTGCTGCTACTTCGGGATGCGCGGCTTTCATCGTTGCTCCGACAGGTATTGCTGATATTCCGGCGTACCGGGATAAAGTCGTTGTAATTGCTCGCCCAACTCAGCCAGCGTGTTCCGTTCGTCGAACACGCGGGCAAGGCGGCTGCCCAGCAGCAGGCTGCGGGCGTCGTGGCCACTCAACTGGCTGAAACGATCGTAGTAGTCCCGGGCCGGCACATAATGCCTGTTTTCGTAAGACAACTCAGCCATTTCCAGCAACGCTCTGGGTTGCCGTGGGTTGAGTTGCAGGGCCTTGCCCAGATACTCATGCGCCTGGTCGCGACGGTCGAGCCTGAGCGCCGTCAGGCCGAGGTTCTCGTACACGCGCGAACGCTCAGGATACAAGGTATCGGCACCGGCCAGGCGAAACATCTGCTCAGCCTCGGCGAACCGCTGCTGAGCATATAGGAAACTGCCGTAATTGTTGCGAATTCGCGTGTCGCCGTCACCCGCATTCAAGGCTTTGCGAAAATGCGCCTCAGCCAAGGCTGGCTCGCCCTGAGCTTCAAACACCAGTGCCAGCGCGGCGTGGGCGTCGGCGTCATCGGCGTTCAGGGCCAGGGCTTTGCTCAAAGGGGCCTTCGCCTGCTCGGCAAAGCCTTGTTGCAAATACCCGAGCCCGAGCTGTACGTATGCCTGCCCAGCCTCCGCTCGCCCTTGGCGATTGGACAAGGGGTCACCCGCACCGCCCGACACACAGCCGGCGAGCAGCACAAGCGTCAGCATCGATAGCGCGGCGCGCAGGTTCATGACCGGCCCCAGGATCAGTGGCGCACTGCGCTGTCTTGCAGCTCGTTGTCGGCAGACAACTGGCGTACGGCGATATAACGCTCGCTACGACGGGTGCGGTCGTTGACCTGGCCGACCAACTGGCCGCAAGCAGCGTCGATATCGTCACCACGGGTGGTGCGGGTGGTGACATTGAAGCCGCCGTGGTGCAGCAGGTCCTGGAAGCGACGAATGGCGTTGTTGCTAGGTCGCTCGTAACCCGAATGCGGGAACGGGTTGAACGGAATCAGGTTGATCTTGCAAGGCACATCGCGCAGCAGTTCGATCATCTGCGCGGCATGCTCAGGCTGGTCGTTGACGTCCTTGAGCAAGGTGTACTCGATGGTCAGCACGCGCTTGCCACCCAAGGTGGCCATGTAGCCCATGCACGATTCGAGCAGCATCTTCAGCGGGTACTTCTTGTTGATCGGCACCAGCTGGTTGCGCAGTTCGTCGTTCGGCGCGTGCAGCGACAGTGCCAGCGACACGTCGATGTGCTTGGCCAATTCGTCGATCATTGGCACCACGCCCGAGGTGGACAGGGTGACGCGACGCTTGGAAATGCCATAGCCAAGATCTTCCATCATGATCTTCATGGCGGCGATGACATTGTCGAAATTCAGCAGGGGTTCGCCCATGCCCATCATCACCACGTTGGTAATCGCGCGGTCGATCTTGGCAGGGACAGTCCCGAAGGATTTGTTCGCAAGCCACACCTGGCCGATCACTTCGGCGGCAGTGAGGTTGCTGTTGAAGCCTTGCTTGCCAGTGGAGCAGAAACTGCAATCCAGGGCGCAGCCGGCTTGCGACGATACGCAGAGCGTGCCGCGGTCGTCGGTAGGGATGTAGACGGTCTCGACACAGCTGCCAGAGGCAACGCGGACCACCCACTTGCGGGTACCGTCGGCGGAAATGTCTTCACTGACCACTTCCGGGCCCCGAATCTCGGCAACGGCCTCGAGCTTTTCGCGCAGGACCTTGCCGACATTGGTCATGGCGGCGAAATCGTCGACACCAAAATGGTGAATCCACTTCATCACCTGGCCGGCGCGAAAGCGCTTCTCCCCGATCGAGTCGAAGAACTGTTCCATTTCCTGCAGGGTCAGCCCCAACAGGTTGATTTTGCCGGTAGATGTCGTCATGGATTCACCTTCACCCTTAAGCTTTCGCTTAGCGAGTGGTTACCTCGGTAGCAGCGAAGAAGTAAGCGATTTCGCGAGCAGCAGCAGCTTCGGAGTCCGAACCGTGAACGGCGTTGGCGTCGATCGACTCGGCGAAGTCAGCACGGATGGTGCCTGGAGCAGCTTCTTTAGGGTTGGTAGCGCCCATCAGCTCACGGTTCAGAGCGATGGCGTTTTCGCCTTCCAGAACCTGAACGACGACCGGACCGGAAGTCATGAAGGCAACCAGGTCACCGAAGAAGCCACGAGCGCTGTGCTCGGCGTAGAAGCCTTCGGCTTCGGCTTTGGACAGTTGCTTGATTTTCGAGGCAACGATTTTCAGGCCAGCTTCTTCGAAGCGGGTGGTGATCTTGCCGATAACGTTCTTGGCAACGGCGTCAGGCTTGATGATCGAGAAAGTACGTTGAACAGCCATGGAAAACTCCAGAATATTGAGTGTTACGAAAAATTAAACCCGCGAATTATACGCGGGTTCCAGGGGATTGCCTAACCTGCAGCGTCACGCTTAGTCGGCTTCTTCGATCCAGGCCGCCTGGATGGCCTCGAGCACTTTCTCACCGCCGCGTGACGGATCGTCGCTGAACTCTGGCAATGCCAGCACCCAACGGTGCAGATCGACGAAATTCACATAACGAGGATCGACGTCCGGCTTGCTTTCCGCAAGCTGGATGGCGATCTCAAGTACATCAATCCATTTCAGACTCATGCGCAAAACCTCAGTGCGGTGCTTCGGCGGCGTGGTTGAGCGAGTATTTTGGGATCTCGATGGTGAGGTCTTCCTCACCGACGATCACCTGGCAGGCCAGGCGCGACTGCGCCTCCAGGCCCCAGGCCTTGTCCAGCATATCCTCTTCCAGCTCGTCGGCCTCTTCAAGCGAGTCGAAGCCTTCTCGCACGATGCAGTGACAGGTGGTGCAGGCACACACGCCGCCGCACGCGCTCTCCATCTCGATGTGGTGCTCGTGGGCCAGTTCCAGGATGTTGGTTCCTGGCTCCACCTCCACCACCAGCCCATCCGGGCAGAACTTCTCGTGCGGCAGGAAAATCACCTGGGGCATCGGTTACTCCTCGATCTCATTCAGGTTGCGCCCGGCCAGTGCGGCTTTGACCGTCGAATCAAGGCGACGGGCGGCAAAGGCATCGGTCACCTGCGACAGACGCTTGGTCTGTTGCTCGATGGCCGCGCCATCGGTGCCGCTGAGCAAATCACGCAATTCTTGCATCTGATATTCGATGGCCACGCGCTCGTCGCTGCTGAGCAGGCGATCGCCATCGGCGTCCAGGGCGCCCTGCACCGCTTCAAGCAGACGTTCGCCGTCGACCTGGTGCTCGCGCAACTGACGGGCCTGCTTGTCGGAACCTGCGTGTTCGAAGGAATCCTTCAACATGCGGGCAATCTCGCCATCGGTCAGGCCGTAGGACGGCTTGACCTGGATGCTGGCTTCCACGCCCGAACCCAGCTCGCGTGCAGCGACACTGAGCAGGCCATCGGCGTCGACCTGGAAGGTGACGCGAATTTTCGCCGCACCAGCAACCATGGCCGGAATGCCACGCAGCTCGAAGCGCGCAAGGGAGCGGCAATCGCTGATCAGCTCGCGCTCGCCCTGCAGGACGTGGATCATCATCGCCGACTGGCCGTCTTTATAGGTGGTGAATTCCTGGGCGCGCGCCACCGGAATGGTGGTGTTGCGCGGAATCACCTTCTCCATCAGCCCGCCCATGGTCTCAAGGCCCAGGGACAGCGGGATGACGTCAAGCAGCAGCAGTTCGCCACCTTCACGGCGGTTGCCAGCCAGGGTATCGGCCTGGATGGCGGCGCCGATGGCCACCACCTGGTCTGGGTCGATAGAGGTCAGCGGCGTGCGGCCAAACAGCGCGCCTACGGCATCGCGTACACGCGGGACACGGGTCGAACCGCCGACCATGACCACGGCACCGACTTCTTCCAGCTCGACACCACTGTCACGCACGGCACGACGGCAAGCCTTGAGGCTGCGGGCGACCATCGGTTCGATCATCGCCTCGAAAGCGGCGCGGCTAAGCTCGCCTTGCCAGGCGCCGTGGCTGACACTGACTACATCGGCGTCGGTCAGGGCTTCCTTGGCGGCGCAGGCGCTTTGCAGCAACTGACGCTGGGTGGCCGGGTCGAGGTCGGCGGACAGACCGGCCTGTTCGATGATCCAGCCGGCGATGGCGTGATCGAAGTCATCGCCGCCCAGGGCAGTGTCGCCGCCGGTGGCAAGCACTTCGAAAACACCCGCGGTAAGGCGCAGGATGGAAATGTCGAAGGTGCCGCCACCCAGGTCATAGATAGCTACCAGGCCTTCGGCATTCTGATCGAGACCATAAGCCACGGCTGCGGCAGTCGGCTCGTTGAGCAAGCGCAGCACGTTCAGGCCGGCCAGCTTGGCGGCATCCTTGGTGGCCTGGCGCTGGGCGTCATCGAAGTACGCCGGCACGGTGATCACCGCACCGACCAGTTCGCCACCCAAGGTGGCTTCTGCGCGCTCACGCAGCACCTTGAGGATGTCGGCAGACACTTCCACCGGGCTTTTCGGCCCCTGTACCGTGTCGATGAACGGCATGTGCGACTCACCGCCAACAAAGCGGTAAGGCAGTTGCTCGCCCAACTGTTTCACGTCCGCCAGGCCGCGCCCCATCAGGCGCTTGACCGACAGCACGGTGTTCAGCGGGTCACTGGAGGCCGCCTCGCGCGCCGCCAGGCCGACTTCACTGCGGCCATCGAGGTAGCGCACAGCGGAAGGCAGAATGACATTACCCTGCGCGTCGGGCAGGGGCTCGCTGCGACCGCTGCGCACGGCAGCGACCAGAGAATTGGTGGTACCCAGGTCGATCCCCACCGCCAGGCGACGCTGGTGCGGTTGCGGGCTTTGACCGGGTTCGGCGATCTGCAGTAGGGCCATGCTTATCTGAATACCTTAGGCGTCATCACGGGCGACACCGGGTTAATCGTCGAGGCGCTCTTCCAGTTGGCGCACTTCTTGGGCGAGCTTGTCGAGGAATTGCATGCGGCGCATCAGGCGTTCGGCCTTGTCGCGCTCGGCAGGCACATCCCAGCAGGCGGCGAAATCTTCGTTCAACGCGTCCTGGGCGCCCTTCAGGCGCTTCTTGAACACGGCGACACCGTCGAGGTCGGCTTCGTCCTGCAGCTCTTCAAGCTCTTCGCGCCACTGCATCTGCTGCAGCAGGAAGTCCGGGTCGTGGACCGTGACTTCCTGTGGCACTTCGTGGCCGCTGATGGCCAGCAGGTAGCGTGCTCGGCGCGGCGCGCTGCGCAAGGTCTGGTAGGCGTCGTTGAGGGCCGCGGACTTTTCCAGCGCCACCCGCTGCTCACGCTCGGAAGCATCGGCAAAACGGTCCGGATGCACCTCGCGGGCCAGCTCGCGATAGCGAGTGGCCAGCTTATCGAGGTCCAAGCGGAAGCAGGGCTGGAGTTCAAACAGAGCGAAATGACAAGGAGTACCCACAGCCAGCCTCAGACGTTGAAGCTTTCGCCGCAGCCACACTCACCGCGCACGTTGGGGTTGTTGAACTTGAAGCCTTCGTTCAACCCTTCCTTGACGAAGTCCAGCTCGGTGCCGTCGAGGTAGACCAGGCTCTTGGGATCGATGATCACCTTGACGCCGTGGTTCTCGAACACCTGGTCCTCGTCAGCCAGTTCGTCGACGAACTCCAGCACGTAGGCCAGGCCCGAGCAACCGGTGGTGCGCACGCCCAGGCGGATGCCCTCGCCCTTGCCGCGCCCTTCGAGGGAACGCCGCACGTGGTTGGCGGCGGCTTCTGTCATGCTGATAGCCATCGGAACTCCTTACTTACCTTGCAACAGGCGGCTTAGATCAAGCCTTTCTTCTGCTTGTAATCGCGAACGGCGGCCTTGATGGCGTCTTCGGCGAGAACCGAGCAGTGGATCTTGACCGGCGGCAGTGCCAGTTCTTCCGCCAGCTGGGTGTTCTTGATGGTTTCGGCTTCGTCCAGGGTCTTGCCCTTCATCCACTCGGTGGCGAGGGAGCTGGAAGCGATAGCCGAACCGCAGCCGTAAGTCTTGAACTTGGCGTCTTCGATGATGCCTTGCTCGTTGACCTTGATCTGCAGACGCATCACGTCACCGCACGCTGGGGCGCCGACCATGCCGGTACCGACATCCGGGTCTTCGGCATTCATCTTGCCGACGTTGCGTGGGTTTTCGTAGTGGTCGATGACCTTTTCACTGTATGCCATGGTGCAATTCCTTCCTCATCAGGGAGCCGCTCTTGCCGGCGACTGCTTAGTGGGCGGCCCACTCGATCTTGGAGATGTCAACGCCGTCTTTGTACATGTCCCACAGCGGCGACAGCTCACGCAGTTTGTTTACCGCTTCGCAGACTTTCTGCGCGGCGTAGTCGACTTCTTCTTCAGTGGTGAAACGACCGAAGGAGAAGCGGATCGAGCTGTGCGCCAGCTCGTCGTTGCGGCCCAGGGCGCGCAGCACGTAGGACGGTTCGAGCGAAGCGGAGGTGCAGGCCGAACCGGACGATACGGCGATGTCTTTGAGGGACATCAGCAGCGACTCGCCTTCGACGTAGTTGAAGCTCAGGTTCAGGTTGTGCGGCACGCGAGCGGTGCGGCTGCCGTTGACGTACAGCTCTTCAAGGTCGGAGACCTGGCTGAAGAAGCGGTCGCTCAGGGCCTTGATACGCGCGTTTTCAGCAACCATTTCCTGCTTGGCAATGGCGAACGCTTCGCCCATGCCGACAATCTGGTGGGTCGGCAGCGTGCCCGAACGCATGCCGCGCTCATGGCCACCACCGTGGATGATCGCTTCCAGACGCACACGCGGCTTGCGGCTGACGTACAGCGCGCCGATACCTTTAGGGCCGTAGACCTTGTGGGCGGAGAAGGACATCAGGTCGACTTTCAGCTTCTGCAGGTCGATTTCGACCTTGCCTGCCGACTGAGCCGCGTCAACGTGGAACAGTACGCCGCGGGAGCGGGTCAGTTCACCGATGGCGGCGATGTCGTTGATCGAGCCAACTTCGTTGTTGACGTGCATCAGCGAGACCAGAATGGTGTCGTCGCGCAGCGCCGCTTCGACCATGGCCGGGGTGACGATGCCGTCTTCGCCCGGTTCCAGGTAGGTGACTTCGAAGCCTTCACGCTCGAGCTGGCGAGCGGTATCCAGGACCGCCTTGTGCTCGATCTTGGAGGTGATGATGTGCTTGCCCTTGGTCTGATAGAAGTGCGCAACACCCTTCAGCGCCAGGTTGTCGGACTCGGTGGCACCGCTGGTCCAGACGATTTCGCGCGGGTCGGCGTTGATCAGCTCGGCAACCTGGCGACGGCCGTTCTCAACCGCTTCCTCGGCTTTCCAGCCGAAGACGTGGGAGCGCGACGCCGGGTTACCGAAGTTCCCGTCGACCAGCAGGCAATCAGCCATCTTCTGGGCAACGCGTGGATCGACCGGCGTGGTCGCGGAGTAATCGAGGTAGATCGGCAACTTCATTGGGTATCTCCTATCAGGCGGTTGGCGTCGCTCGTCGCTATCGGTCTATCAGGTCAGTCGACGGCGGACGTCTCAATCTTGTCCAGCTGGGCGGAACGGCCTGCGACACGGCGCAGGTCCTGGCGCTGGGCGACTTCCTGCACCTCTCGGCGCATGACGAGGTCGGCCAGGCTGATGCCACTGAGGAATTCGTGGATCTGCTGGCTGAGGTCGCACCACAAGTGGTGGGTCAGGCAGGTGTCGCCGGCATGGCAATCCCCCAGGCCCTGGCAACGGGTGGCATCGACCGATTCATTGACCGCATCGATGACCTGGGCCACCTGGATGGTTTCCATGCCCCGCGACAGCTGGTAGCCGCCGCCCGGACCGCGCACGCTGGAAACCAGGCTGCTGCGGCGCAGCTTGGCGAACAGCTGTTCCAGATAAGAGAGGGAAATGCCCTGGCGCTCGGAAATGTCGGCCAAAGACACCGGCCCATGCTGCGCGTGCAACGCCAGGTCAAGCATGGCGGTCACGGCGTATCGGCCTTTGGTAGTCAGTCGCATGGCTAATGGGTACCACGGGAGTTACAGGATGTGAGCGAGTATGCGATTCCCGAGCATTTAAGTCAACTATTAGACCTACTGCTTTAGTCGGGTTTGGCATGCGGGAGGCGGGCGCGAGTGTAGCAGCAATGGGGCGTGAGCACACGCCCCATATGTCAGTATGACTTCAGCCTGACGCAATCAATGCGACTGAGTGTCGCGCTGAGCCGGCTGCACGACCTCGGCGAAATCGTCATCCGGCAGAGCCGGCAGCTTCGAGGCACAATAGTCACTGCCCATCTTGGTCAGCGCGCCGCACATGCCCTCCAGACGTTCATCGACTGCCTGCAAGTGATCGAGCATCTGGCCAATGGCACGAGCCACCGGGTCCGGCATGTCGCCACTGACGCCGTAGGCATCGAAGCCAATCTTTTCAGCCATGGCCTTGCGCTTGGCCTCGACCTCGCTGTCCTCGGCTTTGACGATGATTCGGCCCGGAATGCCCACTGCGGTAGCGCCCGCTGGCACCGCCTTGGTCACCACGGCATTGGAACCAATCTTGGCCCCTGCCCCAACGGTGAACGGGCCCAGCACCTTGGCGCCGGCCCCCACCACCACACCGTTTTCCAGGGTCGGGTGGCGCTTGCCTTTGTTCCAGCTGGTGCCGCCCAGGGTCACGCCCTGGTACAGGGTGACATCGTCACCGATCTCGGCGGTTTCGCCGATGACGATACCCATGCCGTGGTCGATGAAAAAGCGTCGACCGATGGTCGCCCCTGGGTGGATCTCGATCCCGGTCATCCAGCGACCGAAGTTCGACACCAGGCGTGCCAGCCACTTGAAATCGCGCTTCCACAGGGCATGCCCCAGGCGATGCAGCCAGATGGCATGCATGCCCGGGTAGCAGGTGAGCACCTCGAAGGCGTTGCGCGCCGCAGGGTCACGATGGAAAACGCTCTGAATATCTTCACGCAGACGCTCGAACATCTGTCAGTCCTTCCGCTTATGCGGCTCGCCCCGTGCGACCTTCTGGGTCTCGGTGAGGATGCCGCGCAAAATGCTCATTTCCGAACGATTGACCGCGCTGCGACCATACAGCCGACGCAAGCGCGGCATCAGGTGTTTGGGCTTTTCCGGGTCAAGGAAGCCGATGTCCACCAGGGTTTTCTCCAGGTGTTCATAAAACAGCTCCATCTCGTCCATGGTCGCCAGTTCGTTGCTGCGCAGCGAATTGGCATCGAACTTCTCGACTTTCGAGGGCGCACCTTCTGCCGCCAGCCAGGCCATGCGCACCTCATAGGAGAGCACCTGTACGGCGGCAGCAAGGTTCAGCGAACTGAAGTCGGGGTTCGAGGGAATGTGCACGTGGAAGTGACATCGCTGCAGTTCTTCGTTGGTCAGGCCGGCGTGCTCGCGCCCGAACACCAGGGCGATCTCTTCGCCGCCGCTGGCGTGCTCGACGGCCTTGGCCCCGCATTCACGCGGGTCGATCAATGGCCAGGGGATGCTGCGCTCACGGGCACTGGTACCCATGACCAGGTTGCAGCCGACCAGCGCCTGCTCGAGGCTATCGACCACCTGGGCATTGGCCAGCACATCGTCGGCGCCGGAAGCGCGGGCGGTGGCATCGACGGCCGGGAACTCTTTGGGCTGCACCAGCACCAGACGCGACAAGCCCATGTTTTTCATGGCACGCGCAGCGCCGCCGATGTTGCCGGGGTGGCTGGTATTGACCAGAACAACACGAATATTTTGCAGCAAGGTGTTGTGCTCACAGATGCAGGTTTGGGGGTAATCGATCTTACAGAACCGACCAGCGTAACGCTATGAAAGCAAATGTGACACTTCTGCCGCCAAAGTTTTCTGCTAGAATGATCGGCTTTCTTCTTTAACATCTCCAGGTGACCCCCCCATGCAGCCTATGCTGAATATCGCCCTGCGCGCCGCTCGCAGCGCCAGTGAACTGATTTTCCGCTCCATCGAACGCCTGGACAGCATCAAAGTCGATGAGAAAGAGGCCAAGGATTACGTCTCCGAGGTCGATCGCGCCGCCGAGCAGACCATCGTCAACGCTCTGCGCAAGGCCTACCCGAACCACTCCATCCAGGGCGAAGAGACCGGCCTGCACGCCGGCACCGGCGAAGAAGGCAAGGACTACCTGTGGATCATCGATCCGCTGGACGGCACCACCAACTTCCTGCGCGGCATCCCTCACTTCGCCGTGAGCATCGCCTGCAAATACCGTGGTCGCCTGGAACACGCCGTGATCGTCGACCCGGTGCGCCAGGAAGAATTCACCGCCAGCCGTGGCCGCGGCGCCCAGCTCAACGGTCGCCGTCTGCGCGTCAGTTCGCGCACCAGCCTGGAAGGCGCCCTGCTGGGCACCGGCTTCCCGTTCCGTGACAACCAGATGGCCGACATGGACAACTACCTGGGCATGTTCCGTGCGCTGACCGGCCAGACCGCCGGCATCCGCCGCGCCGGCTCCGCCAGCCTGGACCTGGCCTATGTGGCCGCCGGCCGCTTCGACGCCTTCTGGGAGTCGGGCCTGTCCGAGTGGGACATGGCGGCAGGCGTGCTGCTGATCCAGGAAGCAGGCGGCCTGGTGAGCGACTTCAATGGCGGCCACGACTTCCTCGACAAGGGCCACATCGTTGCCGGCAACATCAAGTGCTTCAAGGCTGTGCTGACCGCCATCCAGCCGCACCTGCCAGAGCACATGAAGCGCTAAGCGCGGATTGCAGGCATAAAAAAAGCACCCCTCGGGGTGCTTTTTTGTGCCTGCAATCAAGGACACATCAACTCACTGCCCAGCTTCACTCAGGATCAGCTTGCCATTCTTATCCACAGGAATGGTCGAACCCGGCTCGTGATCCATCTTCACTTTGCCCACCTGGTCACCGATGGAATAGGTCACGTTGTACCCGACCACCTTCTCGCTGATGTCATGGACCGTGTTGCAGCGGGTTTGCGTGGCGGTGTAAGTGTCACGCTCCTGCATGCCCTCCTGCACCTTGTTGCCGGCATAACCACCACCGACCGCACCGGCCACGGTGGCGATCTTCTTGCCGGTACCACCACCGATCTGGTTACCCAGCAAACCACCGGCAATGGCACCCACCACGGTACCTGCGATCTGATGCTGATCCTTGACCGGCGCCTGCCGAGTGACGGCAACGTCCTTGCACACTTCGCGTGGCGTCTTGACCTGTTGTTTGATCGGTTGCACGTCGGTGACCTGCGCATACTCAGGCCCCTTGTTCACCAAGCTGTAGGTCGCGACAGCACCTCCGGCAGTCACACCGACAGCACCCAGCACAGCACCCACCAGCATTGATTTATTCACATGAACCTCCTGATCATACCCGCGGGCGCTTGCCCGCCTTCTCCCAGCCTTGGAGCGAAAAAAAAGGCGTGAGTTCAACACTCACGCCTTTCAGGTCGCCAAACGGCGTAGGACTAATCCTTAAGGACGATCATCCACACCATCGGTCTTGGCCGGCGGAATCAGGTCTTCACTGCTCAGATTCAGCCAGATCAGCACCACGTTAGCGATGTAGATCGACGAATAGGTACCCGCCATCACACCGATGAACAGCGCCAGGGAGAAGCCGAACAGGTTGTCGCCACCGAAGAACAGCAGCGCGGCGATCGCCAGCAAGGTCGAAACCGACGTGGCGATGGTACGCAGCAGGGTCTGAGTGGTCGAGACGTTGATGTTCTCGATCAGCGAGGCCTTGCGCATAACGCGGAAGTTCTCACGCACCCGGTCGAACACGACGATGGTGTCGTTCAGCGAGTAACCGATGATCGCCAACACCGCCGCCAACACGGTCAGGTCGAAGGTGATCTGGAAGAACGACAGGATACCCAGGGTCACCACAACGTCGTGGATCAGCGAGACGATCGCACCGACCGCAAACTTCCACTGGAAGCGGAAAGCCAGGTAGATCAGGATGCCGCCCAGGGCCAACAGCATGCCCAAGCCACCCTGGTCACGCAGCTCTTCACCCACCTGCGGGCCGACGAACTCCACACGCTTGATGGTTGCCGGGTTGTCACCACCGGCCTTCTGCAAGGCTGCAGCCACCTTGTTGCCCAGCTGCGGGTCATCACCCGGCATACGCACCAGCAGGTCGGTAGTAGCGCCAAAGCTCTGCACCACGGCCTCATGGAAGCCGGAGTCGACCAGCTCGGCACGTACGGCCTTCAGGTCAGCCGGGCGCTCGTAGGTCAGTTCGATCAGCGTACCGCCAGTGAAGTCGAGGCCGAAGTTCAGGCCCTTCTGCCACCAGCTGAACAGCGCCAGCAGAGTGAGGAGCACGGTAACGCCGAACGCGACGTTACGTACACCCATGAAGTTGATGGTTTTCATGTCAGCTCCTCAAACCCACAGCTTCTTGATGTCACGCCCGCCGCAGGTCAGGTTGACCATTGCACGGGTCACCATGACGGCGGTGAACATCGAGGTGAAAATCCCGAGGGACATGGTAACCGCGAAGCCTTTGACCGGGCCGGTACCCATGGCGAACAGGATGCCACCCACCAGCAGGCTGGTCAGGTTGGCGTCGATGATCGCGGTGTAGGCGCGGTTGAAACCTTCGTGAATGGCACGCTGCACCGACATGCCGGCATTCAGCTCCTCACGGATACGCGAGAAGATCAGCACGTTGGCGTCCACCGCCATACCCATGGTCAACACGATACCGGCGATACCCGGCAGGGTCAGCGTGGCGCCCAGCAGCGACATCAGCGCCAGCAGCAGCACCATGTTGCCCGCCAGGGCTACGGTAGCGATCACACCAAAGGCGCGGTAGATGGCGATGATGAACAGCGAGACGAACAGCATGCCCCACAGCGATGCATCGATACCCTTGGTGATGTTGTCAGCACCCAGGCTTGGACCGATCGTGCGTTCTTCAGCGAAGTACATCGGTGCGGCCAGACCACCAGCACGCAGCAGCAGCGCAAGTTCCGACGATTCGCCCTGGCCGTTCAGGCCAGTAATACGGAACTGGCTACCCAGCGGCGACTGAATGGTCGCCAGGCTGATGATCTTCTTTTCTTCCTGGAAGCTCTGTACAGCCACTTCCTTCTCGACACCGTCGACAGTCTGCTTGACGTAGCGGGTGACCGGCTTCTGCTCGATGAAGATCACCGCCATGCTGCGACCGACGTTGCTGCGGGTGGCGCGGCTCATCAGCTCGCCACCATGGCCGTCGAGGCGAATGTTCACCTGTGGGCGACCGTGCTCATCGAAGCTGGCTTGGGCGTCGGTGACCTGGTCACCGGTGATGATCAGACCACGCTCGACCGCAGCGGAACGACCGCCTTCACGGAACTCGAAGACCTCGGTAGTCGCCTTGGATGCACCGGGTTCAGCACCGAAGCGGAACTCCAGGTTGGCGGTTTTACCCAGAATACGCTTGGCCTCGGCAGTGTCCTGCACGCCTGGCAGCTCGACCACGATACGGTTGGCGCCCTGACGCTGTACCAGCGGCTCGGCCACGCCCAACTCGTTCACGCGGTTGCGCACGGTGGTGAGGTTCTGCTTGATCGAGTATTCGCGGATCTCGGCGACTTTCGCCTGAGTCAGCGCCAGACGCAGCACGGCAACATCGTTGCGCTCGGTGGTGGTCAGGTCGAAATCATTGAAATTCTTGCGGATCAGGACGCGTGCCTGTTCGCGGGTTGCATCATCAGCGAAGCCCAGCATGATGCCGCCATCCTGCTGAGGCAGGCTGCGGTAGCGGATGCGCTCTTTGCGCAGCAAGGTTTTCACCTCGCCTTCGTAGACTTTCATGCGGGCAGTCATGGCCTTGTCCATGTCCACTTCCAGCAGGAAGTGCACACCACCGGACAGGTCCAGGCCCAGCTTCATCGGGCTTGCGCCCAGGTTACGCAGCCATTGCGGAGTAGTCTGGGCCAGGTTCAGGGCCACGACATAATCATCGCCCAGTGCCTTGCGCACTACATCCTTGGCTGGCAGTTGGTCTTCCTGGTTGGTCAGACGCAACAGCCCGCTGCCCTTCTCACCCAGGCTTGCGCCCTTGACCGCGATACCGGCATCGGTCAGCGCCTTGCTGACGCGATCGAGGTCGGCCTGCTTGACCTGCAGCGCCGAGCTGGCACCGCTGATCTGCACCGCCGGATCATCCGGGTAGAGGTTGGGAGCGGAATAAATAAAGCCGATCGCCAGTACCAGCACGATCAGTGCGTATTTCCACAGAGGGTATTTGTTCAGCATCACGCCGCCCGTTCAAGACGCGGGGCGCGTTGCGCGCCCCGACTGGAAAGAAAAACCGGTAACTCAGATAGCCTTGAGCGTACCTTTTGGCAGGGTCGCGGCGATGGCGCCCTTCTGGAACTTCAGCTCGACGGTGTCGGAAACTTCCAGAACCACGAAATCATCGGAAACCTTGACGATCTTGCCGGCAATACCGCCGTTGGTGACAACTTCGTCACCTTTCTGCAAGTTGCTCAGCAGGTTCTTCTGCTCCTTGGCACGCTTGGCCTGAGGACGCCAGATCATCAAGTAGAAGATGACCAGGAAGCCGACCAGGAAGATCCACTCGAAGCCAGTACCGGCAGGGCCGGCGGCAGGTGCAGCAGCGTCCGCGTAAGCGGCGGGAATCAAGAAGCTCATTGGGCACTCCAGTTGCTAAATTTTAATAATAAGAGCGAACAGTCAGTCCAGAGGCGGCACAGGCAGCCCGCGTTTGGCATAGAAGGCGTCGACAAAGGCGGCCAATTTACCTTGTTGAATAGCCTCGCGTAAACCGGCCATCAAGCGCTGGTAATGGCGCAAGTTGTGGATGGTATTCAGCATGCTGCTCAACATTTCGCCGCACTTGTCCAGGTGATGGAGATAGGCACGGGAGAAGTTGGTGCAGGTATAGCAATCACAGGTCGGATCCAGCGGCGAATCATCATGGCGATGGAACGCGTTGCGGATCTTGATCACCCCTGTATCGACGAACAGATGGCCGTTGCGCGCGTTACGCGTCGGCATCACGCAGTCGAACATATCGACGCCGCGGCGCACACCCTCAACGAGATCTTCCGGTTTGCCTACCCCCATAAGGTAACGAGGTTTGTCAGCAGGCATCTGCGCGGGCAGGTAATCCAGCACCTTGATCATTTCGTGCTTGGGTTCACCCACCGACAGGCCGCCAATGGCCAGGCCGTCGAAGTCGATATTGACCAAGGCCTCCAGCGAGCGCATGCGCAGGTCCTGGTACATGCCACCCTGGACAATGCCGAACAGCGCAGCGGTGTTGTCGCCGTGGGCATTCTTCGAACGCTGGGCCCAGCGCAGCGACAACTCCATGGAGGTGCGCGCCACGTCGTGCTCGGCCGGGTACGGCGTGCACTCGTCGAAGATCATGACGATGTCCGAACCCAGGTCGCGCTGCACCTGCATGGACTCTTCAGGGCCCATGAACACCTTGGAACCGTCCACCGGCGAGGCGAAAGTCACACCCTCTTCCTTGATCTTGCGCATGGCGCCCAGGCTGAACACCTGGAAACCACCGGAGTCAGTGAGGATTGGGCCTTTCCACTGCATGAAGTCGTGCAGGCCGTTGTGCTTCTTGATCACCTCGGTACCCGGGCGCAGCCACAGGTGGAAGGTGTTGCCGAGGATGATCTCGGCGCCGATGGCCTCGATGTCACGCGGCAGCATGCCCTTGACCGTGCCATAGGTACCCACCGGCATGAACGCCGGGGTTTCCACCGTGCCACGGGGGAAGGTCAGGCGGCCACGACGGGCCTTGCCGTCGGTGGCCAGCAGTTCGAAGGACATTCGACAGGTGCGACTCATGCTTGATCCTCTGGGCCGCGTGGCGCCGGATTGCGGGTGATGAACATGGCATCACCGTAACTGAAGAAGCGGTAACCCTGCTCGACCGCCGCCGCATAGGCAGCCATGGTTTCGGGGTAACCGGCGAAGGCCGAGACCAGCATCAGCAGCGTGGACTCCGGCAGGTGGAAGTTGGTGACCAGGGCGTCGACCACATGGAAGGGCCGGCCTGGGTAGATGAAGATATCGGTATCGCCGCTGAAGGCCTTGAGCACGCCATCACGGGCCGCGCTTTCCAGCGAGCGCACGCTGGTGGTGCCCACGGCCACCACACGGCCACCACGGGCGCGGCAGGCCTCGATGGCATCGACCACATCCTGGCTCACTTCGAGCCACTCTTTATGCATGTGGTGGTCTTCGATCTTGTCGACCCGCACTGGCTGGAAGGTGCCCGCGCCCACATGCAGGGTCACGAACGCCCGTTCGACGCCTTTGGCGGCGATTTTTTCCAGCAGTGCCTCGTCGAAGTGCAGCCCGGCAGTGGGGGCCGCCACCGCACCTGCGCGCTCGGCATAGACGGTCTGGTAACGCTCACGGTCGGCGCCTTCGTCCGGGCGGTCGATGTAGGGCGGCAATGGCATGTGCCCTACCCGCTCCAGCAGCGGCAACACCTCTTCGGTGAAACGCAGCTCGAACAACGTCTCGTGGCGCGCGACCATCTCGGCCTCGCCACCGCCGTCGATGAGAATCATGCTCCCGGCCTTGGGCGCCTTGCTCGAGCGCACATGGGCCAGTACCCGGTGGCTGTCGAGCACCCGCTCGACCAGCACTTCCAGCTTGCCGCCGGAGGCTTTCTGGCCAAACAGCCGCGCCGGGATCACCCGGGTGTTGTTGAATACCATCAGGTCGCCGGGACGCAGGTAGTCGAGCAGATCGGGGAACTGCTTGTGCGTCAGCGCCCCGCTAGGTCCATCGAGGACCAGCAGACGGCTGCCATGGCGCTCGGCCAAAGGGTGGCGAGCGATCAGGGAATCGGGGAGTTCGAAAGAAAAATCGGCGACGCGCATGATGGTGTTCGGTTCGACAGGGCCGCAAAGTTTAGCCCAATGTGTGAAAATTGACTATGAAACCCGATTGACCGCCTCAAGACACCTCTCTATACTGCGCGCCACACGCCCTGATGGCGGAATTGGTAGACGCGGCGGATTCAAAATCCGTTTTCGAAAGGAGTGGGAGTTCGAGTCTCCCTCGGGGCACCAAATCCGAAAGAAACCGACCTTATGGTCGGTTTTTTTGTGCCTGGGATTTGGCGTATAGCGCTTTATCTCAGGACCGCGTTGCCTGAATCGGTACTACAAGTCCAGCAACGACGCCGAAATCCCCAGAGCCGCAGCGATCTTCAGGCGTGTGCTCTTGCGAGGTCTCTCAGCGGCCTCCTGCTGTGCATAAGCTGACTGTGAAATCCCCAAACGCTGGGCCACTTCAGCCTGAGTCAAGTCCAAGTGCCTGCGCCACGCGGCTACCGCAGTCATCCCCTCCTTCACCATGTACCCTACAACCTCATTGGGCACCAGATCGTGTTCAGGATGGCTGGCAATGTAATCTGCATAAGGCAGCACCACGAAGGCCGGGCGACCATCCGCTCCGTTGATGATCTGTATATTAGTAGGTGTGTTCATCGCGCTTTTTGACTTCCTCGATGTTGACAATCTTCACCCCTCCATCCCAGTCGAAAAGGATGCGGTAGTTCCCGACTCGGAGCCTGTAACCGTACGAGTGATTGACCAGCACCTTCAGGTTTTGCACATCCGGCATGTGGGCCAGTGCTTGAGCGGCGTCGTAGATTCTCGGCTGATCGGCCTTGCTGAGCTTCCTTGCAAGAAAGGCGCGGCCAACATTGCCAACGCACACATCATTGCAATGCGCTTCGGACTCTATCCAGAAGCCAAGTCCTCAGACTTCCGACATTCCCTGTAGTCCGTTTCCCAAATACGCTTCCCGCCTCTTCCAAGCTATAGCGACGGTTTAGATAGTCCCCTGGTCCCAGGTGGTCGTTACCAACCCTTGCGAGCGGGCTGCATGAAGTCGCCGACAGCCTCATTCAGTTTTAAGCGGAGCAACGGAACACTGTGCAAAAAACCGAGCGTCCTATGACGCTCGGCACGACGGCGTTGGGAGCCGCTTGCTCAGTCGACCCAATCAATGGAGGATGACCGGCCATGAGCAATCATCAGTAAGGAACGCTGCCCCATGCTCCTGACCCACCGCCCCGTGCAAGCCGCCGACATACCAGCCATCTGCTGCTTCCCCCAAGGCCCGGACGAACTGTTCTATATGTTCCCCAAGGCCACCTACCCACTCACCCCTGCTCAACTGAGCGATGCCATTGCCCAGCGCAGTGGCTCCACGGTGGTGATGGGCGACGGTGCGGTGCTGGGTTTCGCCAATTTCTACAAGGCCGAACGGGGCGGCGTGTGTGCGCTGGGCAACGTCGTCGTGGCGCCAGCGGCGCGTGGCCATGGGGTGGCGCGTTATCTGGTGCAGCACATGATCGATCTGGCCCGCGAACAGTTCGCGGCGCGGGAGGTGTGGGTGTCGTGCTTCAACCACAACACGGCGGGGCTACTGCTCTATCCACAGCTGGGCTTCACGCCGTTCGGGATCGAGGAGCGGCAAATGCCGGATGGCAAGCGGGTGGCGTTGGTGCAGATGAAGCAGGTGCTCCCATAATCGAACCGACTCAATGAGACGCAGCATGGGGATGAGCGAACAGATCGATGCCCAACGCACGGATCACCTTCAATACAGTGTCAAAACGAGGTTTTGCTCCTGGGCTCAGCGCCTTGTAGAGACTCTCCCTTCCCAGCCCGCTGGCTGCGGCAATCTGTGTCATCCCTCGAGCTCTTGCGATGTGACCAAGCGCGCGAATGATCTCATCCGAGTCCCCATCAGACAGCACCTGACTAAGGTACTCACTGATAGCCTCATCACCGTCCAGCAGGGAAGCCATATCAAATGGGATCAGTTTCTCGCTCATTTCAACTCCTTGACGAGTTTTCTGGCTTTGAGGATATCGGCAACCTGGGATGACTTGTCTCCGCCGACCAGCAGAAGAATTAATCTGCCCTCTTTGCGGGTGAAGTAGATTCGATAGCCTGCAGCAAAATCGATCCTCAGTTCACTAACACCCTCCCCTAGGGATTTGTAATCTCCAAGATTACCCGCCGCAGCACGCTCCAGGCGACGACCCACTGCCAGCTTGGCTCTCAAATCTCTCAAGCCGGTCAACCAAAGTGCAAAACTTTCCGTCTGCTCGACGATATAGGTCAATGGGGTCTCCATCGTATCCTTTTGGATACATCGCATCAAGATTTGAATGCGATGACTGTGTCGCCCTTCTTCTCTATGTGAAATCCAGCAGCATCCGATATCGTGGTCAGACTTATCTCCACCTCAGTAGCCAAAAACTTCTTGCAACATCTCCCTCAGAACCTTCCCCTATCCGCGACGTCCGACCCTGCATCGCCCACGTTTCGAGGTACCTCGTGTGAAAAACCTCATCGCCCGCCAGTACCGCCTGGTGGTGAAGACCTTCGGTTACATCGGCTGGTCGCTGTTCTGGTTGCTGATCTGGGATGTCCTGGTCACCATCGATTTCATGCTGTTCTTCAACAGCAAGTTCACCCTGCCGCTGATTCCCCTGACCCTGCTAGGTTCGGCGCTGGTGGTGCTGGTGAGTTTTCGCAACAGCAGTGCCTACAACCGCTGGTGGGAAGCCAGGACACTCTGGGGGGCGCTGGTGAACGGCTCTCGCAGCTTTGCCCGGCAGGCGCTGACGCTGATCGACGACCCTGAAGATGGCCTGAACCCGGTCAAGGCTACTCTGCTACGCCGGCACATCGCCTATGTGAATTGCCTGGCGGCGCACCTCAAAGGCCAGAGCTGCCCGGATGAACTGATGGCCTTCATCCCGCCGGGCGAGTTCGAGCGGCGCAACCGTTCGAACAATTTCGCCAACGATATCCTCGGTGGCTCGGCGGCCTTGCTCGCAAGGGAATATCAGGCCGGGCGCCTGGACAGCATTCGCCTGGCGCGGCTGGAATCCACCCTGGTGGACTTGTCGAACGCCCAGGGCGGCATGGAACGCATTGCCAACACGCCCCTGCCCTACCCCTATGTGTATTTTCCGCGGCTGTTCATCACCTTGTTCTGCCTGATCGTGCCAATCGGGCTGGTGGAGTCGCTGGGCTGGTTCACGCCGCTGGCGTCGACGGTGGTTGGCTTCATGCTGCTGGCCATCGAGCGCATCGGCACGGATTTGCAGAGCCCGTTCAAGTTCAGCGAGCATCAGATCCAGATGGACAGCATCTGCGAGACGATCGAGCGGAATCTTGAGTCGATGCAGCGGGAAGCACAGCACACAGAGCGAGCTCAGCAGTCACACTGCGAACATTCGTGATGCCACCGGCAACTCGTGGGAGCTGGCGCAGCCTGCGATGGGCCGCGCAGCGGCCCCATAATGCGAGGGCTGTGCCCTCGTTCGCAGGCTTCGCCAGCTCCCACGCAGACCCGGTAAATCAATGAGACCGTAATGTCGATGCGCGCCGGCTCGCCATCGCACAATCAAGCACGCACAAAGCGCTGGCGCAACAAATCACTCAACGCATCCACCAGCAGCACCAACACCAGCATGGCCATGATCACCGTACTCGCCTGCGCCTCCTGGAACAGGCTCAAGGTGGTGTACAGCATTTGCCCCAAACCACCCGCCCCGACAAAACCCAGCACACTGGCCATGCGGATATTGTTCTCCCAACGGTACAGGCTGTAGGCCAGCAGCTGCGGCCAGAGGTTGGGCAAGGTCCCGAAACAGAACGCCTCCAGCTGGCGCCCGCCCTGCAGACGAATGGCCGTCGCAGGTTCCGGTGACGCATTCTCCAACGCTTCGGCAAACAAACGACCCAGTACCCCTGCGGTATGCAGCGCCAGCGCCAGGGTGCCGGCATTCGGCCCAAGCCCGGCAGCCAGCACCGTCAACGCAGCCCATACCAGTTCCGGGATGGCCCGCAAGGCGTTGAGCAACAGGCGCGCTGCAGCCTGCAGCAGCGCGCCGAAGCGCCCCGCCGCCGGCAATGCCAGCAACATCCCCAAGACCATGGCGAGCAGCGTGCCCATCCCGGACATGGCCAGGGTTTCCATGGCGCCGCGCCCCACGGCACGCAGGTGCTCAGCAGACAAGTCAGGGTGCAGGAAACGCCCGGCATACTCGCCCATCTGCCCCAGGCCGCCATCGCCGACCACGGCGTGAAGGTCCAACTCCAAGTACCCGAACGAAGCCACAACCGCCGCGACGATGGCCGCGATCACCAGCAAATTGATTGCCCGATTCATGCCAGCCTCCCACGCAGGAAGCGGCTGAGTTGGTCGGCCAGGAACACCAGCACCAGAAACGCCAGCAGCATGCTTGCCACCTCGGCACCTGCGAACATGCGCATCGACAGGTCTATCTGCTGCCCAAGCCCACCGGCACCGACGAACCCCATCACCACCGAAGCCCGCACTGCGCACTCCCAGCGGTAGACGGTATAAGACACGACCTCAGCCCCGGCCGTGGGCAGAATGCCGTAGAAGAACGCGCTGAGACGCCCACTGCCAGCCTGCAGCAACGCGTGGGCGGGTCGCTGGTCAACCGACTCGAAGATCTCCGCATAGACCTTGCCAAGCATGCCGCTGTAGGTAATGGCGATCGCCAGCACCCCGGCTGTCGGCCCCAGGCCCACGGCGCGCACGAACAACAGCGCCCAGACGATCTCCGGCACGCTACGCAGGAAAATCAGCAGACCGCGTACCGGCATGCGCAGTAAACGCGACCACAGCCCTGCGCGCCCGCCCCTGGAGGCTGCGCGCAACGACAGGGCACGGCTGGCCATCAGGCTGGCCGGCACCGCCAGCAGCAGCGCCAGGGCCATACCGGCCGTGGCCACGGCCAGAGTCTGCAACGTGGACTGATACAACAGCGCGAGGAAATCGGTGTCATGGGCCGGCGGCCAGAAGGCGCTGGTGAAGCTGGCGATCTGCTGACGGTTTTCCGCCTGAAACAACACGCCAGGGTTGAGCTCGCTCAACTGCAAACCGGGCCACAACAGGGCAACGGCAAGCACGCTCAGCAATAGACGCGGCAACAGTGCCGGGTCGCGGGCATCGGCCTTCAGCATCGTGGAATCTGTACCGTCAGCGTCGGGCTCGTCGCGGGGGGCGAAACCAGTTGTTCATTGGCATACAACGCATCCAGCCGCTCTTTGCTGACGGCTGCGGCCGGGCAGTCGAACGCCACCTGGCCATCGCGGATACCCACCATCCGAGGGAAATGCGCCAGGGCCAGATCAACCGCGTGCAAGCTGGCAACCAGGGTCACGCCATGGGCCTGGGCATGCCGGTTGAGCAGCGCCAGGCTGTGGTCTGCGAGCACCGGGTCCATCGCCGATACCGGCTCGTCGGTCAGCAACAGTTCAGGGCGCTGGTACAGTGCCCGGGCGATGCCGACCCGCTGCAACTGGCCACCGGACAATTGCCCGCATTGCACGAACAGTTTGTCGGCCAGCCCCAGTTCGGCCAGGACCTGACGAGCACCCGGCACGTCGGTCGGGTAAAGCAGGTTGAGCAAGCCACGCAAGGTACTCCATTGCCCGAGCCGGCCGGCCAGCACTGCGGTGACCACCCGCTGGCGTGGCGGCAAGGGCGGCGCCTGATGCACCAGGCCAACCCTCGCCCGCAAACGCTGGCGAGCACCGGCGGACAGTGACCAAGGCTGTTCGCCAAACACTTCCAACTGGCCGGCGCTAGGCTCGATGGCCGTCGCCATCAGGTGCAACAAGCTGGACTTGCCCGCCCCCGAAGGGCCGATGATTGCGACCCGCTCACCCTGCTCGATACGCAGGTTGATTGCATCGAGGGCACGAACCTGCCCGTGCTGCAGGCCTGCGTTGTGTAGATGAATAGTCACTTGAGCAGGCCGGCCTCGCGTGCGGCTTGCTCGGTGCCTGCGTAGTTCTCAGGCTTGGTCTCGATGAAACGGCTGGCAGCCTGTAGGTCGAGAATGGCCTTGTGCTCTGGGTTGGACGGGTCCAGGTCGAGGAAGGCTTTTTTGATCTTCTCCTTCAACGCCGGGTCCATGTTGCCGCGCACGGTCCAGTTGTAGTCGAAGTACTCCGGGGTGGTGGCGAAGACTTTGACCTTGCTGGTGTCGACCTTGCCGGCATCGACCAGTTTCTGCCACACGCTGGCGTTGAGCACGCCACCA
The DNA here is from genome assembly GCF_034387475.1 of Pseudomonas sp. Teo4. Taxonomy (NCBI): domain Bacteria; kingdom Pseudomonadati; phylum Pseudomonadota; class Gammaproteobacteria; order Pseudomonadales; family Pseudomonadaceae; genus Pseudomonas; species Pseudomonas sp. Teo4. The sequence continues at coordinate 49,015 of NZ_JAXCIL010000002.1, forward strand.
TCGACCTTGCCGGCCTGAACCCAGGCAACCGTGGCGTCATGGGCCCCGGAGTAGGCCACACGACCGAAGTAGCTTTCCGGCTTGATGTTGTCTTCCTTGAGCATGAAGTAGCGCGGCATCAGGCTGCCGGAAGTGGACGAGATCGAACCGAAGGCGAACGACTTGCCCTTGAGGTCGGCCAGGCTCTTCACGTCCGGGTTGGCGGTGATGAACTTGGAGGTGAACTTGGCGTCCTGCTCACGCTGTACCAGCGGCGTGGCCTTGGGGTCTTTCAGGTGTACCTGGACGAAGGTAAAACCGCCCAACCAGGCCAGGTCCAGACGGTCGGAAGCCAGCGACTCGACCACCGCCGGGTAATCGGCCACGGGCACAAACTTCACTTCCATGCCCAGCTGCTTGGACAGGTACTCCCCCAACGGCTTGAACTTGCGCAGCAGTTCGGTCGGCGCTTCGTCGGGGATGGCACTGACCCGCAGGGTGTCGGCAGCCTGGGCGATGACGGCGCAGCAGGACAGCACGAGGCCGGCGGCAAGGGCCAGAGGGCGTTTGAGCATGGGGGTTCTCCGGTTCAATAGCGGGGAAAGGGCCGGCATCCGCGCCGACCGTGGCAAGTATAAGAGTCCATGGCGCAAAGACCAGCTTTGCTACAATCGCGCAACCTATTGAGCGTTCGAGGTACATATGAGCGAGCCGATTCGCCTGACCCAATACAGCCACGGTGCCGGCTGTGGCTGCAAGATCTCCCCCAAGGTGTTGGATGTGATCCTCGCTGAAAGCGGTACCCAGGCCCTGGACCCGAAGCTTTGGGTCGGCAACGCCTCACGCGACGACGCCGCCGTCTACGCGCTGGACGATGAACGCGGCGTGGTCTCGACCACCGACTTCTTCATGCCGATCGTCGATGACCCGTACGACTTCGGCCGCATCGCCGCCACCAACGCCATCAGCGACATCTACGCCATGGGCGGCGACCCGTTGATGGCCATCGCCATTCTCGGCTGGCCCGTCAACGTGCTGCCACCGGAAGTGGCCCGTGAAGTGATCCGTGGCGGCCGCGCCGTATGCGCCGAAGCCGGCATCCCTCTGGCCGGTGGCCACTCCATCGACGCCCCGGAACCGATCTTCGGCCTGGCCGTCACCGGCGTGGTCAGCAAGCGCCACCTCAAGCGCAATGACACCGCCACCGCCGGCTGCCGCCTGTACCTGACCAAGCCGCTGGGCATCGGCATCCTCACCACCGCCGAGAAGAAGGCCAAGCTGCGCGAGCAGGACCAGGGCCTGGCCCGCGACTGGATGTGCACGCTCAACACCCCCGGCAGCCGCTTCGGCAAGCTTGACGGCGTCAAGGCAATGACCGACGTGACCGGTTTCGGCCTGCTCGGGCACTTGGTGGAGCTGGCCGAAGGCAGTGGCCTGACCGCGCACCTGAATTACGCTGCCGTGCCACGCCTGCCCAGCGTCGACCACTACCTGGCCGAAGGCTGCATTCCAGGTGGCACCCTGCGCAATTTCGACAGCTATGGCCACAAGATCGGCGCCCTGAGCGACGACCAGAAGCACCTGCTGTGCGACCCACAAACCAGCGGTGGTTTGCTGGTGGCTGTTACCCCTGAGGGTGAAGCAGAGTTTCTGGCTGTTGCTGCCGAATTGGGCCTGAATCTGGCTCCGATCGGCGCACTGGTCGAGCGACAGAGTCACGCGGTCGAGGTGATCTGATGCGCCCCGACTGCACCGATTTTCGACAGCTGTTTCTCGACGACGCGCCGATGATGGACATGCGCGCGCCCATCGAATTCGCCAAAGGCGCCTTTCCCGGCACCGTCAACCTGCCGCTGATGACCGATCAGGAACGGCAGAAGGTCGGCACCTGCTACAAGCAGCAAGGCCAGGCCGCCGCCATCACCTTGGGCCACCAACTGGTCAGCGGCACCATCAAACGCGAGCGCCTGCATGCCTGGGCCAGCTTTGCCAAGGCCAACCCCAACGGCTACCTGTACTGCTTCCGCGGCGGCCTGCGCTCTCTGATCGTTCAGCAGTGGCTGCGGGACGAAGCCGGAATCGACTACCCACGCATCAAGGGTGGCTACAAAGCCTTGCGTACTTTCTTGCTGGAAACTACCCAGCAGGCGGTGGAGCAATGCGATTTCGTGCTGGTTGGCGGCCTTACCGGCACCGGCAAGACCGATGTCTTGCACCAACTGAGCAACGTGCTGGACCTGGAAGGCCACGCCAACCATCGTGGCTCCAGTTTCGGCAAGCGCGCCACCGCGCAACCCTCGCAGATCGACTTCGAGAACCGCCTGGCCATCGACGTACTGAAAAAGCGCGCACGCGGCATCGAGCAATTCGTGCTCGAGGATGAAGGCCGCATCGTTGGCAGTTGCTCAGTGCCGCTGGAGCTGTACCAGGGCATGCAGCAGTACCCGATGGTTTGGCTGGAGGACAGTTTCGAGAACCGCGTGGAACGCATCCTTCGCGACTACGTGGTCAACCTGAGCGCCGAATTCATCTCGCTGCACGGTGAGGAACTTGGCCAACGGCTGTTTGCCGAGCGCATGCTCAAGAGCATGACCAACATCCACAAACGCCTGGGCGGTGAGCGTTTCCAGCGTTTGTCCGAAATCATGCAGCAGGCCCTGGACGAGCAACAGCGCTGCGGTGCAGTGGACTTGCACCGAGGTTGGATCGAAGGCTTGCTGAAGGAGTATTACGACCCGATGTACGCCTACCAGCGCGACGCCAAGGCAGAGCGCATCGAATTTGCCGGGGATGCGGTGGAGGTGCGCGAGTACCTCAAGGCACGTAGACATTAGGGGCCGCTGAGCGGCCCAATCGCCGGCAAGCCGGCTCCCACAGGTAATGCGGTGATCTCAAGGTCGTCGCGGTCCATGTGGGAGCCGGCTTGCCGGCGATAGGGCCGGTGCACCCGACCTCACTGCCCAGGGCTCAGCACCCGCTCCAGCTCCGCCGCTCTCTCTCGGGTCATATCCAGCACACACATCCCGCCTTCCAGTTGAGCCATGGTCCCGCCACTGGCCTGAACATGGAACTGGCAGTTGCCATCGCGATAGGCCATCCACTGGCGCTGCACCTCTCGCAGGCTCTTCTGCTGCCCAGCATCAAGCTTGGCCAGCAGTTGCTTGTATACCCGATTCAGCCGCTGGTCCTGCAACGAACGCTCCTGCTGAATGCAGGCACTCATCGCCGCCGTGCTGGCAGCCTTGTCCATGCACTGGCTGTAACCCGGCGAGTTATCCTCGGCCAAGGCGTGCGGCAAAAAGCCGAGCAACCCAAGACCTATCAGGTAATGCTTGATCATCATCGTCCCTCCTGGTGAACATCAAAGCGCCTGCGACTGCTCCGGCGGCATCAGCACCTTGCCAGGCTCGAAGCGCAACGATGGCATCTGTGTCGCCGCGTACAAGGTCACGCCCAAGGCTGCAATCAACGCCACATCGAGCCAGCGCCAGCCAGGCATGTCTTCAGCACTGCGCGCCTTCCAACAATGCCAGGCCTGGCCTGCACAGAACGTCAGCATCGTCATCAGCCACAGATAGAAACCCATACCAAACCCGATGCGGTTCTGGAATTCGTAGCTCTGATTGTCGGGAAGGCGCTCGATGCCAAAGCTGCTGGCGGCCAGGTACAAGGCCCCCAGCCCGCACACCAACGCCAGCCGGCGATAACGACGATGGGCCAGGATTGCCAGCGCCAGCAGCGGGTTGGCGAACCACTGGAACAACCCGAATGGCACGCCCCACGGTCCGTACAGCAACATTTGCAAAGCAGGCATGCTCCGCCCGCCACTCAACAGAGCACCGTCAAATGCCAGGCTGAGCAGGTACAAGGCGAGGCTGAGGGTCAGGTAGAAAGCTGGCAAACGGCGGCTCCGCGTACAGTCATCAAAACGCCGACCATACAGCACCCAGGTGTCACGCGACAGGCGGCTCCAGTAGCAGGCCGTAAATCCCCGAGTCGGTCAGTTCGCCCGCCACGCACCAGCGAGCCCGCAGCGTGCCCTCCAGAACAAACCCCTGGCGTTCCAGCGTACGGGCCGAGCCATTGTTGCGCGGGTCGATTTCCGCCTCCAGGCGGCGCATGTGCAAGGTGTGTGCGAGGTAATCGATGAAGCAGGTCAGCGCTTCATCCATGTATCCCCTGCCCTGCACCGCGCTGGCCAGGCAATAGCCGACTTCGCCGCGACGGGAGACATCATCGATATTGAACAACTGGACCATGCCGATCAGCTCGCCGTTGTCCCGGCGGTACATGCCCAGCTTCAACTGGTCGCCGTTGGCGTAGGCTTCGCGGTCGGCTGCAAGGGCGCTCTGGGCTTCGGCAAGGTCTTGCCAGGGAGCGTGGTGCCAGTAACGCATGACCTCGGGGTCGGCCATGATCGCCAGCCATTGCGCGGCATCGCCATGGCGCATCGGGCGCAAGTGTAGGCGTGGGCTGTCGAGGCAGAGGTCACTGGGGAAACTGCGGGGTGGGGTCACGCCGGATCTCCTGTCCATTGCTGGGGAGATGACAGTTTAACGTCAGATGGCGTGCTTCGGGGGGGCTGACGTGAGGTGGGTGGTTGTGCCAAGAACGAGCGCCGCCCGCGCGGCGCATCGCGAGCAAGGCTCGCTCCTACGTTTGTTTCTGGCCAGTTATGCCTGCGCGATTTGCGCGCGACCGCTTTGGTGCACGACGCGATATTGAGTCGTACAAGCAAGGCGGTCGCGCGCGCTTGGCACAGGCGTTATTGGCCGTAAACAAACGTAGGAGCGAGCCTTGCTCGCGATGCGCCGCGCGGGCGGCGCTCGATCTCATGGGCGCTAAACATCCCATGCCAATAACCCACCCCACCTCAGAACGGCATGCTGAAGCCCACCACTACCCCATGGTCGCGATTCTCATTGGACAATTGCCCTGAATACCCGACGCCCAGCTTGCCACTGGCGCCCACGCTCACGTCCAGCCCCACCTCGACCACCGCCGCATCCTTGGCAATCGGCACACCCTCGGTGCTGAACCCGGAGCCGCCATCGATGAAGCGCAGGCTGGCATCTGGTTTGTCGTCCCCAAAGGCATGGCGCCAGCCAAGCGATACCCGTGGCGTGATCGTGCCACCGTTGTCGAGTTTGATAAGCTTGCCGGCCCGCACACCCAATGTGGAGTAGGTCACGTCCTGATCGACCTTGCCCTCCAGTCGCCCTGCCCCACCCTTCTCATGGGCGGTATCGCTGTCGTAGTTGACGTAGGCCAGCCCGGCGAACGGTTCCAGGGCAACGCCACCAGCATCGATGGCATAGCCCACTTCGCCGAACACCTGTGCACTGCGCGCCTTGTACTTGGCCTTGAGGCGATCGTCGTAGCTGCCCACCGAGACATCGCGCTTGGTGTCGATATCATGCCAGGCGTAGGCCACGCCCAGGCGTGCGGCGAGGGCGTCCAGCTGGTAGCCCAGGTAGGTGGTCAGGTGGTAGCTGTCGACACTGGCGTCCGAACGGCGACGCTGGGCGTCGATGCTGGAGCGGGTATAGCCCGCGGCGATACCGACTTTCCATTGCTCATCCAACGCGCGGTCCACACCCAGCATGAAGCCCGACAGGTCGCGGTCGACGCTGGCATGGTTGCTGTTGCCGTCATAGTCACCCCAACCACCAATGGCGCGGACCCAGCCGACAGCCTGGCCCTGGCAACCTTCGCTGGTCAGCTGCTGGTTGGCGGTGGGTGCCAGGGTTCGCCGTGGGTCGTCCTCGCGGCTGCAGTCGGCCTGGCGCAAGCGGTCGTTGACCGCATCGCGGATGTAGCGCGAATCCTCGATCAGCACGGTGGCGGTGCTGGCGTGGATCTCGCCGGACAGGCTGTCGAAGGCACTGCGAGCCGAGTCGCCGTCCATGGTCACGATAGTGTTGCGCAATGCCGCCGGGGCACCTGCGCTTTCCAGGGCGGTGGCGACGCCGCGCTGATTATCGCTGGCGGCGACGTCGGCGAACGAAGTGTCGTTGCGGCTCACCGTCAGGGTGACTTGGTTGGTGCCGTAGTCCAGTGCGCTGTCGATGAATGCCGAGTTGCTCAGGTTGGTGCTGGCGAACGTACCAACGACGCCACCGGCCGCGTCGACCACCGTGTACTGGCCGTCGTCATCGTCCAGGTTGGCCACCTGCAGGCTGCCGCCAAGGTTGGCGGTGCCGCCCACGTTCAGGTAGTTCGCAGGCTCGACGCCGAGGTCGATCACCAGGGTGCCGCTGGAGCCATTGGTGAAGTTGCCTGTCACGTTCAGGTTACCGGCCGGCCCTGGCAACACGGTGCCATTGTTGGTCAGCCCGGCCACGGTGCCGTTGCCGGTCAGGGCGGCGCCATTGGCTACGTTCACCTGGGCGTCGAGGGTGGTGCCCGGATGGGCCGCGTCGCCCACCTGCAGCACACCCTGGTTGACGTTGAAGGTGCCCGTGGTGGCCAGGATGCGCGCGCTAAACAGCGCGCTTGCGGTGGGCTGGCTGCCGATCAACAACAGGGTGCCGGCACCTTGCTTGGTGGTGGTACCGGTGCCACTCAGGGTGCCGTTGAAGGTGCCGTCGGCAGCTTGCTGGAACACCAGGCTGGCATTGTTGACGATGTTGCCCTGCAGGCTGGTGGTGTTGCCGACCAGAGTGCCACCGCTGACGGTGGTACCGCCGCTGTAGGTGTTGGCACCGCTGAGCACCAGGGTGCCGGCGTCGAGCTTCTCGATGCCGCCCGTGCCCACCAGCGGCGCGCTGATCACGGCGGTGGCACCGGCATTGACCCGCAGCGAAGCCAGGCTGCCATCTGCAGCGTTGACAGGCGTCAGGCTACCGCCAGCGCCCGGAACCAGCTGATAGCCGCTGCTGAGGAACTGCAGGCCGCTGAAGGACTGGTTGCCGACCACGGTGACGGTGCCCGGCGCACCACTGAACACACCATACTGGCTGCTCCAACCGTCGACCGTGGTACCGGATGCATTGGTCCATTTGGTGTCTGGGCCCCAGGTACCGTCGCCACCGCCAATAGTGCCGTCGGGGTTGGTCTTGCCAGCGTTCCAGAACTGCAGCTCGTCACCGTCGTTCTGCACCACCAGGTTGAGTTGGTTGGCGATGGCGGTCTGCAGGCTGAGGTCGGCCAGGGCCACGCTGCCAGGGATGCCACCGAACACCAGGCCGTTGTCGGTGAGGCTGCCTCCGTAGCTGAACAACTGGTAGACACCGGTGCCGAAACCACCGGCATCGGTGATGTTCAACGTACCGTCAAGCACCAGGTTGCCGTTGACCTTGACCACCGTGGTGGACGCGGCCGGTGCACCGAGGGTGAAGTCCAGGGCACTGCCCGAACTCAGGTTGAGGTTGCCCACGGTCAACGGCGTGGCACTCTGGCCGGCAGCCAGGGTGGCACCATTGGCGATCTGCACGGTACCGCTGTAAGTGCCGCTGCCACCCAGACGGGCGCCAGTGGCAACTTGCACGTTGGCACTGTCGAGGCGGCCATTGACCAGCAGGCTGCCAGCGTTGACGGTGGTGGCACCGGTCAGGCCGTTGACCCCGGTCAGCAACAGCTCGCCGCTGCCATTCTTGGCCAAGGTGCCGCTACCGGTGAGGTTGCCGGTGTAGCTGCCATTGGCGCTCTGCTCGAAGGCCAACGCAGCGTTGTTGAGGATGGCGCCCTGCAGGCTGCTGGTGTTGCCCACAACGCTGCCAGCATTGATCTGGGTGCCGCCGGTGTAGGTGTTGGCACCGCCCAGGGTTAACTGGCCGTTACCGTTTTTCAACAGTCCTCCAGTGCCGCTGATGGCGCCGTTGAGGGTCAGGGCGTTGCTGCCACCGATAGCCAGGGCGCCGTTGAGTACAGCGTTGTTGGCCAGGGTGACGGCAGTGTTGCTGTCCAGTGTGGTGCCAGCGGCGGCGGTCAGGGTACCGCTGCCCAGCGCGCTGTTGTTGCCCAGCACCAGGGTGCCGCCGTTGAGCAAGGTGCCGCCGCTGTAGCCGTTGGCGGCGTTGAGCACCAGGGTGCCGGCGTCCTGCTTGGCGAGAGCACCGGTGCCATTGAGGGCGACGTTGAGGGTGGCGGTGACGCCGGTATCGACCCGCAGGTTGCTGATGCCGTTGCCAAGCAGTTCACCCGCGTTGCCTGCGTTGAGCACATAGCCATCGGCGCTGAACTGCAGACCACTGATGCTATGGCTGCCGTCGACGGTGACGGTGCCGGCAGTGCCCTGGAATACGGCGAAGGTGTCGTTCCAGGTCTGGTTGAGCACGCCGTTGGCGTCGGTCCAGTTGCTGTTGACGGCATTCCAGGTGCCACTGCCGCCATCGATCAGGCCGTTGGCGACACTTTGGCTGCCATCCCAGAACAAGACGTTGCTGGCCCCACCGACCACCAGGTTGACCTGGTTGGCAACGGCGGTCTGCACTGTCAGGTCGGTGACCGGTACAGGCGCGCTGCCGATGGCCAGGCCATTGTCGACCAGGCTGCCGCCATAGTCGAACAGGCGGTACACCCCAGCGCCAAAGCCACCAATATCGGTAACGTTGAGGGTGCCGCCCAAGGTCAGGTTGTTGGCCACGTCGACCAGCGCAGCGGCGCTGCTGGACGGTGCGCCAAGCGCTGCGTTGAAGCTGGCGCCGCTGGCGAGGGTCAGGTTGCCTACACTCAAGGTGGCACCACTGGCGGCCGCCAGCGTACCGCCGCTGGCCACGGTCACCGCACCTCCTAGGCTGCCGGCGCCGGACAGGGTGGCACTGCTGGCGACATTGACCGCGCTGCTGGCCAATGCCCCATTCACGCTCAGTACGCCACCTTGTACGTTGGTAGTACCGGAGTGGTTGCTGCTGCCGTTGAGCGTCAAGGTGCCAAGGCCGAGTTTGTTCAAGGTGCCGCTACCGCCGATGTTGCCATCGAACACCCCGCCTTCGACGTTCAAGCTATTGCCGGTGGCAATCTGGATCGCGCCATTGCCGCCGATGTCGCCGAGGGTGGTATTGCCGTCGAGGTTGAGGTTGGCGCCGGTGCTGATGTTCAACGCGCTCTGGGTACCCAGTGCCGTGGTACCAATGGTGCTCAGGCTGCCAGAGAGGATGTTGAGGATGCCGCTGAAGGTGTTGTTGCCCGACAGCGTCAGGTCGGCCAGGCCGCTCTTGTTGAGCGTGCCGCCACCGCTGAGTATGCCGCCCAGTTGCAGGTCGTTGCTGCCCAGTACGTTGAGGATACCGCTGACATTCACCGGGCCGGCAAGGCTGACGGCGCTGGCGCTATCGAGGCTGCCATTGCCGGTGACGTCCAGGCCGCCGGTACCGAGGGCGGCGTTGTTGCCGACCACCAAGGTGCCGGATTGCAGGTCGGTGCCGCCGCTGTAGGTGTTTGCGCCCATCAGCGCGAAGCGTGCGGCGCCAGCCTTGAGCAGGCGCCCCGCACCCGCAACGGTGCCGCCGAGAGTCAGGTCGTTGCTGCCCAGCACCGTGAGCGGGCCGGCCAGGTTGACGTTGTTGGCCAGGGTGACGGCCTGGCTGCTGTCGAGGCTGGTGCCGCTGGCGGCGTTCAGGCTGCCGGTGCCCAACGCGGTGTTGGAACCCAGCACCAGGGTACCGCCGTTGAGCGCAGTGTTGCCGGCGAAGGTGTTGTTGCCGCCCAGTGCCAGGCGTGCGGTGCCAGCCTTGAGCAGGCCACCGGCGCCGCTGATGTTGCCATTGAGCGCCAGGTCGTTGCTGCCAGCAATGTTCAGCGGGCCGCCTAGAACGACAGCGTTGCCCAAGGCCACCGCCGCGTTGCTGTCGAGGGTGGTGCCTGCAGCGGTATCGAGCGTGCCGCTGCCCAGGGCACTGTTGTTGCCCAGCACCAGGGTGCCGCCACTGAGGGTGGTGCCGCCGCTGTAGCTGTTGCTGCCGTTGAGCACCAGGGTGCCGCTGTCGAGCTTGTTCAGCTTGCCGACGCCGGTCAGGCCGACATCGAGGGTAGCGGTCACGCCCGGGTCGACCCGCACGCTGGTGTCGCCACCGGTGCCGTTGATCAGGTTGAGTGCCCCTCCCGTGCCAGCCAGCAGGCGATAGCCATTGGTAACGAACTGCATGCCGTTGACGGTCTGGCTGCCATCGACGGTGACGTCACCCGCCGTGCCTTGGAACACCGCGAAGGTGCTGCCCCAAGTGGAGTTGAACGTGCCGTTTAGATCGGTCCAGTTGGTGTTGGTGGCGTTCCACACGCCCGAGCCACCCTCGACCTGGCCGTTGGCCACGCTCTGGCTACCGTCCCAGAACTGGATATTCAGGCCGGCGGCGCTGACCAGCAGGTTGACCTGGTTGGCCAGGACGGTCTGCAGGCTCACATCGCCCAGGCCTACGCCCCCCGGCAGGCTGCCGAAGTCCAGGCCGTTGTCGGTGAGCGAGCCGGTGTAGTCGAAGATCCGGTACACGCCGTTGCCGAAGCCACCGATGCTGCTGACATTGAGGGTGCCGTCGAGGGTCAGGTTGCCGCCGACGTTGAACAGCGCGGTGCCGCCCGTGGACGGCGCGCCCAGGCCGGCATCGACGATCGAGCCGCTGTTGAGCACCAGGCTGCCGAGGCCCAGGGTGCTGCCGCTCTGCCCCACCAGATGGCCGCCGTTGCTGATGACCACTGTGGCATTGGCGGTACCGCTACCGGTCAGGGTAGCGCCATTGCCGACGGTCAGCAGGTTGCTGCCCAGGGTGCCGTCGACTTTCAGGGTGCCAGCGTTGACATGGGTGTTGTCGGCCAGGTTGCCGGTGCCCGTCAGGGTCAGGGTGCCGGTACCGACTTTGGTCAAGCCGCCCAAGCCGTTGAGGCCACCGGCGAAGGTGCTGCTGAGGTTGTTGCTGCCCAGGCTCAGGACGCTGCCAATGCCAACATCGACCTGGCCACTGCCGGTCAGGCTGCCGAAGCTGGCATTGCCGTTGAGGTTCAGCTGGCCGCTGGCGCCGACGTTGAGCGTGTCGACGTTGGCTAGCACGCCGCTGCCCAAGGTGGTGACGGAACCGGCCTGGATATCGACGTCGCCGGTGAAGGTCTTGACGCCGACCAGGGTGAGGTCGTCGACGCCGGTCTTGATCAGGTTGCCGCTGCCGCCCAGGTCGCCGCTGAAGATCAGCGCGTTGGCAGCTTCGACGGTCAGGTTGGCGCCGTTGCTCAGGGCGATGGTGTTGCCCAGAGCCATGGGCGCGCTGTTGGCCAGGGTGGCATCAGCGGTGACCGCCAGGGTGCCGGTGCCCAGGGCGCCGCTGCTGCCCAAGGTCAGGCGCCCTGCGTTAAGCTGGGTACCGCCTTGGTAGCCGTTGTTGCCGTTGATGGTCAGGTTGCCGCTGCCGTTCTTGACCAGGCCGGCGGTGCCGTTGATCACGCCATTGAGGGTCAGGTCGTTGCCGCCAGCGACCGTCAGGCCAGCGTTGAGGGTGACGTTGTTGGCCAGGGTGACGTTGCTGCCTGCGCTCAGGGTCGAGGCTCCGGCGACGGTCAGCGCGCCCTGCCCCAGCGCGTTGTCGTTGCCGACCACGAGCTGGCCGGCGCCGAGGGTGGTGCCGCCAAGGTAGTTGTTGGCGCCGTTGAGGGTCAGGGTGGCGGCGCCCGATTTGTTCAGGCCTCCGACGCCATCGAGCACGCCATTGAGGGTGAGGTTGGCGCTGCCAGGCACGTTGAGCGTGCCGCCCAGGTGCACGGCGTTGGCCAGGGTGACACCCGCGCCGTTGGCATCGAGGCTGGTGTTGGCGCCGCTACTCAGGGCGCCAGTGCCCAGGGCGGAGTTGCTGCCGACCACCAGGGTGCCGCCGTTGAGCGTGGTGCCGCCGCTGTAGGTGTTGCTGCCGTTGAGGGTCAGGCTGGCCGTGCCATTCTTGATCAGGCCGTTGTTGCCACTGACCACGCCATTGAGGGTCAGTGCCTGGCTGCCGCCGAGAGTGAGGTTGCCACCGCTCAGGTTGACGGCGTTGGCCAGCGCCAGCGCTTGGCTGGCATCGAGGGTAGCGGCGCCGTTGACTGTCAGCGCGCCGCTGCCCAGGGCGCCGGCATTGCCCAGCAGCAGGCTGCCGGCCTGCAGCGAGGTGCCACCGCCGTAGGTGTTGTTGCCGTTGAGGATCAGCTGGCCGCTGCCCAGTTTGCTCAAACCGCCACCACCACTGATGACCCCATCGAGGGTCAGCGTCTGAGTGTTGTTGACGCCAAGGGTGGTACCGGTGCCAAGGCCGATGGCGTTGGCCAGCTGCAGTACTCCGGTGGTACCCAGGGTGCTGTTGCCGGTCACCGACAGGTTGCCCGAACCCAGGGCGGTGTTGTTGCCCAAGGTCAGGGTACCGCCCCCAAGGGTGGTGGTGCCCTGGTAGGTATTGGCGGCGCCCAGGGTCAGGTTGCCGCTACCAGCCTTGGTCAGGCCACCCGTGCCGCTGATCACACCGTTCAACACCAGGTTGTTGTTGCCCAGCAGGCTCAAGGTGCCGTTCAGCACCATCTGGTTGGCCAGAGTCAGGGCGCCGGTGGTGGCCAGGTTGCTGGCGGCACCGACGGTCAGGGTGCCGGTGCCCAGCGCCTGGTTGTTGCCCAGGGTGAGGGTGCCAGCATTGAGGGTCACGCCACCGGTCAGGGTATTGGCGCCACTTAGGGTGAGGTTGCTGGCGCCGTTCTTGGTCAGGCTGCCAGCGCCGGTGACCAGGCCGCCCAGGCCCAGGTCGTTGCTACCGGTGATCGTGAGATTGCCCCCCAAGTTGACGGTGTTGCCGATGTTCAACGCGGTGTTGTTGTCCAGCGTGGTACCGGCGGCCGCGTTGAGTTGGCCGAGGCCGAGGGCACTGGCGCTGCCGAGCACCAGGGTGCCGGCATTGAGGTTGGTATTGCCCAGGTTGCCGTTGGTGCCGTTCAGGGTCAGGGTGCCGCTGCCGGTCTTGGTCAGGCCACCGACGCCAGCGATGTTACCGCCCAGGGTCAGGTTCTGCGCCCCGGCGATGGTCAGGTTGCCAGCCAGGTTGAGCAGGTTGGCCAGGGTGACGTTGGCGTTGCTGCTCAGGGTCGTGCCGCCTACGGCGTTCAGAGCACCTGTGCCCAAGGCTGTATTGCTGCCAACCACCAGGGTGCCACCGTTGAGGCTGGTGGTGCCTTGCTGGCTATTGCTGCCATTGAGGGTCAGCGTGCCGGCGCCGGTCTTGACCAAGCCGCCAGTGCCGCTGAGCGCACCGTTGAGGGTGAGGTTGTTGCTGCCCGGTAGGGTGAGGTTGGCGTTCAAGGCAACGGTATTGGCCAATGCCAGGTTAGCGCTGGTGTCCAGGCTGGCGGCGCCCGTCACCGTCAGGCCGCCCGTACCCAGCGCCTGGGCATTGCCCAAGGTCAGGGTACCGGCGCCGAGGCTGGTGCCGCCGCTGTAGGTGTTGGCGTTGCCGAGTGTGAGGTTGGCGCCACCGGCCTTGATCAGGCTGCCACTGCCCGACACGACGCCGGTCAGGCCCAGGTCAGCACTACCGCCGACGGTCAAGGCGCCGCCCAGGGCAAAGGCGTTGCCCAGGGTGACGGCAGTGTTGCTGTCCAGGCTGGTGCCGGCTGCGGCGCTGACTGCCCCCGTGCCGAACGCGGTGTTGTTGCCAACGACGATGCTGCCGCCATTGAACACGGTACCGCCGGTGTAGCTGTTGGCACCGTTGAGCACCAGGGTGCCGCTGTCGAGCTTGGCCAATTGGCCGCTGCCCGAGAGACCGACGTTCACCGTCGCGGTGACACCCGGGTCGACGCGCACGCTGAAGGCACCGTTGCTGGCGTTGACCAGGTCCAGGCCACCCGCGCCGATCAGGCGATAGCCGTTGGTGACGAACTGCAGGCCGGTGGCGGCCTGGGTGCCGACCACGGTGACATCGCCCGCGGTGCCCTGGAACACCGCGAAGTCGCTGGCCCAGGTGGTGTTGAGCACACCGTTGACATCGGTCCAGTTGGTGTTGGCGCCGTTCCAGGTCCCCGTGCCGCCGTCGATCACGCCGTTGGGGACGTTCTGGCCACCGTCCCAGAACTGCACGGTGCCAGTGGCACCGCCCACCAGCAGGTTGATCTGGCTGCCGATGGAGGTCTGCACCTGCAGGTCGCCCGGCAGTACGCTGCCTGGGTAAGTGCCGACCACCACACCGTTGTCCACCAGGGCGCCGGTGTAGTCGAACAAGCGGTAGATACCGGTGCCGAAGCCGCCGATATCGGTGACGTTGAGGGTACCGTCGAGGGTCAGGTTGCCGTTGACGTTGACCAGCGCGGTGCCGCCGGTGGATGGCGAGCCCAGGCCGAAATCGAGGATCGAGCCGCTGTGCAAGGTCAGGGCGCCGGTGGCCAGGGTCGCGCCGCTGTTGGCCAGCAGGTGCGCGCCGTTGGCGATATCGACGGCGCCGAGCAGGCTGCCGGTGCCGCCCAGGCTGGCACCACTGTTGACCTGCACGTTGGCGCTGGCCAGGGAGCCGGAGACGTTGAGCAGGCCGGCGTTGACCGTGGAGTTGCCCGCCAGCACGCTCACGCCCGACAGCTCCAGGCTGCCGGTGCCGGTCTTCACCAGCCCGCCCGCGCCGGCCAGGGCGCCGCTGAAGACGTTGTTCGAGTTGTTGCCACCCACGGTCAGGTTGCCGCCACCAGCCACGTTCACCGTGCCTGCACCGCTGAGGCTGCCGATTGCGGCACTGTTACCGAGGTTGAGGCTGGCACCCGCGCCGACATTGAGCGCCGAGGCGTTGCCCAGCGCGCCAGTGCCCACGGTGGTGAGACTGCCGCCGAGCAGGTCGATGGCGCCGCTGAAGGTATTGTTGCCGCTGAGCGTCAGGTCGGCCAAGCCGTTCTTGATCAAGCCGCCCGTGCCGCTGAGGGCGCCGCTCAAGGTGAGGTCGTTGCTGCCCCCCACAGTGAGGTTGGCGCCCAGGCCGATGTCGTTGGCCAGGGTCAGCACGGCGCTGTTGTCGAGGCTGGCGGCACCGGTCACGTTCAGGGCGCCACTGCCGAGGGCGCTACCGTTGCCGATGACCACACCACCGTCACTCAGGGTGGTGCCACCGGCGTAGGTGTTGACGCCGTTCAAGGTCAGGGTGGCGGTACCGTTCTTGACCAGCTGCCCTGCCCCGCTGAGCACCCCGCCGAGGGCCAACGCATTGCTGCCGCCCACGGTGAGGTTGGCGTTGAGCGCGACGTTGTTGCCCAGGCTGACGGCGCTGCTGTTGTCCAGGCTCGCGGCGCCGCCCACGGTCAGGGTCCCCGTGCCGAGCGCGCTGCCGTTGCCAAGCACCAGGCCGCCAGCGTTGAGCAACGTGCCGCCGGCATAGCTGTTGAGGCCACCGAGGGTAAGCGTTGTGGCACCGTTCTTGATCAGCCGGCCAGTGCCGTCGATCACACCATTGAGGCTCAGGTTGTTGCTGCCGGCCAGGGTGAGGTCGGCATCAAGGGTAACGGCGTTGCCGACGCTGAGCGCCGCCGTGCTGTCCAGGCTGCCCGCGCCTGCCACGGTGAGCTTGCCCACGCCGAGCGCCGCAGCGTTGCCCAGCACCAGGCCGCCGGCATTGAGGGTGGTGCCGCCCAGGTAGGCGTTAGGGCCGGATAGGGTCAGGGTTGCGCTGCCGTTCTTGACCAGGCTACCCGCGCCGCTGACCAGGCCGCCGAGGCCGAGGTTGGCGCTGCCGCCAATGGTCAGTGCGCCGACCAGGTTGACAGCGTTGCCGAGGTTGACCGCGCTGCTGGCGTCCAGGCTGGTGCCTGCGGCGGCATTGAGCGCGCCACTGCCCAGCGCGGTGTTGCTGCCGACCACGATGGTGCCGGCATTGAGATTGGTGGCACCGACCTGGGTGTTGGCGCCAGTGAGGGTCAGCGTGGTGTTGCCGTTCTTGGTCAGGCCGCCGACACCCGCGATCACGCCGCCGAGGGTGAGGTCGTTGCTGCCGGCGAGAGTGAGGTTGCCGGCCAGGTTCAGCGCGTTGCCGATGTTCAGCCCGGCGATGCTGGTGTCGAGGGTGGTGCCCGCTGCGGCGTTGAGTGCCCCGGTACCCAGCGCGGTGGCGCTGCCCACTACCAGGGTGCCGGCGTTGAGAGTGGTGGTACCGCTCTGGGTGTTGCTGCCCGACAGGGTCAGGCTGGCGCTGCCGTTCTTGGTCAGCCCACCGGTGCCGCTGAGGTTGCCGGCCAGGACCAGGTTGTTGCCTCCGGCCAAGGTCAGGTTGGCGCCGAGGTTGACGCCGTTGTTCAGGGTGAATGCCGTGGCGTTGGCCAGGGTCGACGCGCCGCCGACAGACAATGCACCGGTCCCCAGGGCGGCCGCGCTGGCCAGGGTCAGGGTGCCGGCATTGAGGGTGAGTCCGCCGCTGAAGGTGTTGCTGCCGGTCAGGGTCAGGTTGCTGCCACCGTTCTTGACCAAAGCGCCGGTACCGCTGATCACACCGCTCAGGGTAGCGGCATTGCTGCCGGGCAGGGTCAGGGTGTTACCGCCCAGGTTGATGGCGTTGCCCAGGTTGACCGTCGCGCCCGCATCGAGGCTGGCGTTGCCGCCCAGGCTGAGCGCCCCGGTACCCAGGGCATTGTTGTCGCCCACGGTCAGCACGCCCGCGTTGAGGGTAGTGCCTCCGCTGAAGGTGTTGCTGCCGTTGAGGGTCAGGCCGGCGCTGCCGCTTTTCACCAATGCGCCGGTGCCGCTGATCACGCCGCCCAGGGTGGTAGCGCTGGTGCCCAGCAGGTTCAGGGTGTTGGCACCCAGGTTGATGGCATTCCCCAGGTTGACCCCAGTGCTGGCATCGAGGCTGGCGTTGCCGCCCAGGGTCAGCGCGCCGCCGCCCAGGGCGTTGCTGTGGCCGACGGTGAGCTTGCCGGTGTTGAGCGTCAGGCCGCCGCTGAAGGTGTTGTTGCCATTCAGGGCCAGGTCGCCAGCGCCGTTCTTGATAAGTGCGCCGGTCCCGCTGATCACGCCGCCCAAAGTGGTGGCGCTGGTGCCCAGAAGGTTGAGGGTGTTGGCGCCGAGGTTGATTGCGTTGGCCAGGCTGACTCCTGTGCTGGCGTCGAGGCTGGCATTGCCGGTCAGTGCCAGGGCACCGCTGCCCAGCGCGGCGCTGTCGCCGACCGTGAGCTTGCCTGCGCCCAGGCTGGTACCGCCGCTGAAGGTGTTCACGCCGTTGAGGGTGAGGTCGGCGGCGCCGTTCTTGACCAGGCTGCCGGTGCCGCCAATCACGCCGTTGAGCGTCAGGGCGTTGTTGCCCGGCAAGGTCAGGGTGCTGCTGCCCAGGTTGATGGCGTTGCCGAGGGACATGGTCGCCGTGTTGTCCAGGGTACCGCTGCCGGTCAGGCCCAACGCGCCGCTACCCAGGGCGCTGGCATTGCCAAGTGTAAGGGTGCCGCTGGCCAGGGTGGTGCCGCCGCTGTAGGTGTTGACGCCGTTCAGGGTCAGGCCACCGCTGCCGCTCTTGACCAGCGAGCCCGTGCCGCTAAGCACGCCACCCAAGGTCAGGGCGTTGCTGCCGGGCAAGGTCAGCGCCGCGTTCAACGTCACGTTGTTGTTCAGCACCAGTGGCACGCTGCCTTGCAGGCTACCGGCACCGCTGACGGTGAGCGCACCGCTGCCGAGCGCCGCGGCGTTGGTCAGGTTGAGGCCGCCGGCGGCCAGGGTGGTGCCGCCGCTGTAGGTGTTGGTGCCGCCGAGGGTGAGCAGGCCGGCACCGGTCTTGGTCAGGCTGCCGACACCTGAGATCACGCCATTGAGGGCCATGTCGGTGGCCCCGCCGACGTTCAGGCCAGCATTGAGGGTGAAGTTGTTGGCCAGACTCAGGCCGCCGACAGTGCCCGCCAGCCCGCCGCCATTGACGGTGATGGCGCCGCTGCCGAAGGCACTGGCGTTGTCGAAGTTGACCAGGCCATCGTTGAGCGTGGTCTGGGTAGTGCCGCTGAGCACCGGGCCGATCAGGCTCCAGGTGCCGCTGTCGACGATCAGGCGGTTGAAGTTGATGTAGTTGGTGGCATTGATGGTGCCGCTGCCGCTGGTGCCACTGCCGCCACCGATGGCGTTGCGCAGCGCCAGGGTATTGGTGCCGCCGGCACCGCCGTCGATCTTGCCGGCTGCCGCGTAGGCAAGGTTGGGGTTGCTGGTGACCAGCAAAGACACGCCGACGCCGAGCCCGGCACTGACACTGGAGCCGGTGATGGCGTTGAAGCGGTTGGTACTGTTGGCCCCCATCGACAGGCTACCGGTCAGGCTCCCGGCGTTGGTGAAGGTGTTCCCCGCCGCCGAGGCCTCGAACGCCGTCCGACCGAGAATGGTCCCGGTGTTGGTGAAGTTCACCGTGCTGCCGCCGGTCACGGCGATGACCGGGGTGTCCTCGCTCACCAGGGTGAGGCTGGCCAGGGCCGAGGAACCGATACTGCCGGCATTGGTGATGGTCGTGGTTCCCGCCGCACCGTTGCGCGCGTCCAGCGCCATGCCGGAGAGGTTCAGCAAATTCGCACCCAGCAAGGCACCCGTGCCCTTGATCACGCCCGTGGCATTGTTGTTGATGTTGAGCGTGCTGCCGGTGCCGGTGTTGCCGATCAGCACGGCGGAGGACTGGATGCTCAGCAGCCCCAGCAAGGTCGGGTCGATGGTGCCGGAGTTGTTCAGCGTGTTGTTGTTGCCGGCCAGCGACAGGGACGTGCCGCCCACGCCTAGCAGCGTGCCCAGCGAGGCGCCAGGGTTGACGTTGACCGTGAGGCCACTGCCGCCGTTGGTATAGCTGGGTGCCAGCGGGTTGGCCGCGCCGTTGCAGGTGATTATGGACCCCGCCGCGCTGCAGACTGCCAGCGCCGGCTCGCTCGACAGGCCAAAGGCCATGGCACCGACTGCCAGGCTGACGGCCAGGGAGAGTTGCGAAAAACCGGCAGGCGAACGAAAAGCGGCACGTCTGTCCACGGAGAGCTCCTTCGTGGATCAGGCCATTCAGTCCTTGAATGCGTGTATAGCGGGAAAGCAAAAGAGCAACGAAACACGCGACGGCCCAAACGCCTAATCACTGGCTACGAATATCCTTTGGGGGAATGTGTAGCCGCTGTAGGGCGGGCAGGCAGGCGTAAAGATAAGTTAAATAGTGTTAATGCTATGTAAAGGTGCCAGGTATTTCGCGGGTTTCGAGCGATGCCTGGTTGGATCCAACCGACGAGCGGTAGTGGCACTTCGCCAATGCGTGAACGGGTTAACCGTTTCAGTCACTTCCTTGGCGAAACAGACACTGTGGAAGCCGGTTTACCCGCGAAAACGTCAGTGAATTCATGGACGCCTATGTGGATAAACCGACTGCTGCAAGGTCAGGCCACCTTGGCCCCGCCATCCGGCCAATTCGGCTCGTTGGCCCCCGGCGGCGTCAACGGTGGCAGGCCGTAGAACGCGCGTGCATCGTCGCAGCTGGGGTTATGCACACCATTTTCCCAGGACGCATCGAATTCACGGCAGGGGCTGGAGCGGTTCTCGTAGATGGTGCAGGCCACCTGAGTGCCGATCTCGCCGCCCAGGCTGATGCAGCGACAGGGCTTGGCGTCGGTGCCGATCATGGCTACGCGGGTGGGGTTGATCTGTACCACCAGGTCATCGGGCACAAGCCCCCCGGCAGACTGGCATTCACCCCAAAAGAAGGACACACGGAAGTACCCGCAGCAGGCGCCGCAGTCAAGGCAAGGGTTGTTTTCGGACATGATGGCACGGAGGGAAGGTTGTTGTTATCGGGACTGGCCCGCGGCGCCATTTTTAATCGAAGCCAGGTCGGCTGAGAAGAGGGGTAATGCAAAAAAACATTGCCGCCGATCCGGCAGCATCAGGGGCCGGTTCACGGCCCCTGATTCACGACTACTTATTACGGGCCAGGCCGTCAGCCCGGAACATCTGGCGGATGCCGCGAATCGCCTGGCGAATGCGGTCCTGGTTCTCGATCAGGGCAAAGCGCACATGGTCATCGCCGTAGTCGCCGAAGCCGATGCCCGGAGAAACACAGACCTTGGCCTCGGCCAGCAGCTTCTTGGAAAACTCCAGCGAGCCAAGATGGGCGTACTGCTCTGGAATCTTCGCCCAGACGTACATCGATGCCTTGGGATTCTCGACCATCCAGCCCAACTCGTGCAGCCCTTTGACCAGCAAGTTGCGACGCTGGCGGTACTGCTCGGCAATGTCGCGCACGCATTGCTGGTCGCCTTCCAGTGCCGCGATGGCCGCCACTTGCAGCGGTGTGAAGGTACCGTAGTCGTGGTAGCTCTTGATCCGCGCCAGGGCACTCACCAGCTCGGGGTTGCCGACCATGAAGCCGATGCGCCAACCGGCCATGTTGTAGCTCTTGGACAGGGTGAAGAACTCCACCGCAATGTCCTTGGCACCCGGAACCTGCATGATCGACGGAGCCTTCCAGCCGTCGTAGACGATGTCGGCGTAGGCCAGGTCATGCACCACCAGTACGTCATATTGCTTGGCCAAGGCCACCACGCGCTCGAAGAAGTCCAGCTCGACACACTGAGCGGTGGGGTTGGAGGGGAAGCCGAGGATCATCATCTTAGGCTTGGGGATGGACTCGCGAATCGCCCGCTCAAGCTCGTTGAAGAAGTCCACGCCCGGCACCAGCGGCACGGAGCGAACCTGCGCTCCGGCGATGACCGCGCCGTAGATGTGAATCGGGTAGCTCGGGTTGGGCACCAGCACGGTGTCGCCATGGTCGAGGGTGCCAAGCATCAGGTGCGCCAGGCCCTCTTTCGAACCAATGGTGACGATGGCTTCGCTTTCCGGGTCGATGTCGACCTCGTAGCGGTCCTTGTACCAGTTGGAGATGGCACGGCGCAGACGCGGAATACCACGAGAGGTGGAGTAGCCATGGGTGTCTTCACGCTGGGCGACCTGCACCAGCTTCTCGACGATGTGCGGCGGTGTGGCACCGTCGGGGTTGCCCATGCTCAGGTCGATGATGTCCTCGCCACGGCGGCGGGCTGCCATCTTGAGCTCGGCGGTGATGTTGAAGACGTAGGGCGGGAGACGATCGATACGCGCAAAGCGGCGCGGCGAACCTGGATTGGCCATGGTTTCCTCTGGAGACGTAAGCGCCCGGAACCGTCCGAGCGACGTTGGCCGATGTGGCGGCCTGATTCAGAAGATAGTGCCGAAACAGGATACCTGTAAAGGACAATTTCCTGTTTTGTTAGAATTTTTCAGATGTATTTTTTGAAAATTCAAATTTTATGTTTTTAGGGACTGCCCTATCGCCGGCAAGCCGGCTCCCACAGGTACAGCGACGACCTCAAGATCACCGCAATACCTGTAGGAGCCGGCTTGCCGGCGATAAGGCCGGTACAGGCAACACAAGACAGTTGCTCCCACAGGAATTACACAGGCCCTGAGTTCTGTGCAATACCTGTGGGAGCGGGTTTACCCGCGAAGGGGCCAGCACAGAAAAAACCCATAAAAAAACCCCGGCGCATTGGCCGGGGTTTTCGTGTAACAGGCAGCTGTATCAGCGCGCGTAGGTCATCAGCACGTCCGCAGCGGTCTGGCTGTCCACCGACATCATCACGCTCAGGGCGGTGACGGTGAGGATGGAGAAACCGAATACCTTGCGGGCCCACTTGCTGTCGTCCTCGGCCTTGTAGCCACCCCACGCCATGTACAGCCAGTACAGGCCCATGGCTGCTGCCACGGCCAGGTAGCCGAGACCGGCGTAACCGCCGAGGGTAAGCATCAGGGTTGCGAGCACGAAGGCCAGCACGTACAGCACGATCTGCTTCTTCGCCGCCAGAATACCGCGCGCCACCGGCAGGACCGGAATGTTGGCAGCGCTGTAATCCTTGAAGCGGAAGATGGCGATCGCGAAGCTGTGCGGCATCTGCCACAGGCTGAACATCACCAGCAGGGTCACAGCAGCCAGGTCGAAGCTGTTGCTCACGGCGCAGTAGCCGATCACCGGAGGCATGGCACCCGAAAGGCTGCCGACCAAGGTGCCGTGCACCGATTTGCGCTTCAGCCACAGGCTGTAGAAACCGACGTAGACGATGAAGCCAATCAGCGCACAGAACGCCGACAGCGGGTTGGCCTGAACATACAGCAGGCTGAAGCCCGCCACCCCGAGAAGGGTGGCGTAGGCCAGCGCGAGGGGCAGCGGCATGCCGCCCTGAACCATGACGCGGTTCTTGGTACGTTCCATCTTGATGTCGATGTCGCGGTCGATGCAGTTGTTGAACACGCAACCGGACGCCACCACCAGGGAAGTACCCACTACCACCGCCAGGAACAGGGCGAAATCCACATGGCCCTTCGCGGCAAGGAAGAAACCGCCTGCCACGGAAAGCACGTTACCGAAAATGATCCCCGGTTTGGTGATTTGGATAAAGTGCTTAACGGACATGCAGTCTTACCTCACTTGGCCATCATTTCGAAGTGGATGCTGAACATGATCCACAGCGACAGGCCGACCAGCAGAGCGATTACCAGGGCGGTGAACAGGAACGTCGACACGTTGGAACGCTGCTCTTTCGAGCGGTCCATGTGCAGGAAGTACACGAGGTGTACGACTACCTGGATGACGGCCATGGCCACCACGACCAGAACGGTCAGGTTCTTCGGCAGGCTTGGGAACATCACCAGGCCGAACGGGATCGCGGTCAGGATGATCGACAGTACGAAGCCGACCATGTACGACTTGACGCTACCGTGATTGCCTTCGTGATGAGTGTCGTGTGCGCTAGCCATTACAGAACTCCCAGCAGGTAGACGACGGTGAATACGCAGATCCAGACCACGTCCAGGAAGTGCCAGAACAGGCTCAGGCAGCTCATGCGGGTCTTGGCGGTCGGCGTGATGCCGTGCTTGTTGATCTGGAACATCATGATTGCCATCCAGATCAGGCCGGCAGTCACGTGCAGACCGTGGGTACCTACCAGGGCGAAGAAGCCCGACAGGAAGCCACTGCGCTGCGGGCCGAAGCCCTCACCGATCAGGTGATGGAATTCATAGATTTCCATCGCGATGAAGCCAGCACCGAACAGGAAGGTCACAGCCAACCAGCCCAGTACACCTGCTTTGCTACCGGCGAACATCTTCAGCATGGCGAAGCCGAAGGTGATCGAGGACAGCAGCAGGAACGCGGTTTCAACCAGCACGAAGTCGAGCTGGAAGATGTCGTGACCCGACGGGCCGCCGGCAAAACTGCCGGACAGCACCGCGTAGGTGGCGAAGAGCGACGCAAACAGAATGCAGTCGGTCATCAGGTACAGCCAGAAACCGAGTACGGTCATCTGGCCCGAGTCGTGGTGGTGGTCGTCATGCCCATGGTCGTGACCATGAGCAGCACCGTGCATTACTTGACTGGACATTGATTACACCCGCTCAAACGATTCGACACGTGCGCCGGCAGGCAGAGCACCTGCTTTGGCCAGCGCTTTCATGCGCTCGCCTTCGATGCGCGCCACTTCTTCGGCCGGAACCATGTAGCCCTGGTCGTCACGCGCAGCGTGGCGAACGAAGACAGCGATGGTTGCAACCAGGCTTGCGCCAACCAGCCACCAGATGTGCCAGATGAAAGCGAAGCCGAAGACGGTCAGGAACAGGCCCATGAACAAACCGGTGGAGGTGTTGCTCGGCATGTGGATCGCGTCGAACTTGGTCGCCGGCTTGTAAGCCTTACCGGTTTCCTTGGTTTCGTGCCAGGCATCCAGACCAACCTGCTCAGGCATGTGAGCGAAGTTGTAGAACGGAGGTGGCGACGAAGTCGACCATTCCAGGGTACGGCCGCCCCATGGGTCGCCGGTCACGTCCAGGTTCTGGTTGCGGTCGCGGATCGAGACAACGATCTGGATCAGCTGGCAAGCGATACCGAACAGGATCAGCACGGCGCCGGCAACGGCTACGTACAGGTAGGGTTCCCACAGTGGGTTGTCGGAGTGGTTCAGACGACGGGTCATGCCCATGAAGCCCAGAGCGTACAGCGGCATGAACGCTACGTAGAAGCCAGAGATCCAGAACCAGAAGGCAGCTTTGCCCCACTTCTCGTTCAGCTTGAAGCCGAACGCTTTTGGCCACCAGTAAGCGAAGCCGGCGATGTAGCCGAATACCGCACCACCGATGATCACGTTGTGGAAGTGAGCGATTACGAACAGGCTGTTGTGCAGAACGAAGTCAGCACCTGGAACAGCCAGCAGAACGCCAGTCATACCACCGATCGAGAAGGTGATCATGAAGCCCAGGGTCCACAGCATTGGCGCGGTGAAGCGCACACGGCCCTGGTACATGGTGAACAGCCAGTTGAACAGCTTCACACCAGTCGGAATGGAGATCAGCATCGTCGCCAGGCCGAAGAAGGTGTTGACGCTGGCGCCGGCACCCATGGTGAAGAAGTGGTGCAGCCATACAGCGAAGCCCAGAACGGCGATGGCGCCCGATGCGTAGATCATCGAGTGGTGGCCGAACAGACGCTTGCCGGAGAAGGTCGAAGTCACTTCCGAGAACACGCCGAAGGCCGGCAGGATCAGGATGTAAACCTCAGGGTGACCCCACGCCCAGAACAGGTTGACGTACATCATCGGGTTCCCACCAAGCTCGTTGGTGAAAATGTGGAAGTCCAGATAACGGTCAACAGTCAGCAGAGCGAGTGCAGCGGTCAGGATCGGGAACGAAGCCACGATCAGCACGTTGGCCCAGGTGCAGGTCCAGGTGAAGATCGGCATGTCCATCAGCTTCATGCCAGGGGCGCGCATCTTCATCACGGTGACGAGGAAGTTCACGCCTGTCAGTGTCGTACCCAAGCCTGAGAGCTGTAGCGCCCAGATGTAGTAGTCGACACCCACCCCAGGGCTGTACTGAATGCCCGCGAGCGGCGGATAGGCAACCCAGCCGGTCTTGGCGAATTCACCAACGCCCAGCGAGATGTTGACCAGCAGCACGCCTGCCAGCAGCAGGTAGAAGCTCAGGGAGTTCAGGAACGGGAAGGCAACGTCACGTGCACCGATCTGCAGAGGAACCGCCAGGTTCATCAGACCAGTGAAGAACGGCATCGCCATGAAGATGATCATGATCACACCGTGAGCGGTGAAGATCTGGTCATAGTGTTCAGGCGGCAGGTAGCCTTCGGAGCCGCCGGTAGCAGCAGCCAGCTGGGTACGCATCATGATGGCGTCGGCGAAGCCGCGCAGCAGCATGACCATCGCGACGATGATGTACATCACCCCGATTTTCTTGTGGTCGACCGTGGTCAGCCACTCAGTCCACAAGTAGGTCCACTTGCGGAAGTAGGTGATAGCACCAACGACAGCGATACCACCGAGCGCGATCATGGCAAGCGTCACCATGACTATCGGCTCGTGATAGGGTATCGCCTCCAGGCTTAATTTACCGAACATCTCTTACTCCTCTGCACCGGCAGCTGGTTGCATACTCGATTCCACACCCTTGGTAGTGGCCAGGTCTTTGCTGCCTGCTTCTTCGTGGCTCGGACGACCGCGATTCATACCTTCGTACTTGTCGACGATGATCTGGAACTGGTCAGGCGAGGCCTCGCTGTACAGCGCGACTGGGTTGTTTTCGCTTGGTTTGGCCAAGGCGTCGTATTCGGCCTTGTCCAGCTTCTTCGGCGACTGCTTGACCTCGGCGACCCACTTGTCGAAGTCTTCCTGAGAGGTTGCAGTGGCCTTGAATTTCATGCCGGTGAAGCCAGCGCCGCTGTAGTTGGCGCTGATACCGTCGAACTCGCCGTTCTCGTTGGCGATCAGGTGCAGCTTGGTGGTCATGCCCGCCATCGCGTAGATCTGGCCGCCCAGACCTGGGATGAAGAACGAGTTCATCACGGCGTCGGAGGTCACACGGAAGTTGACCGGGGTGTTAGCCGGGAAGACGATCTTGTTGACCGTGGCAATGCCTTGTTCCGGGTAGATGAACAGCCATTTCCAGTCCAGCGCGACCACGTCGATCTGCACCGGTTTCACGTCGGAATCCAGTGGACGGTACGGGTCCAGCTTGTGGGTGGAGTGGTAGGTGACGTAACCCAGGGCGATGATGATGATGATCGGGATGATCCACACCGCTGCCTCGATCTTGGTCGAGTGCGACCAGTCAGGCGTGTAGGTGGCAGCCTTGTTGGAAGCACGGTACTTCCAGGCGAACGCCACGGTCATGATGATGACCGGAATCACCACCAGCAGCATCAGGCCGGTAGCGATAAGGATGAGGTTCTTTTGCTCAATGCCGACCTGACCTTTCGGGTCGAGCAGGGTCCAGTTGCACCCACTGAGTAAAAGCATGCCTAAAAAGGGCAATATGCCAAACAGTCTGGGGTAACGCTTTTTACTCATCTCACGACCTCTAGATCAGCTTGCTTCAATGCAATTTGTGTTTTGGTAGCCAACACTTCGTCCTGCCAAGTGCGGCATTTCGCGCCCGTACTCGCTCCTGCCCGGGGTCCGACTGCAGGAACCTTGGCGTCAAGCGGGTTAGCGGTGCTTATGGTTTCGTAGGCAACAGGCCTGTACTTCAGACCAAGTCCATTTGGTGCGGGAAAACGCGGAGGGGGGTCCGCCCGGTATCGCCGTTGGGCGAAACTTGACGAAGTCAGCAATAAGGGAGCGCTGCGGCTTCCTTCAATCCTGCGACTCGCAAGCAGTGCCGAACGGAAATTGGGGGCGATTGTAGATAGGTCGCTTACCCTTGACTATGACTTATTGAGCAACAGTCTTTTACAGAATCTGCAACAATAGCACTCGAAAAATCAACTTCGCGACAGTTTGTCGCACCCCGCTTGATAGCTCTCAAACCCGCATTCTGCAAGGCTTCGTGATTGATCTGGATCAAGCGGGAGGTGACTTTTCGCTCTTCTCACGCGGCGTAAAAGACCACGTGGAAATCGGGACTTTTGTCTAAGACCCACGTCGGTTGCGGTAGATCCCCAGCGGTACCAGGATGGCCGTGAGAACGAATGCAACCAGCGCCCATTGCGCCAGCGACAAGCCGAGGATCGGCGGGTACGGCGTGCTGCAGAAGCCGTCGACCTGGAACGCCAGCGGCCACAGTTTGGCCAACGGCAGGTCGTCGACGATCGGTTGCAGGGTGTCAATGCCACAACTGACCATCGGGTTGGCGAGTATATACACATGGTTGCCCGCCGCAACGATTCCGCCAATCGCACTGAGCACCACCAGAGCCTCGAAGAAGGTCAGGCTGCGGCGCCCGGGCATGGCGGCGGCGATGAACGCGAACACGGCAATGAACAGCAAGGCGTAGCGCTGCAGAATGCACAGTGGGCAAGGGGCCTCGCCGAGCACCACTTGCATGTAGAGCGCGCCACCGATCAGGGAGAGGCAGATCACCCCCAGCAGCACCAGAAAGCGCCGTTCCCGATTCAGGCGCGATGTTTGTTCGTTCATTGCCGATTCCTTCGATGGAGAGTGGCAGCGTGCAATTCGCCTGCCTTGCGCAAGTCTACACGCCGGCTTGACCTTTGAGCATGTCGAGGAAGCGGCATGGCAGCGCTGCGCTGCGCTATCCAGAGATGGCTGAGACCTGTTGACGCGACGTGGGTTCAACGTCGGCCCGCAAAAAACGGCTGCCCGGATGTCGCGCAGGGGCAAGCCCCTCGACACCCGGGAGTGAAGGATACAGTGATTAAAGGAGGATTAAAGGTGAAAGATGGTCAGTGCAGATTCATCTTCTCTTTATATATAGCTGTACCGGCCTGATCGCCGGAAAGCCGGCTCCCACGGGTTCTGTGAGAGCCGGCTTGCCGGCGATCAGGCCAGTACCGTCAGCGCATCACTCCAGCGCAGCCGCCGGCCCGAAGAACTCGTAGCGGCTCTGCTGCTCGGGTACGCCCAACCCTTTCAGATGGCGCTTCACCGCTGCCATGAAGCCCTTCGGCCCCAGGAAGTAGGCATCCACGTCTCGCTCGACGGGCATCCACTCGGCCAGCAGGTCCTCGCTCAACAGGCCAACCGCATGGGCATCGCCGCTTGCGTCCGCTTCGGCGTAGCAATAGAAGTGCTGCAGTTGCGGGTGGCGCTCGGCCAACTCGCCGACCCAATCGCGGAAGGCATGCACCGCGCTATTGCGCGCACAGTGAATGAAATGCACGGGACGCTGGGTCTTGAGCGCCGCCTCCAGCATCGCCAGGGTTGGGGTGATGCCCACACCACCGCTGATCAGCACCAACGGTTTGTCGCTGGCGGCCAGGGTAAAGTCGCCAGACGGCGGGAACAGCTGCAGGGTATCGCCGACGTTCAGCTTGTCGTGCAGGTAGTTGGAAACCTTGCCACCGGCCTCGCGCTTGACGCTGATGCGGTACTCCTTGCCGTCGCACAGTGCCGACAGCGAGTAATTGCGGCGTTGCTCGGCCCCGTCGATGAACAGCTGCAAGCCAATGTACTGGCCCGGTTCAGCCTTGAGCACCGGCTTGCCATCCACCGGGGCAAAGTAGAACGAGACGATCTCGCTGCTCTCCTGCTCACGGCGTACCAGGCGGAACTCACGGGTGCCACGCCAGCCACCAGCGGCTTCTTCCTTCTGCTTGTAGAGGCTTTCTTCCGCGCCGATGAGGATATCGGCCAGTTGGCCATAGGCCGCGCCCCAAGCCGCGATCACCTCGGGAGTGGCGATGTCCTTGCCCAGGACTTCTTCGATAGCCCGCAGCAGGCAGCTGCCGACGATCGGGTAGTGCTCCGGGAGAATCTGCAGGGCGACATGCTTGTTGATGATCTGGCCGACCAGGCCACCCAGTTGTTCGAGCTGGTCGATGTGGCGGGCGTACATCAGCACGCCGTTGGCCAGGGCACGTGGCTGGTCACCACTGGCCTGGTGGGCCTGGTTGAACAGAGGACGCACCTCGGGGTATTCGCTGAGCATCATCTTGTAGAAGTGAGTGGTCAGCGCTTCGCCACCGCTTTCGAGCAGGGGGACAGTGGCCTTGATGATTGCACGTTGTTCGGCATTGAGCATTGCAGCGACTCCTGAGCCTGTGGCTTCGAATGGTTGTCATGGCTATTTCAGCAATCGTGCCAACTCTAAAACCCAATGAAATCAGGGCATTGACGCAGGTCATGTCAAAACGACCCACCCCGGCGTATAGTCATTAGGACCAACTGGAGTCTTTATGACCACAAAGCCCCTGCTCACTGCCCTCCTCCCCCTGGTCAGCGACTTGTCCCGCGACCTGCCCGACCAGGAACGTTACCGCCGCCTGCTGCAGGCGATGCGTGGCCTGCTGCCGTGCGATGCCGCCGCGCTGCTGCGCCTGGACGGTGAATGGCTGGTGCCGCTGGCCGTGGACGGGCTGTCGCCAGATACGCTGGGCCGGCGCTTTCGGGTCAGTGAGCACCCGCGCTTTCAGATTCTGCTCAGCCGCCCTGAGCCGACACGCTTCGCCAGCGACTCCGAATTGCCCGACCCTTACGACGGCCTGGTACATGCCCCAGACGCCAACCTCGAGGTGCATGACTGCATGGGCTGCCCGTTGATGGTCGATGAACGCCCTTGGGGCCTTGTCACCCTCGACGCCCTGACCCCCGGCCAGTTCCAGAGCCTTGAGCTGGAGGCACTTCAAGCCTTTGCCAGTCTGGCCGCCGCCACCGTGACCGTGGCCGAACGCATCGAACACCTGGCCCTGCGTGCTGAGGACGAACACCACCGAGCCGAAATCTACCGCCAGGCCAGCGGCCAGAACAAAGAGCTGATTGGCCAGAGCAAAGCGCACAAACGTCTGGTCGAGGAGATCCGCCTGGTGGGTGGCAGTGACCTGACCGTGCTGATCACCGGCGAGACCGGCGTGGGCAAGGAGCTGGTCGCCCAGGCCATCCACCAGGCGAGCAAACGCGCCGACCAGCCACTGATCAGCCTCAACTGCGCGGCGTTGCCCGACACCCTGGTGGAAAGCGAACTGTTTGGCCATGTGCGCGGTGCCTTCACCGGCGCCCACGGTGAGCGGCGCGGCAAGTTCGAGCTGGCCAACGGCGGCACGCTGTTCCTCGATGAAGTCGGTGAGCTGCCACTGGCCGTGCAAGCCAAACTGTTGCGGGTGCTACAGAGCGGCCAGTTGCAACGACTGGGCTCGGACCGCGAGCACCAGGTGGATGTGCGCCTGATCGCCGCCACCAACCGCGACTTGGCCGCCGAGGTGCGCAACGGTAACTTCCGCGCCGACTTCTATCACCGCCTGAGCGTCTATCCCTTGCAGGTACCCCCCCTGCGCGAACGCGGCCGTGACGTACTGATGCTGGCGGGCTACTTCCTCGAGCAAAACCGCTCGCGGCTTGGCCTGAACAGCCTGCGCCTGTCCAGCGAAGCGCAAGCCGCACTGCTGGCCTACGATTGGCCGGGCAATGTACGAGAACTGGAGCACTTGATCGGCCGTTCGGCGCTCAAGGCATTGGGCCAACACACCGATCGCCCACGCATTCTGACCCTGGAAGCCCACGACCTGGACCTGCGCGCCGTTGCAACGCCGGGCGATATTCCCTCCTTCACGCCGCTGCCGGAAACCCCGCTACCAGACGGTGGCCTGCGCGAAGCCGTCGACGCCTACCAACGCCAGGTAATCGAGGCCTGCCTACAGCGCCATCAGGAAAACTGGGCCGCGGCCTCCCGCGAGCTGGGGCTGGACCGTGCCAACCTCAGCCGGCTAGCCCGCCGGCTCGGGCTACGTTGACAGCGCGGGCCAAGGGGAAATCCTGCGCCGGGCCTAAAGCCCGGTCGCCGCGCGCCGATAACCCGGCATTCCCTCTTTGAACGAAGGTCACCATGGCCACGCAAAATGCCCGCGCGGACGCGTTGTCCCTGCTGCTGTTCACCCTGCGCAGCGGCAAGCTGATGGCAATCAACCTGCTCAAGGTCAGCGAAATCATCCCCTGCCCGCCCCTGACCCGACTGCCTGAATCGCACCCCCACGTCAAAGGCGTGGCCACCCTGCGCGGTAATTCGCTGTCGGTGATCGACCTGTCCCGCGCCATCGGCGAGCGTCCCCTGGCCGACCCGGACGGCGGCTGCCTGATCGTCACCGAGATCAGCCGCTCGCGCCAAGGCCTGCATGTGCAGGCCGTCAGCCGCATCGTTCACTGCCTGACCACCGACATCAAGCCGCCGCCCTATGGTTCGGGCAACCGCTCGTTCATCACCGGCGTGACCCGGGTCGACAACACGCTGGTACAGGTGCTGGACATCGAAAAAGTCATCCACGGCATCGCCCCGCCCGAGCCCGAGGCGCACCCCGGTGAAGTGAGCGAGGAAGACGCCAGCCTGCTGGCCGCGGCCAACATCCTGGTGGTGGACGACAGCCAGGTCGCACTGCAACAGTCGGTGCATACCCTGCGCAACCTGGGCATCGAGTGCCACACCGCCCGCAGCGCCAAGGACGCCATCAACGTGCTGCTGGAGCTGCAAGGTACCGATCAGGAGATCAATATCATCGTCTCCGACATCGAGATGTCCGAGATGGACGGCTACGCCTTCACCCGAACCCTGCGCGAAACCCCGGACTTCCAGCACCTGTACATCCTCCTGCACACCTCGCTGGACAGCGCCATGAGCAGCGAGAAGGCCAAGGTGGCCGGAGCCAATGCCATCCTCACCAAGTTCTCCTCGCCAGAGCTGACCGATTGTCTGGTGGTGGCGGCACGGGCGGTGGTGTTCGCCGAGCACTGATATATTCAGCGACAAACTCCCCGGCTTGCGGCCGGGGTGCAGTGGGGCATAATCGCCCCCTCGGATGATTTTGTACCGGTAATGCGTATGAAGTTTCTCAGCACCCTCCTCATCACCTGCGCCCTGCTCAGCGGCGCGGCCCAGGCCTCCAACAGCCAGGCCTGGAACGAACAACGCCAGCAAATGCTCAAGGCCTGCCTCGCGGCCAGCCAGTTCAAGGATGCCCATGCCCGCGGCAAACCCGCGGAGTTCGATGACCAGGTCGGTTTCAGCGCCCTGCTGATCGAAGGTGTTTATCCACAGAAGCACATGCAGCAACGCACCGGCACCGAACTGTGCCTGTACGACCGCCAGCACCAGCGTGCCTTTGTCAGCGAATGGAACCCGGACGCCAAGTGAACGACAGTCTGCGTTTTGCCTGCACCGGCTGTGGCAAGTGCTGCACCGGCCACCATGTGCCCCTGACACTGGATGAAACGCGCCAATGGGCTACGTCTGGCGGCCAGGTGGTGGTGTTGATCGAAGGTTTCGTGGCCGATGGCCCCGGCATGCCTGTCGAGCAGCGCGAGCACGTGCTGCGCCGCTCCCTCACGGTGCCCTGCGGCAGCGCCGAGGCACGCGTCTCGGTCACCTTTGCCGCGTTCAACCCGGGGCGTTGCCGGAACCTGGACGATGACGACCTGTGCACGATTTATGAGTCACGGCCGCTGGTGTGCCGCATTTACCCGGTGGAGATCAACCCGCACATTCCCCTGCGGCCGGAAAACAAGGACTGCCCACCCGAAGCATGGGAACAGGGCCCCGAGCTGATCCATGGCACGCTGCCGGTCGACCCGCATCTGGCGGCGCTGGTGGAAGCTTCGCGCCAGGCCGACCGCGATGACATCACCGCCAAGGTTGCGCTGTGTCAGGCGTTGGGCATGACCACCAGTGCCCTGAAGGGCCGCGGCTTCACGGCCTACCTGCCGGAAATGGGTATATTTGCCGACGCACTGCAGCAACCACCCCACCCCCAGCAAACAGACTGGACACTGCATGTGCCTGATGCCGAACTAGGCGCAAGCCTGATTGAGCTTGGCCTGCAGACCACTGCTGAAACACCGGTGTATTACGCCTATATAGGCTTTTGAGCTGACAAGTTCCCTGCAAGCGCAAATTTTTTGCGTTGCCTGTACCGGCCTCATCGCCGGCAAGCCGGCTCCTACAGGTAATGCAATGATATTGAGAACGTCGCGGTCCATGTGGGAGCCGGCTTGCCGGCGATGAGGCCAGTAGGCCGTTAACCGCAGGGCCAGCAGCGAATGCCCCACGTTCCGGCCGACACCTACTGACAACGCCGCCAAAACTCATCCGCCAAGCGCCGCAAGTCCTGCGCCAGATACGCCACATCACTGGCACGGCTATGGCTGTGCTGCCCTACCTCGACGGTGGCCTCGCTGGCCTGACGGATGCTGACGATGTTGCGGTTGATGCTCTCGCTGACCTGGCTCTGCTGCTCCACCGCCGCAGCAATCTGCAGGCTCATCTCGTTGATCTGGTTGACCCGAACGCTGATGCCATCCAGGGCACTGCTGGCTTGCTGCGCCTGCTCGACGCTGTGCCCGGCATGCTCGCTGCTCTGCTGCATCACCTGCACGGCGGCACGGGCGCCGTCCTGCAAGGCGCCGATCATGCGCTGGATTTCATGAGTCGATTGCGCCGTGCGCTTGGCCAGGCCACGCACTTCGTCAGCCACCACGGCAAAACCGCGCCCCTGATCACCCGCCCGCGCCGCCTCTATCGCCGCATTGAGGGCCAGCAGGTTGGTTTGCTCGGCAATGCCCCGAATCACATCCAGCACCCCGGAGATTTCGCTACTGTGGTTTTCCAGCCGGTGAATCACCTGACTGGCTTCGGCCAAAGAGCCTGCCAACCCCTGAATGGCATTACGGTTGCGGTCGACCAGCCTGTGCCCGGCCTGGGTCTCGCCCTCGGCTTCGTCCGCCGCCACCGCCGCCAGCTGCGCGCTGCTCGCAACCTGGGCCACGCTGGCACTCATCTGATGAATCGCCGTGGCTACCTGGTCGGCTTCGCTTTGCTGCTCCAGGCTGTTGGCATGGCTGGTGTGCAGCGCATCCACCAGCGCCCCCGAATGGCCAGCCAGGCGGGTCGAGGTGTCGCCAATACGCCCTACCACCGCGCCCAGTTGCGCCTTGAGCATGCGCATGGCAAAGGTCACCTGACCGATGTCGTCACGTCGGCCTGTGTATAACTGCTGGCTCAATGGGTTGTCGGCAATGGTCAAGGCCTGTGCGCGCAAGCGTTCGAACGGACGCAGCAAGGCAACGATCACCAGGCTGCTCAAACCCGCAGCCAACAGCAACTCCAGCAGCGCGGGCACGCCGTCGACTCCCAGCAGCCAATGGCCCACTGCTGCCGCCAGCGCCAGCACGGCCCCGACACTCAGCATCAGCCGGCTGCGCAACCGCAATACCGGCAGGCGCTGACGCCAGCTGCCGCGCCCCTCGCGCAACTGTGCATAACAACGCTCCGCCGCCGTGACCAGTTCGGGACTGGGCTTGGTCCGCACCGACTGGTACTCGATGGTTTTACCGGCGCTGCTGATCGGCGAAACGAACGCACTGACCCAATAATGGTCGCCATTCTTGCAACGGTTCTTCACCAGCCCCATCCACGAACGCCCGGCCTTGAGCGTCTGCCACATCTGCTCGAAAGCCTGGGGCGGCATGTCCGGGTGGCGGACGATATGGTGGGCATTGCCCAGCAGTTCTTCGTGGGAGAACCCACTGACCGTCACGAAGTCCTGGTTGGCGTAGGTGATGCGGCTGTCCAGGTCAGTGGTGGAGAGAATGTTGGCATCGCCGGGGTAATCCACTTGGCGACCGGTAACAGGCAAATTGCACTTCATCGGAGGCACTCGTTGTTGTAGTTGGGAAGATCGGCAGGGCATTCGACTCTAGGGGCAAAAATCGGCGTTGCATTGATCCAGCGCAGGATATTGGCAATTGGCCACCAAGCAGCCGAAACTGTCAGCGCTGTCAGCCAGGCGTCACGCTGCCGACCCGGTCAGGGGGCTATAAGCTTGAATACAGACCTGCGTTTTCCACCTCTTTGGCCAAGGTGCTTGACCCCATGCGACGCCCGTCCCGCTCCCTCCTTCTTGCCGCTCTGGCGCTCCTGGCGCTGGTAGCGCTGGGCCTGTGGTTCGGCCAACAACAGCAAGCGCCCAGCCCCCGTGCGCAAGCAGCGGTTCCGGTGCGGGTGGTCAGCGTCGTCCAGCAAGACGTGCCGCGTTATGCCAGTGCCATTGGTTCGGTGCTGTCGCTGCACAGTGTCGAGGTCCGGCCCCAGGTGGAGGGTGTGCTGACCCAGGTGTTGGTCAAGGAAGGGCAATGGGTGAAGGAAGGCGACCTGCTGGCCACCCTCGATGACCGGGCGATCCGCGCCAGCCTCGACCAGGCCCGCGCCCAGCTTGGCCAGAGCCAGGCGCAGATCCAGGTGGCCGGCGTCGACCTCAAGCGTTACCGCCTGTTGAGCACCGATGACGGCGTGTCGAAACAGACGCTCGACCAGCAACAGGCGCTGGTCAATCAGTTGCAGGCCACGGTCAGGGGCAACCAGGCGGCCATCGCCAATGCCGAAGTGCAGCTGTCGTACACCCAGATCCGCTCCCCCGTCACCGGCCGTGTGGGTATTCGCAACGTCGACCCTGGCAACCTGGTGCGCACCAGCGACACCCAAGGCTTGTTCAGCGTCACCCAGATCGACCCGATTGCCGTCGAATTCTCCCTGCCACAGCAAATGTTGCCGACCCTGCATGGCTTGCTCAAGGCGCCCACCCCGGCTCTGGTCCAGGCCTACATGGACGCTGACGGTGAACGCAGCCTGCTGGGCGAAGGCCACCTGGCCTTGATCGACAACCAGATTTCCGCCACCACCGGCACAGTGCGGGTCAAAGCCGAGTTCGACAACAAGGATGGCCGCTTGTGGCCCGGCCAATTGGTCACCATTCGCCTGCGCACCGCCGTGGACGAGAACGCCCTGGTGGTGCCGCCAACGGTGGTGCAGCGCGGCGTCGACGGGCATTTCGTTTACCGGCTGGATGGCGACAAGGTCACCAGCGTGCCGGTCAAACTGTTGTACCAGGACAGCGAGTTGAACGTCGTCGCCGGGGTCAAGGCCGGTGAACGCCTGGTGCTCGATGGCCAGTCACGGCTCAAGCCGGGCTCGCGAGTCGAAGTCACCCCTGACGCCCCTGCCCCATCGGAAATGGCCGACCGCAGGAGCCAGCCATGAACACGCGCAATGGCGTCTCGGCCTGGTGCATCGATCACCCCATCGCCACCTTGCTGCTGACCTTCGCCCTGGTGCTGCTGGGCGCCATCGCCTTCCCGCGCTTGCCGGTGGCCCCGCTGCCGGAAGCCGACTTCCCGACCATTCAGGTCACCGCGCAGTTGCCAGGCGCCAGCCCGGAAACCATGGCGTCTTCAGTGGCCACGCCGCTTGAAGTGCAGTTCAGCGCCATTCCCGGCATGACCCAGATGACCAGCAGCAGCGCCCTGGGCTCGACCAACCTGATCCTGCAGTTCACCCTCGACAAGAACATCGACACCGCCGCCCAGGAAGTGCAGGCGGCGATCAATACCGCCACCGCGCGCCTGCCCCAGGACCTGCCCAACCCGCCA
Organism: Pseudomonas sp. Teo4; assembly: GCF_034387475.1. Lineage (NCBI taxonomy): Bacteria > Pseudomonadati > Pseudomonadota > Gammaproteobacteria > Pseudomonadales > Pseudomonadaceae > Pseudomonas > Pseudomonas sp. Teo4. Next base: position 85,288 of record NZ_JAXCIL010000002.1, read on the forward strand.
ACCTGGCGCAAGGTCAACCCGGCCGACAGCCCGGTTCTGGTACTCACCGTCAGCTCCACGCAGATGCCGGGCAACGACCTGAGCGACTATGCCGAAACCCTACTGGCTCGCCAGTTGAGCCAGATCGAGGGCGTGGGCCTGATCAACATCACCGGGCAACTGCGCCCGGCGATTCGGGTCCAGGCGCAGCCGGAAAAACTGGCGGCCATCGGCCTGACCCTCGCCGACCTGCGCCAGGCCATCCAGCAGACCAGCCTTAACCTGGCCAAGGGCGCGCTGTATGGCGAGCACAGCGTGTCGACCATCGCCGCCAATGACCAGCTGTTCCACCCCGAGGACTATGCCAGGCTGATCGTCTCCTACCGCGACGGCGCGCCCGTGCACCTGCAGGATGTGGCGAAGGTGATCTACGGCGCCGAAAACGCCTACGTCAAAGCCTGGTCCGGCGAACAGCCGGGGCTGAACCTGGTGGTATTCCGCCAGCCCGGCGCCAACATCGTCGACACCGTCGACCGGGTGCTCGATGCCCTGCCCAAGCTGCAGGAGATGTTGCCCGCGTCGGTCGAGGTCTCGGTACTGCAGGACCGCACCCAGACCATCCGCGCCTCGCTGCACGAGGTGGAACTGACCCTGATGATTGCCGTGGCCCTGGTGATCGGGGTGATGGCGCTGTTCCTGCGCCAGTGGTCGGCGACCCTGGTGGTGTCGAGCGTGTTGGGGGTATCGCTGATCGCCAGCTGTGCGCTGATGTACGTGTTCGGCTTCAGCCTGAACAACCTGACGCTTGTGGCCATCGTCATTGCCGTCGGTTTCGTGGTGGACGATGCCATCGTCGTGGTGGAGAACATCCACCGGCATCTGGAAGCCGGTGATGACAGCCGCACCGCCGCGCTCAAGGGTGCCGGAGAGATCGGTTTCACCGTGGTCTCGATCAGTTTCTCGTTGATCGCCGCGTTCATTCCGTTGCTGTTCATGGGCGGCGTGGTGGGCCGGCTGTTCAAGGAATTCGCCCTCACCGCCACGGCCACCATCCTGATCTCGGTAGTGGTGTCGCTGACCCTGGCACCGACCCTGTGCGCGCTGTTCATGCGCCGTCCGCCCCGTGAACAGCACGGCGGCTTCGGCGAGCGCCTGGTGCGCTGGTACGAGCGTGGCCTGAACCGTGCCCTGGCCCACCAGCGCCTGACCCTGGGCGTGTTCGGCATCACTCTGGCCCTGGCGGTGGTCGGCTATGTGGCAATCCCCAAAGGCTTCTTCCCATTGCAGGACACCGGTTTCATTCTCGGCACCACCGAGGCGGCGGCGGATGTCTCGTATCCGGCGATGATCGAAAAACACCAGGCCCTGGCCAAGATCATCGAAGCCGACCCGGCTGTGCGCGCCTTCTCCCACGCCGTGGGTGTGACCGGCAGCAACCAGACCATCGCCAACGGCCGCTTCTGGATCGCCCTCAAACCCCGTGGCGAGCGTGACGTTTCCGCCAGCGAGCTGATCGACCGCCTACGCCCCAAGCTGGCCCAGGTGCCGGGCATCGTCCTGTACATGCGTGCAGGGCAGGACATCAACCTCAGCTCCGGCCCTTCCCGCACCCAGTACCAGTACGTGCTCAAGAGCAACGACGGCGTAGCCCTGAACCTGTGGACCCAGCGCCTGACCGAGCGCCTGCGGGAAAACCCGGCATTCCGCGACCTGTCCAACGACCTGCAACTGGGCGCCAGCGTCACCCGCATCGACATCGACCGCCAGGCCGCAGCGCGCTTCGGCCTGACCACCACCGACGTCGACCAGGCGCTGTACGATGCGTTCGGCCAGCGGCAGATCAGCGAGTTCCAGACCGAAACCAACCAGTACAAGGTGATTCTCGAACTGGACGCCCGCCAGCGGGGCAAGGCCGAAAGCCTGAACTACTTCTACCTGCGCTCACCGCTGACCAATGAAATGGTCCCCCTATCGGCACTGACCCACGTCGCCCCGCCCAGCACCGGGCCGCTGTCGATCAGCCACGATGGCCTGTTCCCGGCCGCCAACCTGTCGTTCAACCTGGCGCCTGGCGTGGCCCTGGGCGATGCCGTGCAGATTCTCGACCGCACCCAACGCGAGCTGGGCATGCCCGACTCGATCAGCGGCAACTTCCAGGGTGCGGCCCAGGCCTTCCAGAGCTCTCTGTCGAGCCAACCGTGGCTGATCCTGGCGGCGCTGGTGGCGGTGTACATCATTCTGGGCGTGCTCTACGAGAGCTTCGTCCACCCCTTGACCATCATCTCCACCCTGCCCTCGGCGGGCCTGGGCGCACTGATCCTGCTGTGGGCCATGGGCCAGGACTTCAGCATCATGGGCCTGATCGGCGTGGTCCTGCTGATCGGCATCGTCAAGAAGAACGGCATCCTGCTCATCGACTTCGCCCTGGAAGCCCAACGCCACCACGGCATGACGCCCGAGCAGGCGATACACCAGGCCTGCCTGACGCGCTTCCGGCCAATCATCATGACCACCCTCGCCGCCCTGCTCGGCGCAGTACCGCTGATGTTCGGCTTCGGCACCGGTGCCGAACTGCGCCAGCCGTTGGGTATCGCGGTGGTTGGCGGCCTGCTGGTGAGCCAGGCCCTGACGCTGTTCACCACCCCGGTCATATACTTGGCCCTGGAACGCCTGTTCCATCGCCGCCGGGCCGCTCCGGCGGCCGCGCCAAGTGCCAGTTGAGACAAGACCATGCGTGTGCTGATCATCGAAGACGAAGAAAAAACCGCCGACTACCTGCATCGCGGGCTTAGCGAACAGGGCTTTACCGTGGACCTCGCCCGCGACGGCATCGACGGCCTGCACCTGGCCCTGGAAGGCGATTACGCGGTGATCGTGCTCGATGTGATGCTGCCCGGCCTGGATGGCTACGGCGTGCTGCGCGCGCTGCGTGCGCGCAAGCAGACACCGGTGATCATGCTCACCGCCCGCGAACGGGTCGAAGACCGTATCCACGGCTTGCGCGAAGGGGCCGACGACTACCTGGGCAAGCCATTCTCGTTCCTCGAACTGGTCGCCCGCCTGCAGGCCCTGACCCGCCGCAGCAGCAGCCACGAGCCGCTGCAGATCCAGGTGGCCGACCTGTGGATCGACCTGATGGCGCGCAAGGCCAGCCGCGCCGGGCAACGCCTGGAGCTCACCGCCAAAGAGTTCTCGCTGCTGAGCGTGCTGGCCCGGCGCCAGGGCGAAATCCTGTCCAAGACCGCCATCGCCGAACTGGTCTGGGACATCAATTTCGACAGTGACGCCAACGTGGTCGAAGTGGCTATCAAGCGCCTACGCGCCAAACTGGACGGGCCGTTCGACAACAAGCTGCTGCACACCATTCGAGGCATGGGTTATGTCCTGGAAAACCGTGCGGGCTAACTCCCTGGCGCTGCGGCTGTCGGCGCTGTTCATCCTGGTGGCGCTAGGCGTGTTCCTGCTGATCGGCTCGGCGCTGTACCGCCAGGTGGACCACAGCCTCGACTTGCTACCCGCCGCTGAACTGGACGCGCGCTTCAGCGTGCTCGAGTCCGCCCTCAACCGCTTTGGCACGCCCGAGCACTGGGCGAAGATCACCAACAAGCTCAACTTGCTGAGCGAGGAAGACCGGCGCATTCGCTTCTGGGCAGTGAGCAGCGACCCGGCCTTCGAGTACGGCCAGCCAAGCGAGCTGGTTCGGGCATTTGCAGAGGGCCCGCAAGGCATGCGCGACCTGCGCCTGCCCGACCATGCCTACCCCTACAAAGTGCTGGTCAGCGAACTCCCCGCGCTGGGCGAGCGTCCGCCCCTGCGTTTTCTGATCGGCATCGACACCGAGACATTCTGGCAGGCCCAGCACAGCCTGCTGGTGGCCATCGTCGGCCTGGCGGTGCTCGGCGTGCTGCTGGCCTCGTTGCTGGGTTACTGGGTGGCGCGAGTGGGCTTGCGCCCGCTGCTGGCGTTGTCCAGCGAAGCCCAGGCGCTGGCACCGCCACGGCTGGACGGACGCCTGCAAACCGACAACCTGGCACCTGAGCTGGCGCAGTTCGCCGGCGCCTTCAACGCCGCACTCGACCGGGTCAGCCAGGCCTATTCGAGACTGGAGGCGTTCAACGCCGACGTCGCCCACGAACTGCGCTCGCCACTGACCAATCTGATCGGCCAGACCCAGGTCGCCCTGACCCGCGGCCGTAGCGCCGAGCACTACTTCGAGGTGCTGCAATCGAACCTGGAAGAGCTGGAACGACTGCGCAGCATCATCAACGACATGCTGTTCCTGGCCAGTGCCGACCAGGGCAGCAAGGCCACGGCCCTGACCCAGGCCTCCCTGGCCGAGGAAGTGGCGACCACGCTCGACTACCTGGACTACATCCTCGAAGACGCGCAAGTCAGCGTCACCGTCAGCGGCGACGCCCAGGCCCCCATCGAAAAGGCCCAGCTGCGCCGCGCCTTGATCAACCTGTTGAACAATGCGGTGCAGCACACCGCGCCCAACCAGGTGATTCAGGTTCACATCGATGCCAGCGCCGAACAGGTCAGCATCGCCGTGAGCAACCCCGGCCCGGCCATCGACGACGCACACCTGCCGCTGCTGTTCGAGCGGTTCTACCGGGTGGACGCGGCGCGCAGCAACAGTGGCGGCGGCAACCATGGCCTGGGCCTGGCGATCGTCAAAGCCATTGCCCTGATGCACGGTGGTGAAGTTTTCGTGCACAGCGAAGCCGGCGCCAACACCTTCGGCATTCGCCTTCCAAGCGCTCAACTACGCGGCTTTCAGGCAAAAATCTAAGCCACTTCAGCGGCGATCATTACTTTTTGCGCAACAGTGCTTATCGCACTTGATGCTGTTTCCGGGGCGCTTAAGCGACTAACTTTAGCCCTGTCCAAATCAGCACTTGCCAAGCAAGAAGGTAGTTTCAAAATGTCCAACAGTATGGGTATTGCCAGCGTCTTCGTCCTGTCTTCCCTGTTGTTGTCGCCCCTGGCCATGGCCGAAGAATCCCAGGCTTTTGTCACCCGTAACGCAGAACTTGCCGCCGTTCACCAAGACGCCCGCGAAATCGTCGCGCAAAAGGCAGACTCTGTGAAAGACGCCAAACAGACAGCTTCCAAAGCTGCTGCAGACGTCAATGCCGACAGCTGATCACTCGCTGTTGCTGCTCCAGTTTTCCCTTGGCTACGCCATGGGCACTTCCCGTGCCGGTATGTTAGCCTTTTAAAGCCGCTGCTTGTTCAGCGGCTTTTTTTATGTGCGTTAACAATCAGCGCGGCCGAAGCGTCACTAATAAGAAAGTTGCACATTCAAAAATAAAAACTGCCCCACCGATAGACCAAAGGAGCTCATACCGGTGCTTACCGCGTATCGTTTTACCCCACTGTTCGTTGCATTGGCCGCAACGATGCCCTTCGCCGCCCAGGCAGATGAAAAACAGGCTGAAGGTTTCATCGAAGGTTCTTCCCTGAACCTGCATTTTCGAAATGCCTACTTCAACCGCGACAATCACCTGCCCGGCGTGCGTGACACGCGCGAATGGGGCCAGGGCGCCGTCGCCCGCTTCGAGTCCGGCTACACGCCGGGCGTAGTCGGTTTCGGCCTCGATGCCCACGCCATGCTGGGCCTGAAGCTCGACGGTGGTGGCGGCCATGCCGGCACCAGCATTCTGCCCACGCACTTCAAGAACGAAGACGAACTGGGCGCCGCCCCGCATTCGTTCTCGACCGCTGGCGCGACCGTCAAGCTCAAAGCCTTCGACACCGAGCTCAAGGCCGGTGACCTGTTCCTCACCAACCCGGTGATCGCTGGCGGCGAAACCCGCATGCTGCCGCAAACCTTCCGCGGCGTGCACCTGACCAACAACAGCATCGATGGTCTGATGCTCGAAGGCGGCCAGGCGAGCTTCACCAAGCCGTACAACCAGAGCGGCCACCGCCGCATCGACACCTACTACGGCAAACTGGGTGACGAAGACAGCAAGCACCTGAACTGGGCAGGCGCGTCCTGGACTGGCACCGAGAACATCACAGCCAACCTTTATGCCGCCGAGTTGAAGGACATCTGGAACCAGTACTACGCCGACTTCGACTACACCTATGTGGTCAACGACCTGGTCAGCCTGAACCCGGGCGTGCACTTCTACCACACCCAGGACACCGGCGAGGCACTGCTGGGCAAGATCGACAACAACACCTACAGCGTGCACTTCACCGTCAACGCCGGGTTCCACAGCGTCACCGCCGCCTACCAGCGGGTCAACGGCAACACGCCGTTCGACTACATCAACCTGGGTGACAGCATCTACCTGGACAACTCGCGGATGTATTCGGACTTCAACGCCCCCAACGAGAAGTCCTGGAAGCTGCAGTACAACTACGACTTCGCAGGCATGGGTGTTCCGGGCCTGACCTCGTCCCTGTCGTACTCGCGCGGTGAGGCGGACCTGACCAAGGCGGACAAGGACGTGACCCACTACGACTACTACCGTGCCGAAGGCAAGAACGCCATGCACTGGGAACGCGACCTGGACGTGAAGTACGTGTTCCAGGAAGGCAACCTGAAGGACTTGTCGGTGCTGCTGCGCTACGCCACCCACCGCGGTAGCCAGGGCTATGCATCCATCGACGGCAACAGTGACAACGATGAAGTGCGGGTGATCGTCGATTACCCGGTGAACATTTTCTAATTCACTGCTTGGGGCCGCTGTGCGGCCCATTCGCAGGCTTCGCCAGCTCCCACCGCACCCAGTGCGGCTGTTGAAGCCTGCGGCTGTGCAAAGCAGCCCCCATACGTATTTCCGTCGGACAAATCTTGTCCGACAATCCGCGCTTCCCTAGAATGTCGCCCGCCGCGTAATGGCCCCTGCCTCAGCAGTAGCGAGCATGCTCACTCGATCCCCGCGTATCGCACTCTACAGGTCGCACCCCGAACTGATCCTCAACCTGGGCAGTTGCCTTGCCGTGCTCGCTATCGTGGCCATCGTCAGCTACCTGCTCGCACGTGAACGAGACAGCGTCGAACTGTCAGCGATACGCTCGTCCAACAACATCGTCCAGCTCATCGAAAGCGACATCCTGCGCAACGCCGAGCTTTACGACCAGTCCTTGCAAGGCCTGATCTGGGCGGTAGGCCGCCAAGAGTTACCGGAAATACCCGGCACGCTGCGCCAGCGTCTGCTGTTCAATGAAGCCTTCGTCGACCGCAAGCGCGGCGATGTGCTTTGGCTCGACAAGCAAGGCGATGTGGTTGGCGATTCCACCAGTATCGTGCCGCGCAAGGCCAACTTCGGCGAAACCGGCGTGTTCCAGGCGCATCTGCACAACCCCAATCTGGGGCTGATGGTCGGCCCGCCCTTCAAAGCCAAACTTGGCGACCTGGACTGGTGCATCAGCTTCAGCAGGCGCATTCCAGGCCCTGACGGCGAGTTCGCCGGGGTAGCGGCTGGCGCACTGCGTCTGTCGTACTTCAGCGAACTGTTCGAGCGTCTGGATATCGGCGATGACAGCAGCATCAACCTGCTCAACACCAATGGGCAGCTATTGGCCCGCCAACCGACACGCCCGCAGGACCCGATGATCGGGACCAACTTCAGCGACCGCCCCAACTTCAAGCGCATTCTCAGCGAGCGCAGCGGCAGCTTCACCGCCCGCTCCAGCCTCACCGGCGACCCGCGCATGTACACCTTCGCCCGGGTCGCCGAACTGCCACTCATCGTACTGGTGGTGCACTCGGCCGGCGAAGTGTTCCAGTCATGGCAGCGCACGGCGATTCTGGTCAGTGGTGCCACTGGCGTGCTGTGCGTTGGCATTCTTTGGCTGACCTTGCTGCTAGGCCGTGAGCTGCGTCGACGTCATGAAGCCGAACAAGGCCTGGCGACACTGGCCGCCACCGACAGCCTGACAGGGCTGGCCAACCGTCGCCGGCTGGACCAGGTATTGCGACTGGAATGGGCACGCGCCCAGCGTAACCGCCAGCCATTGGCGGTACTGATGGTGGATGTGGACCATTTCAAAGCCTTCAACCAGCGCCACGGCCACGCTGGCGGCGACCATGCCTTGCGGGAAGTGGCCAGGACCCTCGAACAGTGCATCAGGCGCCCGGCGGACCTTGCGGCGCGCTATGGTGGGGAGGAGTTTCAGGTGGTGCTGCCGGAGACCGACCTGGCCGGTGCCAGGCTTCTGGCCGAGCGCATTCGCTCGGCCGTGCAAGCGCTGGCGCCCTTCGCCGACGACGCCCACTCCGTGACGGTGAGCATCGGCATTGGCCTGTTTCTGCCCGGCACCCAGCACGACCTGGCAAGGGTACTGGGTGCTGCGGACGAGGCGCTGTACCGGGCCAAGGCCAATGGCCGCAACCGGGTCGAAGCGCCTGCAGATTAGGAGCGTGCGCGGGCGGCGTCGCGTAGCGCCTTCACCTGATCATGGTTGCGCTGCACCCCTTGCAGCTGTTTTTCCACGATCATGTAGGACGGGTCGGTAATCCCGCGGCCCAGCCTCACCAATTTTTCGCGGGCTTCCTTGTAGGCTTTCAGGGCGTGGTCTTCACCCCGTTCCACTTCATTGAGCACCGCTTCTTCGTCCTTGCCAGTGACCATCGACTTGAGGTTGACCCAGCCACGGTGCAGGTCGCCACTGATACTGGTGGAGGTTTCCGGGTCGCCACCCAGGCGGCGCACATCGTTCTGCAATTCGGCAGCGGCAGAGGCGCACTCGCCGGCCCGCTGAACGAAGAAGGCTTTGAGCTGAGTATTCTTCACATCCTCGGCCGACGCCTTGAAACCCTTCTCGCCGTCCTTGCTGTACTCGATGAGGTCGTTGAGTACGTTGATCACGTCTTTATTGGGGTTGCTCATGGCATGAACTCCTTGGCAGGTGGTAGTCCTGTGGACAGGAGCAGCCTTCATGCCAAGCTCTCACGAACAATTAACACGTTTAAAATCAATAATTTACGATAAACGCCATTCTGCCTTGCAGCGGCGTTCTGCATGATTGCCGCTTGGGCACTCGTGCAGATTGCAGTATGGTCGACGCCTTTACTCAGCCAGGTGCGCCAATGAAACCGGAAACCCTTGAACTACTGGTCACCCGCACCATGCCCTTCGGCAAATACCAAGGTCGGATCATCGCTGACCTGCCGGGGGACTACCTGGCCTGGTTCGCTCGCAAGGGCTTTCCGGCCGGGGAGTTGGGCGGTTTGCTGGCGTTGATGCACGAGATCGATCACAACGGGTTGATGGACTTGCTGGTGCCCTTGCGGCAGAAACATCGGCGGTGAAACTCCCACATGAGAGTTGATAGTACCGGCCTAATCGCCGGCAAGCCGGCTCCCACAGGACCGCGTCGACCTCAAGATCACCGTAGTACCTGTGGGAGCCGGCTTGCCGGCGATTAGGCCCTGCAGACCACTGCCTACCCTTTGACAGGCGCCACCGCCAACTCCACCCGCTCACTCTTCTTGATCACGGCATACACCACCGCCGTCAGCAGGCTACCCGCCACGATCGCAAGCAAATACAGCAACGCATGGTTGATCGCATTAGGGATCAGCAGCACGAACAGCCCACCATGCGGCGCCATCAACTTGCAGCCAAAATACATCGACAACGCCCCAGTCAGCGCGCCGCCGGCAACACTCGCCGGAATCACCCGCAGCGGGTCCTTGGCCGCGAATGGAATCGCCCCTTCGGAGATGAAGCAAAGCCCCAGCGCCAGTGCGGCCTTGCCCGCTTCACGCTCGCTCTGGGCAAACTTGCGCCGCGCCAGAAAGCTGGCGATCCCCAGGCCAATCGGTGGCACCATGCCGGCCGCCATGGTCGCGGCCATCGGTGCGTAACTGGACGATGCCAGCAGCCCGACCGAGAAGGCATAGGCCGCTTTGTTGATCGGGCCGCCGAGGTCCACGCACATCATGCCGCCTAGCAACAGGCCGAGCAGAATGGCGTTGGTGGTGCCCATGCTGTCGAGGAAGTGGGTCAGCCCTTCGAGCATGGCCGCCACCGGCTGGCCGACCACGTAGATCATCACCAGCCCGGTGAACAGGCTGGCCAGCAGCGGAATGATCAGAATCGGCTTGAGCGCTTCCAGGCTGCTCGGTAGGCGCGCCCAACGGGCAATGGCCTTGGCACTGTAACCGGCGAGAAACCCGGCGACGATGCCGCCGATGAACCCGGCACCCAGGGTACTCGCCAGCAGCCCACCGATCATGCCGGGGGCCAACCCCGGGCGGTCGGCAATCGACCAGGCGATGTAACCCGCCAGCAACGGCACCATCAGCTTGAACGCAGCTTCACCACCGATCTGCATCAATGCCGCAGGCAGAGTGCCTGGTTCTTTGTAGGCCTCGATACCGAAGACGAACGACAGGGCAATCAACAAACCGCCGGCCACCACCATCGGCAGCATGAACGACACCCCGGTCAGCAGGTGCTTGTAGACCCCCGTCTTCTCAGACTTGCCGGCACTCGGTGCGCCAGCAGTATCCCCGGCGGCTTCCACCTTGCCTTCGGCCAGGGCCTTGTCCAGCGTGGCCCGGGCCTGCTTCAGGGCGATACCGGTGCCACAGCGGTAGATGCGCTTGCCAGCGAAGCGTGCCGTTGGCACTTCAATGTCAGCGGCCAGCAACACCACATCGGCCTCGGCAATGGCCTCGGCGGGCAGCGGATTGCGCGCACCCACCGAGCCCTGGGTCTCTACGGTCAGCCGGTACCCCAGTTGCTGGGCCGCCTGCTGCAAGGCTTCGGCGGCCATGAAGGTATGCGCCACCCCTGTCGGGCAGGCAGTGACCGCCACGATACGAAGGGCGGCACTGGTAGCCGGTGCAGGGCTGGGGGCTGATTCTGCCAGCAGCTGCGCGTTGGCCGCCGCCTCATCGAGGAACCCCTCACGGTCGGCCAATGCCTGGGACGGGGTGCTCTGGTACAGGCGCTTGCCGACAAAACGCGACAGATCCACAGGGCCGGTGCTGACCACCAGCACCCAGTCGGCTTCGGCGATCTGCGCGGGTGTCAGTCGTCGCTCGGGGTGTTCGCTGTCCTGCACTTCGACACTGGTGCTCCAGCCCCGGCGCTGGGCCGCCGCGGCCAGCAGGCGTGCACTCAGCACGCTGGACACCTGCCCGTTGGGGCAAGCGGTGACAATGGCAATGTTCATCGGCAACCCTCTTGTTGTTCTGTCAGTTGCACACCGGCTTCCAGGCGAGCCAGTTGCTCGCGGTCACGGATGCCGAAGCCGACCTGGGTGACTGCCTGGGCGGCGATGGCGGTGGCCCGACGCAAGGTATCGCTGGGCGCCTCGTCCAGCAGCAGGCCATGAACCATGCCGGCCACCAGCGAATCGCCCGCGCCGACCGTGCTGGCGACCCGCACTTTGGGCGGGCGGGCATGCACCGTGAGGTTATCGGCGAACCAAGTGACCCCTTGCGCCCCGTCGGACACCACCACATGCTTGACCCCATCGGCCAGCAGGCGCTGGGCCGCGGTGTGTTGTTCCGCCGCGCTGCCCACGCTCAGGCCAAGCACCTCGCCAAGTTCCTCAGTGTTGGGTTTGACCAGCCAAGGCGCGCTTTGCAGGCCGGCGCGCAGGGCTTCGCCACTGCTGTCCAGAGCGACCTTCAGGCCAAGGCCCTTCAAGCACACGAGTAACTCGCGCAACCACTCGGGGCTGACCCCTCGTGGCAGGCTCCCTGCCACCACCACTGCGTCGTGCCCGGGCGCTACCTGTTCCAGGCGCCGCAACAGCGCCAGCTGAGCGGCGGCGTCGACTTCCGGCCCCTGGCCGTTTATATCGGTGACCCGGCCATCGGCTTCGACCAGCTTGATGTTGCTACGGGTTTCACCGGGCACGCGCACGAAGCAATCGGCAAAGCCACGCCACTCGATCAGGGCTTCGAACGGCTGCAGGTTGTCGCGGCCCAGGAAGCCGCCGACCGTGACGCTGTGGCCAAGGTCGGCCAGTACCTGGGCAACGTTCAGGCCTTTGCCGGCAGCATGGCTCTGCTGGGCCTGGCTACGGTTGACGTGGCCTGGGCGCAGGGCGTCGAGGCTGACCGTGATGTCCAGTGCCGGGTTCAGGGTCAGGGTGAGGATCTTGGCCATTCAGTAACGCTCCACCAGCGCGCGAACCGCCGCGGCGCTGTCTTGTTGCAGGGCCTCGCGCGCCAGGGCGCGGGCCGTCTGGTAATCAGCCTGGCGAACCAGGGCTTTGACTTCGGCAATGCTGCGGGCGGCGACGCTCAGCTCATCGACGTCCAGGCCGAGCAGCACGGCTACCGCCTGCGGGTCGGCGGCCAGTTCGCCGCACACGCCCACCCACTTGCCTTCGGCATGGGCGGCGCGCACGGTCATGTCGATCAGGCTCAGCACCGCCGGGTGCAGGCCGTCGGCCTGGGCCGAAAGGCTTGGGTGACCACGGTCGATGGCCAGGGTGTACTGGGTCAGGTCGTTGGTGCCGATGCTGAAGAAATCCACTTCGCGGGCCAGCTGTGCTGCCAGCAACGCCGCCGAGGGTACCTCGACCATGATCCCGACCTGCAGGTCTGCCACCGGAATCTCTTCGCGCAGTCGCTCGACCATGGCCCGGGCTTCTCGCCATTCGTGAATCTGGCCGACCATCGGGAACATGATGCGCAATGGCCGCTGATCAGCCGCGCGCAACAGGGCGCGCAACTGCTCTTCCATGATCTGCGGTCGTTGCAGGGTCAGGCGTACGCCGCGCACGCCGAGGAAGGGGTTCTCCTCGGCTGCGATTGGCCAGTAAGACAATGGCTTGTCGCCGCCCACATCAAGGGTGCGCACCACCAGTGGCCGGCCCTGCAGGCCGTCGAGCACGCGGCGGTACTCGGCTTCCTGGGTAGCCACATCCGGTGCTTGCGGGTGGGCCATGAAGATCAGTTCGGTGCGCAGCAGGCCGACACCTTCGGCGCCCTGCTCCACCACTTTGGCGATGCCGGTGCTTTCACCGATGTTGGCGAACACCTCGACGGCATGGCCGTCGCGGGTAACGGCCGGCTCATGCCGATTGGCCCACGCCGCCTGCAAACGCTGCTCGCGCAGGTCGCGCTCGGCCAAGGCCCGTTGCAGCTCGTCGGCGGGCGGTGCGACGCTGACCTGGCCGCGCTGGCCATCGAGCAGCAACGCCGTGCCGGGTTCAATCAACAGGACCGCCTCCCCCGCACCCACCACTGCCGGGATGCCTAGGGCACGGGCGACAATGGCGCTGTGAGCGGTGGCGCCGCCGTGGGCGGTGACAATGCCGGCGACACGGGCCGGATCCAGACGGGCGACGTCGGACGGGCCAACTTCGGCCATCACCAGCACATAAGGTTGCGCAGGCGCCACCTGGGCCTGCACGCCGCACAACTGCGCCAGCACCCGACGACCAATATCGCGAAGGTCAGCGGCGCGCTCGGCAAGCAGAGCGTCGTGCAGTGCTTCCTGCTGGCGAGCGGCAGCGTCGATCACCGCCATCCACGCCGCAGCAGCGCTCTCGCCCTGGGCCAGACGCAGCTCGACTTCATCGGTCAGCGCCGGGTCGGCAAGCATCTCCTGATGGGTGACGAAAATCTCGCCAATGGCCTTTTCGCTTCGCTGCACCAACGCCTGAAGTTCACCATTCACCGCCTCCAGCGCTTGGCGCAGCTTTAGCCGCTCCTGGGCGGGTGACTCACCGCGCAAGGGGTAGTCGATGTCACGCTCGACGCACACATGGGCAGGCCCAGAGGCGATACCCGGCGCGGCACCTACGCCCTGGATGCGGCTGCCGGCCACCGGTGCACGCAGCGCTTCGCCTGCCGGGGCGAGCTCTGGCACGACGCTCTTGGGCAGAGGTTCCACCTCCTCGCCAAGGCCTTGCTCGATGGCGGCCAGCAGCACCGGCAGCGCATCGCCGGCAATGCCAGGCTCGGCGATCAGCTCAAGCGTCTGACCGCGCCGGGCGCCGAGGCTGAGCAGCTTGCTCAAGCTCTTGACCGACACCGCCGGCTGCGCGCTGTCCAGCACACGTAACTTGATCTCGCCGTCGAAGCCCTTCGCCAACTGCGCCAGCTCTTTGGCCGGGCGAGCATGCAGGCCATGGGGGTTGGCCAGCACAACCCGCACGCTGGGCCAGTCGGCCGGCGCTTCGCCGCCCAGCACCTCAAGCACTGCGCGGCTGCTGGTGGCCTGATAAAGCATCTGCCCACGGCCTTCGATCAGCACCTCGCACAGGCGTTCGAGTAACGCCTGATGGGCGGCACCAAGGCTGGCCAGGCAGAACAGGCCGTTGAGTGGTTGCTCACGGTAACGCAGCGGCTGCTGCGGGGTGATGAAGGCCAAGCCAGGCTGAAGCACCTGACGCTCGCTGTGCAGCCACCACAGCCCCTCGCCCAATGGCAGCGGCTCGGCCTGTTGCAGCACGGCGGCAAAGCCGCTATCGACACAACCGGCACGCTGCAGCAGACGCGCCCCGCGCCAGGCCAGCTCGTCGAAGTCTTCGGCCGGAAGGTTCAGACCGACCAGTTGCGCGTCCAACGCCAGGGCCTGCGGAGCACCCTGCAGCAATTTGAGCAGCGCTTCGGCAGAGCTGGCGCGGCGCAGCGCCTCGGCCAGGTCGGTTTCGCCCAAGGCACGGGTCAGCAGTTGCAGCAGGCGCAAGTGTTCGTCGGAACGGGCAGCGATACCGATGGCCAGGTAGACCATTTGCCCATCCCCCCAGTCCACACCCTCGGGAAACTGCAGCAGGCGCACGCCCGTCGCAAACACCAGGTCGCGGGTCTGCGGCGTGCCGTGGGGAATGGCGATGCCCTGGCCAAGGAAGGTTGAACCCTGCGCCTCGCGGGCCTGGAGGCCATCCAGATACCCTTCGGCGACCAAGCCGTCAGCGACCAACCGATCTGCCAGCAGGCGCAAGGCCTGGGCCTTGTCGGCGGCCGTCTGGCCCATGGCTATCTGCTCCTTGGCGAGCTCGAGCATGACCTTCTCCTTTTGCAGTTCCCAGGTGGGTACTGAGGTATTGTTGTGAAATTCACGAAAACGACCAGTGTTACAGTCGAACGCAGGCAGTGACCACGGCAGAAAATTTGCCTGCTGAAACGATTAATCTGACCAGACGGCCACGTTACTCGATAATCTGCCGAGGAAAAAGCCCCATCCTGTCGGACAATTGCGACAATGGTCGTCTGCGCACGATGCCTGCCCTGGGTCAAACTACCCGGTCTGGCTTCGCAGCCAGCCCCGGTAATAACAAGGAAAATTCGGTGAAACTCAGCGATATCGCCCGTCTGGCCGGTGTGTCCGTGACCACTGCCAGTTACGTCATCAACGGCAAGGCCGAACAGCAGCGCATCAGTAACGCCACTGTCGAGCGGGTACGTGCGGTGGTCGAGGCTCACGGCTTCACCCCCAACCCCCAGGCTGCCGGCTTGCGCAGCCGCCATACCCGTACGCTTGGCTTCATTCTCCCGGATCTGGAAAACCCCAGCTATGCCCGGATCGCCAAGCAACTGGAACAAGGCGCGCGTGCCCGTGGCTACCAGCTGCTGATCGCCAGCAGCGACGACCAACCCGACAGCGAACGCCAATTGCAGCAACTGTTCCGTGCCCGCCGCTGTGATGCCTTGTTCGTCGCCAGCTGCCTGGAGCCACAAGATGACAGCTACCGCGAACTGATGGACAAAGGCCTGCCGGTGATCGCCATCGACCGGCGCCTTGACCCGGCCCACTTCTGCTCGGTCATCAGCGACGACCGCGACGCCAGCCGCCAGTTGGCCGAAAGCCTGCTGGCAACCCAGCCACGCAGCATTGCCCTGATCGGTGCGCGCCCCGAACTGTCGGTCAGCCAGGCCCGCGCTGGCGGTTTCGACGAAGCCCTGCAAGGTTTTGCCGGTGACATCCGCCGTTACCAGGGTGAAGGCTTCAGCCGTGAATGCGGCCAGCGCCTGATGCAACAACTGATCGACGAATTGGGCGGCCTGCCCGATGCGCTGGTGACCACTTCCTATGTGTTGCTGCAAGGCGTGTTCGACACCCTGCAAGCGCGCCCTGCCGATTCGCGCCAGCTTCAGCTGGGCACCTTCGGTGACAACCAGTTGCTCGACTTCCTGCCGCTGCCGGTCAACGCCATGGCCCAGCAGCACGGTTTGATTGCCGCCACCGCGCTGGAGCTGGCCTTGGCCGCCATCGAGGACAAGCGCTACGAGCCGGGTGTGCACGCCATCGGCCGCACCTTCAAGCAACGCATCACGGCCGCCTGAGCATGCGCCTGATCGACACTCACACCCACCTGGATTTCCCCGACTTCGACGCCGACCGCCCGCGCCTGCTGGCCGATGCGGCGGCACGCGGTGTGGAGCGGATGGTGGTACTGGGGGTGTATCAGGCCAATTTCCAGCGGGTGTGGGACCTGGTCTGCGGCGATCAGCGTTTGTACGCGGCCCTCGGCCTGCACCCGATCTACCTGGACCAGCATCGTCCGGAACATCTGACGCAGTTGCGCGACTGGCTGGAGCGCCTGCGCGGTGACCCTCGGTTGTGCGCGGTTGGCGAGTTCGGCCTGGATTACTACCTGGAGGCACTGGACAAGGACCGCCAGCAGACACTGTTCGAGGCCCAGTTGCAGCTGGCCTGCGACTTTGAACTGCCGGCCCTGCTGCACGTGCGCCGCAGCCATGCCCAGGTGATTGCCACGCTCAAGCGCTACAAGCCGGCGCGGGCCGGCATCATTCATGCGTTCGCGGGTAGCTACGAGGAAGCCCGCGAATACATCAAGCTGGGCTTCAAGTTGGGATTGGGCGGCGCGGGTACCTGGCCTCAGGCTTTGAGGCTGCGCAAGACGCTGCCGCGCTTGCCGCTGGAGAGCATCGTGCTGGAGACCGACTCACCCGACATGGCGCCGGTGATGTTCGCCGGGGAGCGCAACAGCCCCGAGCATTTGCCGGAAATCGCTGGGGCACTGGCTGAGTTGATGGGTATCGATATGCAACTGCTGGCAGAGACCAGCACCCGCAATGCGTGTGAGTTGTTTGGTTGGTAGTAACGGCCTTATCGCCGGCAAGCTGGCTCCCACAGACTTCGCACCGTACTTGAGGACAGCGGGGAACCTGTGGGAGCGGCCTTGCCCGCGAAAGGGCCGGTGCTGACCAACACCGACCTACACCCGAAACGCCCCGATCAGACGCTTCAACTCGACCACCTGCGCCGACAACGCCCGGCTGGCATCTTCGGTCTGGCAGGCGCCCTGGGTGGTGTCCTGCGCGGCCCGGTTGATCGCCACGATGTTCTGGTCGATGTCATGGGCCACCGCCGTCTGCTGCTCGACGGCGGCAGCGATTTGCTGGTTCTGTTCGACGATCCCACTAACCGCCCCCAGAATATTGCCCAGCGCCTGCTGCACCTGACGCGCCTCATCCACCGTACCTGACGCCATCTGGTGGCTGCTGCCCATCGCCTGAACTGCCGCCGCCACCCCGGCCTGCAAGCGCTGGATCATCAGTGCGATCTCTTCGGTGGAGTCCTGGGTACGCCGGGCCAATGTGCGCACTTCGTCGGCGACCACGGCAAAGCCCCGGCCCTGCTCGCCCGCCCGGGCCGCCTCGATGGCAGCATTGAGCGCCAGCAGGTTGGTCTGCTCGGCAATACTGCGAATCACCTCCAGTACCCGGCCAATCGCCTGGCTGTCACCGGCCAGCTGGTTGATTGCCGTCACCGTCTCGTCGATTTCCGCCGCCAGGCGGCCGATGCTGCCTTGCTGGTGCTCTACCAGGCCACGGCCATTGGCACTCTCGCGATTGACCTGCTGCGCGCCCTCGGCGGCCAGCGCCGCACTGCGTGCCACTTCCAAGGCGGTGGCGCTCATCTGGTTCATGGCCGTGGCCACCTGCTCGATTTGTTCACGCTGGCCGCTGACCGCCTGATTGCTGCGTGCCGACACTGCCAGTACCTGGCCCGCCTGTTCCTCGACCGTCGCCACGGTACGGCCCACCTGGTCGATCAACCCCCGAATGCGCCTGACGGTTTCACTGAAGCCCTGGCCTAGTTCACCCAGTTCGTCGCGGCTATGGGCCTGGAAGCTGACCGTCATGTCGCCGCCTGCGACCTTGTCCATGGCACTGCCCAGCTTGCGCAAGGTGGCCCGGGTCGACACGTAGAAACCGCCGTAGAGGTAGAGAATCAGCGCAAAGACACCCGCCAACACACTGATCAAACCGACCATGCGCAAGCGCTGTTCGCTCAAGCGCTCCTGCAACTGCCCTTGCAGTTGGGCAAGAATGGCGTCGTTGAGCCGGTAGGTCTGGCCAATCAGTTCGGTAACCTGCTGATAGAACGCTGCCCAAGGCGCATCCAGGGTTTCAGCCACCACCACCCGTTCCTCGAACAACGCAGCCGCCTGCCTGACCGTGGCCTGGCTGGCTTCGGCCACCCCCGCCAAACCTGCCTTTGCCGCTGGGTCGCTGGCCATGGCATCGTCCAGGCGAATGGCATAGTCGGCCGCCAGGCGCTCCAGGCGCTGCAGCAGGTCTTCGAACCGGGCGCTACCGGCAGAGTCGATGAAGCCACGCCCCAGCGCCACCGCCCCCATCGCCCGGCCTTCGCCCAGGGTCTGGGTGACCTGGGCCGTGGCCGTGCCCACCAGTTCACTCAACTGACGTACCGCAGCCTGGTCGTCCTGGCCAAGCCCGGACTGGTTGACCTGCAGTTTGCTCAGCACCTGGGCTTGGGTCAGCAGCTTGTCGAACAGCGCGGCCTTGTTCTGCAACGAAGACTCAACGCGGGCCTGGGCGAACGCCTCCGCCAGGTCTGCGCGCTTGGCTTCCAGTAGCGGGTCCTGGCCCTGCAAGGCGAGCAACTGCGCCTGGACCTTGTCTTGCAACGCAGCGATGCGCGATTCGATATCACCGGCCTGCCCCGACTGGCCAAGCACGGCGTTGATCTGCAGCAGGTTGCCCAGGGTTTCCAGGTCGCCACGCAGCGTCAAGCTGCCGGCCAGCGGAGCAATGCCCTCAAGCTCGGCGCGAGTGGCTTGGAACTGCTGGTAGGCGTCACGGACCAGATAGAAACTGGTCACCAGCATGGGCAGGAAGAACAGGACACTGATGAGGCTGAACTTCTGGCCGAAGCTCAGGCGATTCATCAATGCGATGGCCGGATAGAGCAGACGCTTCACAGGTCACCTCCATGGATTCTTATTGTTCTGCGAGATAGCACTAGGCCAGTTGTATAGCGCAGATCGAATCGGAGGTTTGTAAAGTAAGGTTAACCGGTGTTTTGGGGCCGCTCTGCGGCCCATCGCCGGCAAGCCAGCCCCTACGGGCTTTCGCTACCCTGTGGGAGCCGGCTTGCCGGCGATGGGCTGCAAGGCAGCCCCAGTAACCTCAGACCAACACCGTCCACAACGCAAAACACGCGTACCACAGCACGGCGGTGCGCAGCAGCAGCTCCCACAGGCTGTCCAACCGGCCAAGCCCACGCTGACCGTCTTCCTCCTCGGGAATGTCATCGGCGATGCGACCAACCCGGGTCACCAGGTGCGCGGCACTGATGTGCCAGTTGAGCAACTCGTGCAGCATCACGCGCATCACCGCAACGAAATTGCCGACCAAGGCGAAACTCAGGGTAATGACCCGCACCGGCAGCCAATCCATGACATGCCGCAACTGCTCGGCACGGGCCTTCAGCGCTGGCTGACCACTGTTCGCGATGCAAAGCGATAGCAGACGGTAGGCCAAGGCCGCAGCAGGACCCAGCACGAAGTACCAGAAGATCACCGCGAAAAAGCTCTGATACGCCTGCCACAGCAGATAACCCTGCACCTGCACCAGCAAGCTGCGTGGTTCTTCGGCTACCAGGCCCAGGTCTCGCTCGGCCACGTGAAGCGCCGCCTGCTCGTCACCACGTCGCCATGCATCCCGGAACGGCCCCAGCGCGGCCTTGGCATCTCCCCGGCCCAAACTGTAGATCAGCACCAACAGGTGTACCGGCAAGGCCAACAGGCCGTACGCCACCGGCTCAAGCACGTGCAACAGCAGCGTCAGCAAGGCGACAGGCGCCAGTACCAGAATGGCCAGCGTCCACCACGGATGCACCTTTGCGTTGCGCTCCAGGCGCACCAGCTCAGCCAAGAAGAAACCATCACGCTGCAGTCGATGACGCAAGGCCGAGAACTTCTCGACCCAGAGCACCAACACCAACACCAGAAAACTCATGCGTTGTCCTCGTTTTCCTTCACAGCCTTACGATAGCGAGGCCAGTCGAATGCCGGCCCTGGGTCGGTCTTGCGTACCGGGGCGATGTCACTGTGCCCCTGGATCCGTGTCAGGTCGATCGCTGGCCAAGCATTGCGTATTTGCCGTGTCAGCTTTTCGAGTGCAGTGTACTGGGCATCGGTGTAAGGCAAGTCGTCGGTGCCTTCCAGCTCGATACCGATGGAGAAGTCGTTGCAACCTTCACGCCCTTCGAACGACGAAACACCCGCATGCCAGGCACGATCGAGCAGTGATACGAACTGTGTGACGGCGCCATCGCGTTCGACGAACAGGTGCGCCGATACCGTAAGGTGGCAGATGCCTTCGAAGTAAGGGTGCGCCTTCGGGTCGAGCTGGTTCTGGAAGAACGTCTGGACATTGCCCGTGCCAAAACAGGCAGGCGGCAAGCTGATGTTGTGGATAACCAGCAGGGAGATCGACTCGCCTTCAGGGCGGGCGTTGAAGTTCGGCGAGGGGCAGTGG
Source organism: Pseudomonas sp. Teo4 (assembly GCF_034387475.1). Lineage (NCBI taxonomy): Bacteria > Pseudomonadati > Pseudomonadota > Gammaproteobacteria > Pseudomonadales > Pseudomonadaceae > Pseudomonas > Pseudomonas sp. Teo4. Next base: position 105,959 of record NZ_JAXCIL010000002.1, read on the forward strand.
GTGACGCCGTCGAACCAGCCTGTCGCACGGTTCAGTTGCATGGGTAGTTCCTGAATGGCACGGGTTATTCACGCAGTATGCCCTGCCACTGACATCGGGTGCATGTAAATCATTGTGACGATGCAGTAGCGGCCTGGTTCAGTAGGCGGGTTGCTGGCGCAAGCGCTCAACAACTGTTTCCAGCGCCCGCTCGAACAGTTGCCCGTCATCCAGCAAGCGCACTTCCCCATGACGCAGGGCCTGTGCCAAGCCGGCAGTGCTCCACTCACGCGCTTTCATCCCGGTGCGACTGGCGAACACCAGGCGATCACTGCTGTCGATACGTGCGACCAGCTTGCAGCGCAGCGGCTCCTCGTCTTCGAACACCTCTACCCAGTTACCGATACGCAGAAGCTGCACCTGCCGCAGTTGCACGGCCAGGCCGTCAGGCTTGTGCAGCGGCACACATCCAAGCTCTTCGGCAATCACCAGTACGATGTCTTCAGCGACCAGCACCTCGGCCAGGGCCTGGTCAACTTCGTGCGCTGGCAGTTCAGCTTCGGTGCAAGCGCGCAGATGCAAACGCTCGAGGGCAAGAAAGAACTCTCGGGTTGCGGCCGAATCCTGCACCACACCCGCCAGGCCATCGCGCAACGCCTTGAGCAGGCCCGGCACCTGCTGCAGCAGGCGCTGACAAGCCTGTGGCTCCCGGTGGGGTTCGATACTGGCCAACAGCTGGTCCAGGGTTGCCAACGCGTTGCGCCACGCCGGGGATTGTTCACCTTGCTTGAGCCAGGCCAGCAACATCACCTGGCTCCATGACTGCACCAGCATCTGCACCACCACCTGCGGTAGCACTCGGCCCCGCAAGCGCTGGTTGAGCGCCTGCTGGACCTGCTGGCGGGCCTGCATGGTACGTGCACGCCCCTCTTCGGCATCGCGGGTGCGCTGCTCAAGCAGTTCGTTGCGCCGCCGTTCATCCTGGTTGAACGCAACAAACTCCTCCAGCAGCTCGGTAAACAGGCGCGGATCGTCGGTGAAATCATTCAGCAGCCGCTGGACGGTGCGCTCCACACGCAGATGAAGGCTATCGCGCACGCCTTCGGTGTTGGCGTCCCAACCGATAGAAGCGGCGGCCATTTCGTTGAGCAAACGTCGCACGGGGTGGTTGGCACGGCTGAACAGGCCCTTGTCGAGCAAAGCGACCTTCAGCAGTGGAATATGCAGGCGCCCGAGCAATGCGCGGAGCGAAAACGGCAGGTTGTCGTCTGTTTGAATGAAGTCGAACAGCAGGCCGACGAGGTTGATCAAGTCTTCATCGGCAGTTGCAATACGCCTGCGGGTACCGCTGCGCACACTGACCCGCAACAGGAGCTGCTCCAGCTGCTGGCCAAGGACGAAATCCTCCGGCTCATGGGTGGCCGGGACATATTGCTGAAGGTGCGAGAGCAGGCGCAGCAGGTCGGCGGTGCTGATCGGATGGGCAGCCGCCACCGCTTGCAGACGCGGCGCGAATCGCCCGCGCACAGGGGCCAGCAGGCCTTGCAGCGAATCGAAGAATGCCTGGCCGGCAGCGTTCTGGCCGGCGACCTCTTCGAGTATCACGGTTGCCGAAACACGCCGGTGCTCCCTCTGCCGGTCTTGCGCCCGACGGCGTGGCGCAGGCTGCAGCTCGGGCAGCACACCTGCAGCGGCGAGCAACTGGTTGGCCTCGCCATACAGCACGTCGATGTCACGCAGAACGTAGCGCTCGAACAGCTTCAACAGAATCAGCTTCACCCGGAAGCCAACCCCCAGGCTGCGCCCGGCGTCGAGGAAGTAGCCACACAGCGCGCCAGGTGCCAACGGGTTATGCACATCGTCCAGCGCATGATCGAGCAACGCCTGAAAACGAGAACTCAGCTGCCCCAAGGCAATGCCATCACGCGATAGTACCCGTGCGACCATGCCGTCGACGGCTGCGGCACGCTCCGGTTGCGCCTTGCTACGCGCGCTGTCGAGTTGGCCGATGGGGTCGACCCGCCCGATGCGCACAAAGGCTTCATGGTAGATATCGAGAAAACCTCGCTCGATGCTTTTACGCTTGAGCCGCAGGTCGCGCATCGCTTCGAAATACAGGTTCTGGTCGAAACGCTCAACGGCTTTGTCAGCCATCTCGAAGAGGGTGTCGTCGGCATTGTCGAACAGGTCCTGCAGGCCCTTGCGCAACTGCAAGGCAGCCTTGTCGCGCACTTGCAGAAGCAGCATCGGAAGGCAAGGCACAGGCGTTCGCACACCACGGTCGATGGCTGCCGCCAAGGGCACCACCTTGCCTTCTTTATGCATCCCTGACTCCTTGCTGGGTGTCTTCAAATCGTAGCGCGAAGATTCGTCAAAGCTATGACGCCAAATAATGGTCGTTATTATCGGTAAAAAGTCCGACCTCTGCCAGCGTCTCTTGCGCTGCGGGGTTAAAGACCACGCTTTGAGCCGAATGCTCATGGCGCCTGACCAAAGGTCACCCGCAAGGCGGCTGTACACACCGCCCCCCTGCCCTATAATCGCCGGCATCTAGCTTGTGGAGCCGAACATGCCGAACCTACGCCTCGCCGACCTGACTGCCGAAATCGAAGCCAATGTGCGCCGTGCACTGCTGGAGGACATCGGCAGCGGCGACATCACCGCACAGCTGATCCCGGCCGAGCGCCTGGCCAAGGCCACCATCATCACCCGCGAAGACTGTGTAATCGCCGGCACCGCCTGGGTCGATGCGGTATTCCGCCAGCTCGACCCGCGGGTGGCCGTGCACTGGCAAGTTGCCGATGGCGAGCGGGCCAAGGCCAACCAAGCCTTGTTCCACCTGGAAGGCCCAGCGCGCTCGCTGCTCAGTGGCGAGCGCTCGGCGCTGAACTTCCTGCAGATGCTGTCGGGGGTCGCCACCCGTGCGCAGGCACTGGCCGACATGGTGGTCGGCACCCAGGTGCGCCTGCTGGACACCCGCAAGACCCTCCCCGGCCTGCGCCTGGCGCAGAAGTACGCGGTGACCTGCGGTGGCTGCCACAACCACCGAATTGGTCTGTACGATGCCTTCCTGATCAAGGAAAACCACATTGCCGCCAGCGGAGGTGTTGCTGAGGCCGTGGCTGCGGCGCATCGCATCGCACCGGGCAAGCCAGTGGAGATCGAGGTGGAAAGCCTGGACGAATTGCGTCAGGCGCTGAACGCCGGGGCCGATATCATCATGCTCGACGAGCTGACCCTGGATGAAATGCGCGAAGCGGTGCGTATCACCGCGGGCAAGGCCAAGCTGGAGGCCAGCGGTGGGGTGAACGAGAGCACCCTGCGAGTGATTGCCGAGACTGGCGTGGACTACATCTCGATTGGTGCGATGACCAAGGATGTGAAGGCGGTGGACCTGTCGATGCGGTTGAGCCTGTAAGCCATGTCCCGCCAGTTCACGGGCTGCCCCGTGAACTGGCATGCTTCATCGCAAAGCATAAAAAAACCGGCCACTGGACTAACGCCAGTGGCCGGTTTTTTCATTTCATGGATCAGTGCGAGGCGTTGGCCAGGCCGTCCAGGTAACGCTCCACGTCCAGTGCCGCCATGCAGCCTGCGCCGGCCGAAGTGATGGCCTGACGGTAAACGTGGTCAGCCACGTCGCCGGCCGCGAACACGCCCTCGACGTTGGTGGCGGTGGCGTTGCCATCACGGCCGCCGTTGACGACCAGGTAGCCGTCTTTCAGGGTCAGCTGGCCTTCGAACAGCGAAGTATTCGGGGTGTGGCCGATGGCGATGAACACGCCGTCAACCTTGATTTCGTCGCTGCTGCCGTCGTTGTTCTTCAAACGCGCACCGGTGACACCCATGTTGTCGCCCAGCACTTCGTCCAGAGTGGCGTTGAGCTTGAGCTCGATCTTGCCTTCGGCAACACGGGCGTTGAGCTTGTCGATCAGGATCTTCTCGGCGCGGAAGGTATCGCGGCGGTGCACCAGGGTGACCTTGCTGGCGATGTTGGCCAGGTACAGTGCCTCTTCCACGGCAGTGTTACCGCCGCCAACCACCGCAACCGGCTTGTTGCGATAGAAGAAGCCGTCGCAGGTGGCGCAGGCCGAAACGCCTTTGCCCATGAAGGCTTCTTCCGACGGCAGGCCCAGGTAGCGAGCGCTGGCACCGGTGGCAATGATCAGTGCGTCGCAGGTGTACTTGCCGCTGTCACCTTGCAGGGTGTAAGGCTTGTTGGCCAGGTCGACGGCGTTGATGTGGTCGAAGACGATTTCGGTCTCGAAACGCTCGGCGTGCTCTTGCATACGCTGCATCAGGGCCGGGCCGGTCAGGCCATGGGGGTCGCCCGGCCAGTTGTCGACTTCGGTGGTGGTGGTCAGCTGGCCACCGGCCTGCATGCCAGTGATCAGCAGCGGCTTGAGGTTGGCGCGGGCGGCATAGACCGCGGCGCTGTAACCGGCAGGGCCGGAACCGAGAATGATGACGCGCGAATGACGTACTTCAGACATGTCGAACTCCTGTCGAGCCGGCCGCACGGGGCCGGTATCGGTGTACCAGCTGCGCCAGCTGAAATTAAAAGGACCCACGCAACACTTGGGGAAGTGCTACGACGCGCAGGCCCAAAACCTTGAAAAGTTGAGCGCACTGTAGCGAGGTCGCAGAGATTAAGGAAATATCCTTCGACAATCCACCTCATAGGCATCCTCTATCCGCCGATTTCATCGGCAGAAAACGTCTGGCGCTTTTGTTACAGCCGGTTTCCCCACAACCGCCCGCCTTTCGTCGGCGCGCCAAACTCGGTAAGGTCAGCGCGTTTTCCCTCTGTGCGGAGTCTCCCGATGCAAGCCCCTGTCCTGTCCGGCCCCCAGTACCTGCGCGAAGGGCTGAAGCTGGTGCTGAGCCCGAACCTGCGGCTGTTCGTGCTGCTGCCCTTGGCGGTCAACCTGTTGCTGTTCGGCGGCCTGATCTACTTCGCCGGCCATCAGTTCAGCCTGTGGGTCGACGCCTTGATGCCGACCCTGCCCGAATGGCTGAGCTTTTTGACGTACATCCTCTGGCCACTGTTCGTTGCCCTGGTGGTGCTGATGGTGTTCTTCACCTTCACCATGCTGGCCAACGTGATCGCCGCACCGTTCAACGGTTTTCTCGCCGAAAAAGTCGAGGTGGTGGTGCGCGGGCAGGACACCTTCCCGCCTTTCAGTTGGGGCGAGTTGATAGCCATGGTGCCAAGGACCTTCGGCCGTGAAATGCGCAAACTGGGTTACTTCCTGCCGCGGGCCATCGGCCTGTTCATTTTGTCGCTGATTCCGGTGGTGAACGTGGTGGCTGCACCGCTATGGCTGATTTTTGGTGTGTGGATGATGGCCATTCAATACATCGACTACCCGGCGGACAACAACAAGATGAGCTGGCAGGACATGCTGGCGTGGTTGCGCAGCAAGCGTTGGCAGTCGCTGGGGTTTGGCGGCATTACCTACCTGGCGTTGATGATTCCGGGCGTAAACGTACTGATGATGCCGGCAGCAGTGGCGGGGGCAACATTGTTTTGGGTGAAAGAGCGCACGAACTAAATAGATACCACGTCACACGTTCCTGATCGGTTTCCAATGCATGCCGGGCCGTATTGTCGCGGCCTGCCATCAGGAGAGCATGTATGGAATTTTACGACGTAAAAATGAAGGACTTCATTGAACTGGCGGGTGTTCCGCCTCACGAGCAAGGCAAAGTCGTTGCCGAACAGCGTGTGAAGTGGCGGCTTCGTGAGATGCTGGAACGCCACGGTATCACCGTCCCCGTTGAGCAGCTGCTCTTCAACGACGGCAACTCGGCAGCAGGTTATCCGACCAGTACACCGCTGGTGAAGTTGTTGACGGACAACGTTATCAACAGCGAACACCCGTATCTCGCCAAATCTGATAGTGGTCTTTACACGACCGAAAATAAGAAACTTGATATCAAAATCGACGCCCTTCAAGAAGTTGTAACGGTCGTCTACGAGCACATCAAAAAAACCGAACAAGCCGGTTAATTCTTTACACTGTTGATGTGCAAAGGGGCGGTCTGACCGCCCCTTTTCTGCTAACTTGCCATTCAGTGCACCAGTTTGCTGGAAAACTGCCCCACTGCATCCACCACTTTCTTCGCCCCTTCCTGAATCTCGACGATCACCCCACCGGTATCGGCCGCCAGGGCCAACCCCTGCTCGGCCTGGCGCTTGCTGGTGTCGATGATTTCCACTGCGGCCTGGGCCAATTGCTCGTTCTGCTGCACGACCTTGGCAATTTCCTCGGTAGCGGTGCTGGTGCGAGACGCCAACTGGCGCACTTCGTCGGCCACCACGGCAAAGCCCCGGCCCTGCTCGCCAGCACGGGCAGCCTCGATGGCCGCGTTCAGCGCCAGCAGGTTGGTCTGCCCGGCGATGTCACTGATGGTCTTGATGATCGAGCCAATCACCCGCGACTGGGTATCGAGCGCCTTGATGCCTTCGGCGGCTTCCTGCATGGAACTCTCCAGCCCACGCATCACGCTGACCGACTGGGTGACCACATCGGTGGCCTTGCGCGCACTGCTGTCTGTCTCCAGCGACGTGCTATAGGCAATGTCCGCCGCCTGGGCCACCGCCTGCTCCTGGTTGACCTGGTCGGTGATCACGGTGGCGAACTTGACCACTTTGTACAGCACATCCTGGGCATCGAAGATCGGGTTGTAGGAGGCCTCGAGCCAGATCACCCGCCCGTGGGCATCGATACGCTTGAAGCGGTCAGCCACGTACTCACCCCGGCGCAGCTTGTCCCAGAATGCCTGGTACGCGGTCGAGGCTGCTTCTTCGGGTTCGCAGAACATACGGTGGTGCTTACCGCGCACTTGCTCGAGGTTGTAACCCACCGACTGTAGGAAACGGTCATTGGCGGTGAGCACGAAGCCTTCGAGGTTGAATTCGATGACGGCGGTGGAACGCATCAACGCATTGATCAGGCTCTCGTGCTCGCGCGAGGTTTCAATGGTGCGGGTCAGGTCGCTGGAGTGCATGGTGAAATGCCGGATCCGCCCATCGCTGCCCTTCACCGGCTGCAGAATCGAGCGCAGCCAGGCCTCCTGGCCGTTGCCGCGCAACAGGCGGAAAGCGCCGTTCAGGTGCTCACCCCGGGTAATCGCGCTCTTCATGCGCTCATAGAAATCGAGCTTCTTCACGTGTGCAGGCACGATTTCTTCGATGTTGCGACCGATCAACTGCTCGCCACGGTAGAGCATCTCTTTCTCGAAGTTGCTGTTGACCGACTCGATCCGCCCCTGGGGGTCGAGCTGGAGCACGAGCATTTCGCTGTCGAGGCTGCTTTTGACCTGCTCGATGGACAACAGGTCCTCGCGCAACTGCTGGATTTCTTTCTTGAGTTTGCTGTTGAACATCACCGCTCTCCCGGAGCGCGACACAAGGTGGGATGCATCTGCATCGGCTGCGGGTGCGGTGTTCTTGAGCAAGCTGAAAGGAAATATTCACACAGCCGACATCTCCAGAAATCGGGCGTCATCCGCACGTCACTTCGCTGTCACATGAGCGCAACGATGCAAGCGGAAACTTTTTGTCATGAATATGCCAGCCCTTCGCATCACCCTTGTCAGTGAAACCTTCCCACCCGAGATCAACGGTGTGGCCAATACCCTTGGCCGCCTGAGCGAAGGGCTGCGACAACGCGGCCATCAAGTGGAGGTCGTGCGGCCGCGTCAGGCCAGCGACGCCCGTGGCGAAGACGACCAGGACTTGCTGTTGTGCCGGGGCTGGGCCTTGCCAGGCTACCCGGGGCTGCAATGGGGCGAAGTGTCGATGCACACACTGTGGCGCCGCTGGCGCAAGCTGCGCCCTGATGTGTTGTACATCGCCACCGAAGGCCCGCTAGGACTCAGCGCGCTGCGGGCTGCGAGGCGCCTGGGCATCGCCGTGGTCAGTGGCTTTCACACCAACTTTCCGCAGTATTCCGGCCAGTACGGGTTGGGCTTGCTGGCGCGACTGTTGACCCATTACCTGCGCTGGTTTCACCGACGCACCGCCGCCACGCTGGTACCCAGTGCCAGCCAGCAGCTTGAGCTTGAGCGTCGGGGGTTTGAACGCCTGGCCCTGATGGCCCGCGGCGTCGATGCCTGCCTGTTCAACCCGGCTCGACGCAGCCAGACACTGCGCGACAGCTGGGGGCTTGGGCCGGACGATATCGCCGTCATGCATGTGGGTCGCCTGGCGGCGGAGAAGAACCTGGGCCTGCTGCGACCTTGCATGGAAGCCCTGCGCAGAACTTATCCACAGTTGCGCCTACGCCTGGTGGTGGTGGGTGACGGGCCACAGCGGGCAGCCCTTGAGAAGCAGCTGCCAGACGCCGTGTTTTGTGGCGCGCAGCGTGGGGAAACCCTGGCTGAACACTATGCCAGCGGCGACCTGTTCCTGTTTCCGAGCCTGACCGAAACCTTTGGCAACGTGGTGCTTGAGGCGCTGGCCTCAGGCCTCGCGGTGGTGGCCTACGACGAGGCCGCCGCGGCCCAGCACATCCGCCATGGCCACAACGGTGCTCTGGCCATGCCCGGTGACCAGGCCGCCTTCATCGATGCCGCCTGCTGGTTGCTGGAAGAGCAGGAAACCCTGCGCCGTGTACGCCTGAACGCTCGCCAGCACGCCAGCCGCCAGGGCTGGCCTGCCATCGTCGAGCAGTTCGAAATGCACCTGCACAGCGCCTGCAGCCAAGCGCAAGCAACCGCCAGCGCGCTGGCGATCAAGCCAGAATCGACAATGCCTCGCGGCTGAAGGGCAATACATCTGCCTCACGCCCCTCGCGGACCTTGAGCGCCCACTCGGCATCCACCAGCAGCGCCCTGCCGACAGCCACCAGGTCGAACTCCTCATCGTCGAGGCGACGCAGCAGCCCGTCGAGGCTGGCCGGCTTGGCCACTCTGTCGGTGTCCACCATGAACTGCAGAAACTCGCCATCGAGCCCAACACTACCCACGGTGATGGTGGGTTTGCCGGTCAACTTGCGGGTCCAACCTGCCAGGTTGAGTTCAGAGCCTTCGAACTCAGGTTCCCAGAAGCGTCGGGTGGAGCAGTGGAAGATATCCACACCCGCATCCGACAGCGGCTTCAGAAACGCCCCCAGGGCTTCTGGGGTGTCCACCAGGCGTGCGCTGTAGTCCTGCTGCTTCCATTGCGAGAAGCGGAAGATGATCGGGAAGTCCGGCCCGACCGCGGCGCGCACGGCCTGAATCAGCTCGATGGCGAATCGCGAACGGCCAGCCAGATCGCCGCCATACTCATCGTCGCGCTGGTTGCTGGCGGCCCAGAAGAACTGGTCGATCAGGTAGCCATGGGCGCCGTGAATCTCCACCCCGTCCATGCCGATGGCCTGAGCATCGCTGGCGGCTTGGGCAAATGCGCTGATTACCTCGCGGATGTCATCGTGGCTCATGCCGTGGACCAGCACCTGGCCGTCCTTGACCTTCTCGCTCGGGCCATAGCCAGGCACGCTGGCATCCGGTTCGGTGCCCAGACGGCGCACCGCACCCACGTGCCAGAGCTGCGGCACGATGCGCCCGCCTTCGGCGTGCACCGCGTCGACGACCTGCTTCCAGCCCGCCAGGGCATCCACACCATAGAATCGCGGAACGTTGGGGTAGCCATTGGCCGCCCGATGGCCAACCGTGGTGCCCTCGGTGATGATCAGGCCCACACCTGCAGCGGCACGGCGCCGGTAGTAATCGACGACGCCGTCGTGAGGAACGCCACCTGGGCAGAAGGTGCGGGTCATGGGGGCCATGACGACACGGGTCGGCAACTCGAGCGCGCCGAGGGTGAAGGGTTGGAACAGTGGGTTGGTGGGCATGGGGCGCGTCCGTCTGGGGAGGAATTGCGCCTGAGGTTAGGGGGAGCGGGAAGACTGGCCCAGCATTATTGATCTGGGTGATTCTGGGGTATCGCTTGCAAGCCGGCCTCTACGTTTTTTGTAGGAGCCGGCTTGCCGGCGATAAGAAACTTCAAACCAGCGCTTTCTCGATGGCTTGCACTACCGATGGATCATCCGGCGCGGTACGTGGAGCGAAACGGGCCAACACCCGTCCATCCTTGCCCACCAGGAACTTCTCGAAGTTCCAGGTAATGTCGCCAGGGAACTCGGCGCCCTCACCCGCCAACAGGCGATACAGCGAATGCCGTTGCGGCCCGTTCACTTCAAGCTTGCCACCCAAGGGGAAGCTGACACCGTAGTTCAGGCTGCAGAACTCCTGAATCTCCTTTTCGCTGCCCGGTTCCTGGCCGGCAAACTGGTTGCACGGCAGCCCAAGCACGTTGAAACCTTTGTCCTTGTAGTCCTGGTAAAGATTCTCCAGGGCTTTGTATTGCGGCGTCAGACCACATTTGGAGGCAACATTGACCACCAACACCACCTGGCCCTTGAACGGGGCCAGGGGCAGGTCCTCGCCGTTCAACGCCTTCAACGTCAGGTCGTGAAATGCACTCATGATGAATCCCCTCTCAGGTTCCTGGTTGCCGCTGGGGCGAATCCCGCCCACTAAAAAGGCGCTCGTTCAAGCCGTCCACCTTCCATTCGGAAGGCCAGTCGGCTTGCCCGAGCGCCTGGCGACTTTCTGAGCTTAGCGCAGAAAATCAGTGGTGATGGCCACCTTCACCGTGGATGTGACGGTGAGCGATTTCTTCGTCGCTGGCATCACGCACGGTAACGACCTTGACCTTGAAGTTCAGGCGCTGGCCAGCCAGTGGGTGGTTGCCGTCGACGGTGACGTCGTCGCCGTCGATGTCGCGGATGGTGACGATCTGCATCTGGCCGTCCGGCGCCGAAGCGTGGAACTGCATGCCGACTTCCAGCTCGTCAACGCCTTCGAACATGCTGCGGTTCAGGGTGCTGACCAGCTCGGCCAGGTATTCGCCGTAGGCTTCTTCCGGCTCGATGGCAACTTCCAGCTCGTCGCCGGCTTGCTTGCCTTCCAGGGCTTTTTCCAGGCCCGGGATGATGTTGGCGGCGCCGTGCAGGTACACCAGCGGTGCACCGCCGACGGAGCTGTCGATGACCTCACCGGCGTCGTTGGTCAGGGTATATTCGATGGAGACAGCCTTGTTGGCGGCGATCAGCATGGGGGCAAGACCTTTTGCAAAAGTATGTAGAGGCCACAAGTGTAACCAAGGCACCGTCCGAATGCGAACGCACGGCGGACGAGGGGCGGCCCATCAGTCGGATCACCGGCTTCCACCAGGACGAAGAAGGCCACTGGGTGGTCGAGTTGTCCTGTGGCCACACCCAGCACCTGCGCCACCAACCGCCGTGGCAGGCACGCCCCTGGGTGCTCGACGCCGAACAGCGCCAGCAGCGCATCGGCCAGGCTTTCGCATGCGGCTGGTGCGCACAAGGGGCCGATAGCGCTACCCTTGGCCGTTGATTCCTTGCACCGCTTATTTCGAGAAGCACGCATGCAGACATTTTTCATTGCGCCGACCGACTTCGGCGTAGGCCTGACCTCCATCAGCCTGGGCCTGGTGCGCACGCTGGAGCGCGCAGGCCTGAAGGTGGGCTTCTTCAAGCCCATCGCCCAGCCTCACCCAGGTGATACCGGCCCCGAACGCTCCAGCGAGCTGGTGGCCCGCACCCACGGCATCAAGCCGCCCGTGCCGCTGAGCCTGGCCCATGTGGAACGCATGCTCGGCGACGGCCAGCTGGACGAGCTGCTGGAAGAGATCATCCGCCTTTACCAACAAGCCTGCGTCGGCAATGACGTGGTGGTGGTCGAAGGCATGGTGCCGACCCGCCACGCCAGCTACGCGGCACGGGTCAATCTGCACCTGGCCAAGAGCCTGGATGCCGAAGTGATCCTGGTTTCGGCACCGGAAAACGAAGTGCTCAGCGAGCTGTCCGGCCGTGTCGAATTGCAGGCCCAGCTGTTCGGCGGCCCGCGCGATCCGAAGGTGCTTGGGGTGATCCTCAACAAGGTGCGCACCGACGAGAGCATGGCCGACTTCGCCACCCGCCTGCGCGAGCATTCGCCCTTGCTGCGCGGCAATGACTTCCGCCTGCTCGGTTGCATTCCCTTCCAGCCCGAGCTCAATGCCCCGCGCACCCGCGACGTGGCCGAGCTGTTGGGTGCGCAGGTGCTCAACGCCGGCGATTACGAACAGCGGCGCATGAACAAGATCATCATCTGCGCCCGCACGGTGGCCAACACCGTGCCCTTGCTGACACCCGGCACTCTGGTGGTGACACCGGGCGATCGCGACGACATCATCCTCGCCGTGAGCTTGGCAGCGATCAACGGCGTGCCCCTGGCCGGGCTGCTGTTGACCAGTGACAGCAAGCCCGACGCTCGCATCCTCGGGCTGTGCCGAGGTGCTCTGCAAGCCGGCCTGCCGATTCTGTCGGTCAGCACCGGTTCATACGACACCGCCAACCAGCTCAATTCGCTGAACCGCGAAATCCCGGTAGACGACCGCGAGCGCGCCGAGTTCATCACCGACTTCGTGGCCAGCCACCTCGACGCCAGCTGGCTGCACCAGCGTTGCGGCACGCCACGTGAGCTGCGTCTGTCACCAGCGGTGTTCCGCTACCAGCTGATCCAACGCGCCCAGCAGGCCAACAAGCGCATCGTTCTGCCTGAAGGGGCCGAACCGTTGCTGGTCCAAGCGGCCGCCATCTGCCAGGCACGCGGTATCGCCCGCTGCGTGCTGCTGGCCAAGCCCGAGGAAGTCGAAGCCGTGGCTCGGGCCCAGGGCATCACCCTGCCGGCAGACCTGGAGATTCTCGACCCGGAACAGATTCGCGGCCGCTACGTCGAACCGATGGTCGACCTGCGCAAGAGCAAGAACCTCAATGCCCCCATGGCCGAGCAGCAACTGGAAGACCCGGTGGTGATCGGCACCATGATGCTGGCCCTGGATGAAGTCGACGGCCTGGTTTCTGGCCTGGTGCACTCAACTGCCAACACCATCCGCCCGGCCCTGCAGTTGATCAAGACCGCGCCGGGGGCCAGCCTGGTTTCTTCGGTGTACTTCATGCTGTTCCCAGAGCAAGTGCTGGTATACGGCGACTGCGTGATGAACCCGCACCCCAGCGCCAGCGAGCTGGCCGAAATTGCCCGGCAGAGCGCCGAATCGGCACAGGCCTTCGGCATCGCGCCACGGGTGGCGATGATCAGCTATTCGAGCGACTCGGCGAGCGATGATGAGGTGGACAAGGTGCGTGAAGCGACGCGCCTTGCGCAAAGCGTGGAGCATGACCTGCTGATTGACGGGCCGCTGCAGTATGACGCCGCAGCCAACCCCGAGATCGCCCGCCAGCTGGCGCCGGACAGTGCGGTGGCCGGGCGTGCCACGGTGTTCGTGTTCCCTGACCTGAATACCGGCAACACCACCCACAAGGCGGTGCAGCGCAGCACCGACGGGGTGAGCCTGGGGCCGATGCTGCAAGGGTTGCGCAAGCCGGTGAACGACTTGCCGCGAGGTGCACAGGTGGACGATATCGTGCACACCATCGCCTTGACGGCGATTCAGGCCAGCAACGTCCGCTGAATGTGTCGGGGCCGCTTTTGCGGCCCAATCGCCGGCAAGCCGGCTCCCACAGGTACTGCGGCGATCTTTGGCACCTGTGGGAGCCGGCTTGCCGGCGATTGGGCTGCAAGGCAGCCCCAAATTCAGTTAGGGATACTGCTGAACCTGGCCTTGCTGGTCATACTGCTGGCCAGGAATCGGCTTCAGGTTCACCTCTACACGACGGTTCTGCGCCCGACCATTGGCATCGGCGTTGCTGGCGATCGGCTGGTCCGGGCCCATGCCACGTACCGTGACGCGCGATGCATCGACACCCTGCGAGGTCAGGTAGCTGCTGACTGCCTGGGCGCGACGCTGGGACAGGTCCATGTTGTGCTGGCGGCTGCCGGTGCTGTCGGTGAAGCCGACCACTTCGATGGTGTTCTGATTGAACTGCTTGAACGAGCCGGCCAGGTTGTTCAGCGGCGAGTAGAAGCTAGGCGCGATGTTCGCCGAATCGGTAGCGAAGGTGATGTTGCCTGGCATGATCAGCTTGATCTGGTCACCCTGACGCTGCACTTCGACGCCGGTATTGGCCATTTGCGCACGCAGCGCAGCTTCTTGCTTGTCGGCGTAGTAGCCATAGCCCGCGGCAGCGGCACCGACGGCAGCGGCGCCAATCAGTGCACCTTTGCCACGGTTGTTGTGGTCGATGGCGGCACCGGCGATGGCACCAGCCAATGCACCCAGGCCGCCGTATTTGGCGGTTTTGCTCATCCCGGTGGAGCCCTGCGCCTGACCCTGGCTGTCATAGGGGTTCTGGTTGGCACAGCCGGCCATCAGGGCCGCGGCGGTTGCGACGATAATCAGACGACGCATGGTGAACATGGACAAGCTCCTACTGAAATTCATGTGTACGGCAGAGCGCGAATGGATCTTCGCCAGCCTTGGATGGGTAATTTACGGAAAAATTCCATGAAAGGCTTTTCATACAGACTCACGCCCGCACGAAAGGGTTCTCGCGCATCTCGTCGCCAAGGCGGGTATCAGGGCCGTGGCCGGTCACCACAATGGCTTCTTCATCCAGGCGATACAGCCGCTCCTTGATCGAGCGCACGATAGCCCGCTGGTCGCCACCCCACAAATCGGTGCGGCCAATTCCACGGCGGAACAGCGTGTCGCCGGCCACCAGCAGCTTGGCCTCGGCAAACCAGAAACTCATCGAGCCGGGCGTGTGCCCTGGGGTGTGCAAGGCAACTCCACAGCCGCAGGCCAGCTCTTCGTCGTCACCCAGCCAGCGGTCCGGCGATGGCACCGGCGTGTAGGGCACACCGAACATCTGGCACTGCATTTCCAGGTTGTCCCACAGTGGCTGGTCGTCCTTGTGCAGGTGCAAGGTTGCGCCGGTCAACTCCTTGAGCTTGCCCGAGGCAAGGAAGTGGTCGAAGTGCGCGTGGGTGTGGATGATGCTCACCAACGTCAGGCCGTGGGCCTGCAGGCGGGCGAGAATCTTGTCCGGGTCACCGCCTGGGTCGACCACGATGGCTTTCTTGGTGACGGGGTCGCCGATCAGGGTGCAGTTGCACTGCAAGGGGCCGACGGGGAAGGTTTCGCGGATGAGGGTGGTTTGGGGATGCATCTTGGTTACCGGTGCAAATCGAGACTAGAGCCTACCATCAGTTTTGCGGTGAGGCGCAGATCGAGCGCCGCCCGCGCGGCGCATCGCGAGCAAGGCTCGCTCCTACGCTTGTTCCGGGCCAATTATTTCAGTGAGATTCGCGCGCGACCGCTTGGGTGCATGGCGCAATAACACGTCTTACAAACAAGGCGGTCGCGCGGGTCTGCCACTGGCGTTACTGGCCAAAAACAAACGTAGGAGCGAGCCTTGCTCGCGATGCGCCGCGCGGGCGGCGCTCGATCTCCCAGGCGCTAAAAATCCACCAGCATCCCCCAACGGCCCCAACGCAACTCCCAACCAGCCTCAAGGCAAATACAACCTGAACAACCCTCCCCCAAGCGCCCCGCCATTGGCAATCTCGATCCGCCCACGCACGCCATTGCGTTCATGCAACGCCGCAATCCTGGCCGCGAAGTACAGGCCGAGCCCGGTGCTGCCACTTTGCGCATCGATCCCCTGCACATAGTCCAGTTGCCGTTCGAGCATGCGTGGCGGATAACCCGCACCGTCATCGTTGACACTGATCACCAGCTGCTCGCCCTCTTCCTCGATACTGATCAGCAGGGCGTGACCGGCATATCGGATGGCGTTGGTAAGCACATTGGCCACCACCGTGGCGACCAGTTCACGGTCGAAGAAGCCCAACGGGCTTTCACTTTCGATACGCCAGGTGGCGAGGATATCGCGGTGCTTGAGCACCTCTTCGTGAGCGGCGAGCTGGGCTTCGATGAAGTCGTCCAGCTCGTGGTAGTCCGGGCACACCGGCAACTGGTTGACGCCCAGTTTGTAAAGACCCAGCAGTTGCACCAGCATGCCGTTGAGATGACGAAACTCGTGCTCCATCACCCCTTGCTCGGTGCCACCGCGCAGCTCTTCAGGCAGGCGCGCCAGCCACTGGTCGTGCGCCTGAATCAACGCTGAAAGCGAATTCTTGACGTCATGCACGGTGGAGGCGATCACCGAAGAGAAATCCAGCCCCTGATTGTCCTGACTCATGCGCCGAAAATCCGGATGTGCAGTTTGCGGTAGCGGTCGTAACGGCTGTCACTGGCCGGGATGCCGGCCACGCTGCTCAGGCAACTGCGGCACTCTTGCATGATGACGGGCGACGGGTTCTCGCCGCCGATGCGCAACAATGCCTGGGCGGTGTTCAGCGCGATACTGATGTTTTTCGGCTGCAAGCCCAGGGCCTTGCGGAACATATCGAGCGCCTCGTTCAATTGGCCGCCCTGGTAGCTGCGCACCCCTTGACGATTGAGGTCGACAGCCTCGGTGACGGCGCCGAGTACCGTTGGGTCGTCGGTCAGCTTGGCGACACTTTGCATGACCTTGGGGTCGTCCCCGTAGGTTTCCACGCAGCCCTTGAGGATCGCGCCGCCCGCAGCCTCCTGACCAAGCGATTGCAACTGCTTGGCCACGGTAAGGGCAGCCTCCACCGAGAAGAACTGCTCCATCTTGTCCAGACGCTGCATGGCTTGTTCGGTCAGTTTGGCGGCGGTTTCGGCATCACCTGCCTGCTGCAGGCTGGCGGCCTTCATCAGGCGGGCACGCACCTGCAGGCCCTGGTCCTCGACGTTCTCCTTGGCCACCTCGCTGAGCACCGTGTTGATCTCGACGCGGGTGCGGGCATCCAGGCCGAAACCTGTGTTCTTGCTCATCAACGCCTGGACCAGGCCGAGGTTGCTTTCGGCATCCTTGTAGCGCGAACTCTGGCCCTGATTCACCGCGTGACGGTAGGCCTTGGAAGCGCTTTCAAAATCTTCGTTGCCCAGTGCCAGCTTGCCCAGTGCAGCCTGGCGCCTTACCGCGAGCGGCGACAGGCGCACCGCTTCTTCCAGCATGTGCTGGGCGCGCTTGGTCTCTCCTTGGGCCACCAGCACCTCGGCCATGCCATCGTACAGCGCCGGCATGATCGGGAAGGCCTTGAGCGCCTGCTCATACACGCCTTGGGCCTGGGCGTGCTGGCCACGCTTGTGCAGCAGGCTGCCCAGGGCCGAATAGGCCCACGGCTGGGGCCGGCTGGCGAGAATGGCCTTGAGGAACTTGTCCAATTCGTCGAAGCGGCCAAGGTCGCGCAGGGCATCGGCCCGGAAGCGCAGGCACAGCGGGGCGAAGCGTGGGTCCTGCTTGCACAGTTCAGCGCACGCAGCCAGCACCTCGGCCGGGCGACCACGGTCCAGAGCCTGGAGAATCGGCTTGAGCAAGGTCTTGCGCTGCACCAGTTTTTCCAGGCGCTGAGCCAGACCTACGCGGTTGAACGGCTTGGTCAGGTAAGCGTCGGGCTCATGCTCGATTGCGCTGAGTACGATGGCCTGGCTGCTTTCGGCCGTGACCATGATGAACACGCACTCATGGCTGATCAGCTTGTCGAGAATCAAGTCCTCGAGCACCTGCTGGCCGTTCTTCTTGCCGTCACCCAGGTGAAAGTCCTGGAGGATGAAGTCGTAGCGCTTCTGCCCGCACATGCGGATGGCCTGTTCGCCGCTGTCGGCGGTGTCTACGTCGCGCACACCCAGCTCACGCAACATGGAACGGGTCGACGTGCGAAAGTCGGTGAAGTCGTCGACGATCAGAAAGCTCTTTTGCCCGTACTGCAGCATCAACACGACCTGTCTTGGGATAATTGGAAAATGGCGCGTGGCGATGCGTACCGCCGAATTTTTTATCGGCAGCACTTCAGGAAAGATGAGCCCAGAGAACGCGACGCCCAAACAATGGCACTAGGCCATTATTTTATCGGGCAACAGCCCACAGAGCCAGCGTCAGGCCAGCAAGCCCAGCGACTTGGCCTTGGCCACGGCCTGAGTACGCCGTTCCACCCCCAGTTTGCTGTTGATATGGCTGGCGTGGGTCTTGACGGTATGCAAGGAAATGAACAATCGCTCGCTGATCTGCTGGTTTGAGCAACCTTGGGCAATCAGCTCCAATACCGCCAACTCCCGGCTGCTCAGGGCTTCCCCACTGCCAGCGCTGGCCAACGGCAGTTCGGGCAAACGCGCCATCAACTCAGCTTGGGCATAGCCGCCAGCATTCGCCAGCAGCTGTTCACGCAACCACAGAGGGTGCGCCTCGATCAGACGCTGGAAGGGTTGCAACACGCCCCCTTGTGCGGCCTTGAGCGCTTTGGGCAACAGTGCCGAGGCTTGTACCTCCTGCCCTTGCTCCAGCAGCAGGGCGATCCACTGGCACAACGCGAACACCGTGAGCATCATCCCGCCACTGGCCTGGCCTTGCTCGACCAGGTTCGAAAGACGCCGCACCGCGTCTTCGCTGCGTGCCTGGATACGCTCGAGCAGTGCCTGCTGCAGCTCAATGTGCAACGGCAACAAGGGGTGGAACTCCGGAGCGGCTGCCGGTTGTTCGCCGCCATAGGTCTGCCCCAGGCGCAGCAGCCACGACTCTGCCAGGTCGGTGCGCCCTTGGGCCAACCACAACTCGCATTTCACCAGGGTGATCATGGCCAGGTAGTAGATCGGCGGCACGTCCCAGATGTGCATCAACCTTTCAGCCTCGGCCAGTTCGGCGAACGCTTCGGCAAACTGGCCTTCACGGCCATCGAGCGAGGCGATGACGCAGTGCCCGATCAGGACGCTGATATCGCGACAGGCTCGCGCCTCGCCGAGCCCTGCCCGCAAGCGCGCACGCCCTTGGGCTGGCTGCATGCACGACGCCAGCAGGTAGCCTTCGTACAGCGTCAGCCGCGCCCGAACGGCATACAAACGCTGGGCAGACAGCCCTTGTAGTCGCATCAGTCCCTGGCGAACCTCGTCCAGGGCCCGAAGCACCTCGCCACGGGCATGCAGGACACGAGCACGGTCGTAATAGGCCAATGCCTCGAACAACGGGTTTCCGACCCGCTGGGCCAGCTCAAGCGCTTCGCGGTTCCAGCCCCGAGCGCGCCAGAAATCGGCATCGGCGACGGCCAGGTTGGAAAGGGTCGAAAGGCAAACCAGACGTTGGCCGTAGCGCTTGCTTGGCAAGCTCTGCAATGCCTCCCCGCAATAGGCCAACGTGCGCCCACGGTCACCACGGCCACGGGCAATTACGCCGCTCAGAGCCAACCATTGGGCCAGCATGGATTTCTGCGCAGTGGCCGAAGGTGCCGGCAGGAATCGGCTGAGATAACCCGCCAGTTCCTCAGCGGCATCCAGCTGGCAGGCCAGCCCCAGCGCCCAGCTGTACAAAACGATCAGGCGTGGCGTGCTGATCAGCAGGCTGTCCGGCAGGTCCATCTTCCAGCGCAGCAACATGCCGACGTTCTGTTCGGCCAGCAGCTGTTCTTCCGACAGGCTCTGCACCAAGTCGGCGGCCACATCGAGGTGACCGGCGCGCAGGGCTTGCTCCACCGCTTCATCCAGCAGGCCTTGGGACTGGAACCAGCGGCAGGCGCGCAAATGCAGGCGAGCCGGGGGTTCACTGGCCTGGCGACTGCGCAGCAGGTCAGAGAACAGGTGATGGTAGCGGAACCAGTGGCCATGCTCGTCCAGGGGCACCAGAAACACCTGGTGGGCCTGGAGGAAGCGCAAAATCGTGGCGCTGTCGTGGCGCTCGCGCAAGGCGTCGCACAGCTGGGCGCAAAAACGTTCCTGGCAGGCGGTGTCGTAAAGGAAGGCTTGTACGTCCGCCGGCAGAATGTCGATGACCTCCTCCAGCAGATAATCGCGGATCAGCCCCTCACCGCCATGCAAGGCCTGGGGCAAGGCATGTTCATCGCCGGACTCACTGGCCGCCAGTTGCCAGAAGCGCAGCCCCGCCACCCAGCCATCGCTGCGCTGGATCAGGTTATCCAGGGCTTGGCCACGCAACCCTGTGGGTTGCCGGCCAATCACCGCGAGGGATTCGTCCGGCGTCAATCGCAGCTCTTGCTCATTGAGTTCGACCAGTTGCCGCGACAGGCGAAGGCGCGCCAGGTGCCAGTCTGGCCGCTGACGGCTGGTGATCAACAGCACCAGCCCATTGGGCAGGTGGTTGAGGAAGAACTGCAGGCAGCGGTCGAGCACCGGCCCCTGCGCCAGGTGATAGTCATCCAGCACCAGCAGCAACGGGGTATCGGGTTGCAGGTACAACGCCAGTTCGTCGAGCAGGCCGTCGATCCATTCCTCGAACGCGAACGGCTGATGGCGCTGACGCATTTTCAACAGCCCCATGGCCTGGCCGCCCAGCGCCGGGCAGAACTGCTGCAGGCCCTCGAGCAGGCGTTCGAGAAAACGCCCGGGGTCAGCGTCACGCCGGCTCAAGCCGAGCCAGAGGCTGCGCCAGTGGTCAGGCAGTGCCTGGCTGAATTCAATGGCCAGCGAGCTTTTGCCAAACCCGGCCGGAGCATTGAGCAACAACAAGCGCCCCGCCAGCCCTGCGTGCAAACGCTGGCACAAGCGAGGTCGCGGTACGTGACCATCCGGCAGCGGTGGCCGGAAGAAACGCCCGTCCAGCAGGCCCAGGGCCTGGCTGGCGAATCCATGCGTACGGGACAAATCTGTCATGGCCGGCTCGTTCTAGTGGGAAGACTACGGCAGTACGGATTGTTGCGAGACTAGCGGGTAACTTGGCGCATTTGAAGATGATGGGCGCCATTGGCACAAAAAAGACTACAACAAAAAGCAACAATGCCGATGGACAGGGCCTGTGGCGGGGGTTTGGCGGGATATTCAGCAGAGTGATTGGCCTGTTCCCGCCAAGAACAGAAACGCCCCGGCAAGCCGGGGCGTTCTGGGAGGTTACAAGGCGTTGATCTGGTTGACGGTCAGCGTACCCCCGCCTGGCGCAGCGCTGCTGGCTGGAAATCAGCCTTGCTGGCACTGAAGCCGAAGTCGTAGGCGCGTTTTTCTTCGTTCTTCATGCCCAGCGCCAGGTAGCGGCCCGACTGCAGGTCATAGATGGCTTCCAGCGTGTACCACGGCACCTGCACGTTGTAGTAATCCTGGGAGTGAGCCTCGGACACCCGCCACAGTTGGCCACGACCGTCGTACTGGTCGATCACCGCAGCTTGCCAGGTGTCTTCGTCGATGTAGAAATCACGCTTGGCGTAGATGTGGCGCTGGCCTGGTTTGAGGGTTGCAACCACATGCCACACCCGACGCAGCTCGTAGCGCGCGAGGTCCTGGTTGATGTGGCCGGCTTTGAGGATGTCGGCGTACTTGAGTTTCGGGTCGTCGAGCTTGTAGGCGTTGGAGGCGATGAACATCTCCTTCTTGCCTTCGAGCTTCCAGTCGTAACGGTCCGGTGCGCCGTTGTACATGTCCAGGTTATCCGAGGTACGCAGGCCATCGGCCGCAGTACCCGGGCCGTCGTAGGACACCTGTGGCGCCTGGCGCACACGACGTTGGCCGGCGTTGTAGATCCAGGCCTTGCGTGGCTCCTTCACCTGATCGAGGGTTTCGTGCACCAGCAGGACCGTGCCCGCCAGACGCGCCGGCGCCGTCACTTCCTGCTTGAAGTAGAACAGGATGTTGCCGGGGTTGTTCGGGTCGTAGTCCTTCATCTTGTCACGGAAGACGAACTGGTCGGCGAAGTACACCAGGCTGTAGGAGCCGTTCTGCTGTGGCGTAGCCTGGGTCACCAAGCGGCTCACGCTGCCCCCGCGGTAGCGGGTGATATGGTTCCAGACCACCTCCAGGCCACTTTTCGGAATCGGGAAAGGTACCGCGGTCCTGAAGTTGTTCAGACCGTTACCGCCTTCGACCAGGGTAGTCTTGGTGGCGTTTTCCTTGATGGCGGCAAACACGTCATCCGGCACGGTGGCGCCGCGATGGGTCGGGTAGACCATGATCTTGAAGGTGTCGGGGTAGCGTTTGAACATCGCCACCTGGCCAGGGGACAGCTTGTCCTTGTACTGGTCGACGTTCTGCGCGGTGATGGTGAACTTGGGCTTTTCACTGCCGTACGGGTCGGACAGGAAACCTTTGGCGTCGACGCTGCCGGCAGTCTTCGACAGCGGTTGCCAGGCGGTGATGGAGCCGTCGGCGTTTCCGGCCTTCTCGGCGCCCATCGGCGTCAGGGTGCTACCCAGCTTGGCCGCTTCGTCGGCGGAAACCGCAGCCATGACGCTGGTTGCCAGCAGGGACAGGCCCAGCACACCGGCTTTCAGCAGACTTTTGGTTGTGTTCATTGTCTGTCTCGTCCTGATTAGAAGTTCATGCCGAAGCTGAGGGCGACGAAGTCGCGGTCATCCACGGTGGTGTACTTGCCGTCGAAGAAGTTGGTGTACGACAGGCTGGCGGTGTAGGTGTTCTGGTACTCGGCGTCCAGGCCCAGGCTGACGGCCTTGCGGCCTTCCTCGAAGTTGCCGCCGGGGCCTGGCGAGTAACCGTCGACGTCGTGGGACCACGCCACGCTGGGGCGCAGGTTCACGCCAGCGAAGACGTTGTTGTAGTCCCAGATGGCGCGAACGCGATAACCCCAGGAGTCGGTGGTGGTGAAGCCATCGTTTTCGCAGTAGCGCGACAGGTTGTTCTGTGCACCACCCGCCAGCGTGCTGGCGTTGAGCGTCTGGCAAGTGCCATTGGGCAGCGGCCCTGGGCCGTACACCGGGTCACGCCCGTAGCGCAGCTTGGAGGTGCTTTCCAGGCCACCGACGTGGGTCCAGCCCACCTCGCCCACCATGGTCAGACGCTCCGCCCCCATCACCTGGTCGAAGAAGTGAGTGAAGGTGGTTTGCAGTTGGGTGATTTCCTTGCGGCGATAGCCAGGCTGGTCGGTGTCGGCCTGCCCCTGCAAGACCGATGCATCGGGGTTGAGCGGCGTCAGGCCCGAATACAGGATATCGGTGGTGTTCAGCTGCACTGGCGCGTTCGGCCGGTAGCTGATCTCGCCGCTCCACGCCGTGCCGGTGGGCAAGGTGGTAGAGAAGCTCAGGCCATACAGGCGAATGTCCTCGGGATACTCCACGTAGTAGCTGGAGTTGCCCGCCACATACAGCGGCATCAGCGCCTGGAGCAGTGCCGGGTTGGTCGCGGCGGCAGCTGGAACCCCGGCGGCGATCAAGGCCCCGGCCAGGTTGCCCGGCTGGTAGAAGCCGGCCGCGGCGCCACGACCGCTGAAGATCGGCGCACGGCTGTGATAGTTCATGAAGTAACCACCGAACTCGGTGTTCAGCGGTTCGTACATGTAGCGCAGGGCTACGCCGAACTGGCCGCTGTCACGGGCATCACGGTCGGCACCACGCCTTACGATCACACCCTCGTCAGGTGAGCCCCAGGTTACGCCTTGCCCGGCCAGTGCATTCATGGCCGGCCCGGCGAACGGACCGATCTGTGCGCCAAGGCGGCTCGCCACGGCATCCTGCGTGGCCAGTACTGCCAGGTTGTTGTTGCAGCCATCGGCGATCACGTCAGGCTGGGAGAAGAACGTACCGCAGTTGTCGACGACGGTCTGGTCCCACTCCAGCTGGTAGAAGCCTTCCATGGTCAGGTTGTCGGTGACGCTCTGCGACAGGTAGAACATGTTGACCGGAATCAGGCCTTCCTTGATTTCCGCACCTGGACGGCGGAAGGCCGAGACATCGATCGGGTTGATGGCGTTGATGCCGCCGCCGATGAAGGTACTTTCGCCCCAGCTCACCACCTGTTTGCCGAAACGGACGGTGCCGGGCAAGTCACCCAGGCTGTAGTTGTGATAGATGAACGCGTCGAGGATTTCCCCGCCCGCAGACTTGGCGCCTTCCTTGCGGTTGGAGTCACTGATGTCCTTGAACTCGCGGTGTTCGTCCTTGAGCTCGAAGTCGTACCAGTACTTGCCGCGCACGAACACACCTGTGTCACCGTACTTCAGTTCGAGGTCGTGGATACCCTTGAAGATCTTCGAGAAGGTCTCGCCCTTCTTGAAGTTCAGATGCCCGTCGTCGGAGGTCTGCGACAGACCATGGCCACCGTTGTTGACCCCGATGAGGTTCTTGTTGGGGTTGGCGGTCGACCAGCTGGCGCCAATGGAGAGCGACGAGTCGAACTGGCCTTCGATTTCTCCGATGTTGAAACTGACCGCGAAAGCTGGACTTGCGAGCGTAGAAGCGAGGCTGACGGCCAGGGGCAGCTTGGCCCGGCGCCAGAACAGGTTTGCAGATTTCATCGACGCTACTCCATGTACTTTTTTGTTATGGCAGTGAGTCCTTTCAGAAACGGCCCGTGCGACCGGTTTGCAGGTGTTTACCTGCGGCGACACGTGTTGCGCATGTCGCCCTCCCCCATTCCTGAAAAATCCCCTGGCCTCGACTATAGCCAGCAGGCACAGGTGCTTGATCCCTCTAAAGTGTGATTTGCGTTCCGTGCCGCCAACGCGTCCCGCGGTATTGCGCACGACACCCCGGCAGTGCTGAAGCATGGCGCATTTTCATCGTTTGGCAAGGCTCTACCGCTCTAGCATGCGGGTCGCAACCACAGGGAAGCGACCCGCGAGGGTGTTACAGGGTCGACAGGAACGCACTGTTACTGGCTTGCCACTGGACGATGTCCTGGCGAATGCGCTTCTTGTCGAGTTTGCCGACACTGGTCTTGGGAATTTCAGTAACAACGGCGATCTGGCTTGGAATGGCCCACTTGTTGATGTGCCCTTCCTCGACAAATGGCTTGAGATGCTCCTTGAGGCCTTTGGCGTCGATCGCCTGCCCATCGCGCACCACCAGCAAGGCAAACGGGCGCTCGCCCCATTGCGGGTCGGCAACCCCCACCACAGCCACTTCGCGCACGGCGGGGTGGCGGCTGATCAGGTCTTCCAGGTCCAGCGAGGAAATCCATTCGCCGCCGGTCTTGATCACGTCCTTGATGCGGTCGCGGATATCGATGTAACCCATGCCATCAAGGGTCGCCACATCGCCGGTATGCAGCCAGCCACCCGCCCACAGCTCCTGGCTTTTTTCCGGTTCCTTGAAGTAGCCCATGGTCAGCCATGGCGCACGCAGCACCAACTCGCCCTGGGTTTCACCATCGGCGGGGAGGAAGTTGCCATCGCCATCGACGATCGCCGCCTCCACCAACGGTACCGGCACACCGGCCTTGATCCGGTAGGTGACACGCTCGTCCTCGCTGCCGGCCTGCAACTCGTCGTTCAGGTGCGCAGCAGAGATCAGCGGGCAGGTTTCGGACATGCCGTAGGCAGCCGTGAGCTGAATGCCACGGGCCAGGGCGGCGTCGTACAGGGAGCGGTTGAGCGCGCTGCCGCCGATGATGATTTTCCAACCACCGAAATCCTGGCCTTGCGACGAAGGGCAGTTGAGCAGCATCTGCAAAATGGTCGGCACGCAGTGGGAGAAGGTGACCTTTTCCTCGCGCCACAGCTTGACCAGCATGTCCGGCTCGTAGCGCCCCGGATACACCTGCTTCATGCCAAGCATGGTAGCCGCGTACGGAATGCCCCAGGCATGCACATGGAACATCGGGGTAATGGGCATGTACACATCATTGCTGCCCAGCAGCCGCACGCTGTCGATGCTGCCGGTGACCGAGGCTTCGGCCAGGGTGTGCAGCACCAGTTGCCGATGGGTGAAGTACACCCCCTTGGGGTTACCGGTGGTGCCAGTGGTGTAGAAGGTGGTGGCCACCGAATTCTCGTCGAAATCGGGGAAGTCGTAGTGTGGGCTGGCGGCTGCCAGCAACTGTTCATATTCACCGACCAGGTTGGGCAAGTCGGCAGTCTTGTCCGGGCCGTCGGTCAGCAGCAGCGTCTTGTCGACCGTGGTCAGCTGCCCCGCAATGGCCTGGTAAAGGCCAACGAAATCACTGTTGACCAGCACGAAGCGGTCTTCGGCATGGTTCATGGTGTAGAGGATTTGGTCAGGCGACAGTCGCACGTTGATGGTGTGCACCACCGCACCAATCATCGGAATGGCGAACATGCACTCCAGGTAGCGGTGGCTGTCCCAGTCCATCACCGCGACGGTGTCACCGGCTTTGACCCCTGCGGCAGTCAGCACATTGGCCAGCCGGGCAATGCGTTCATTGAGCTGTGGATAAGTCAGCCGCAGCTGGTCGCGATAGACGATCTCGCGTGTCTTTTCATAGCGGCTGCCCGACATCAGCAGGCGTTTGATCAACAACGGGAAGGTGTAGGCGCCCTCGGCGGGCTTGATGATGCGGGTCTGCAACATGGGGATCCCTTTTCTTGAAAGCGTGTCGGACAACTCTGAAACCAACTCTAGTCGGCCAATGTGAGGGCTAAATCAGCCAAAGGAATGATTTGGCGCAACGCAGGTATGAGTGGCATTGTTCGGATGTTGACCCTCCTCAACCCCACCGGAGCTTTCTGATGCCCAGCCCGCGTCGCGCCGTGTTTCTCGACCACCTGTCACTGGACCTAGGCGACCTCGACCTGTCGCCCCTGCAAAGCCAGTTCGACGAATTCCAGCTGTTCGATTCAACCCGTCCGGAGCAGGTCGCAGAGCGCCTGCAGGGCGCCGTCGCGGTCGTCAGCAACAAGGTGCTGCTCGACGCCGCGACCCTGGCAGCCAACCCACAGCTCAAGCTGATTCTGGTGGCAGCCACCGGCACCAACAACGTCGACCTGGAGGCGGCACGCGCACAAGGCATCACCGTCTGCAACTGCCAAGGCTATGGCACCCCCTCGGTAGCACAGCACACCCTGGCCCTGCTGCTGGCCCTGGCCACGCGACTGTGCGACTACAACCAGGCAGTGGCCAACGGCCAATGGGCCAAGGCCAGCCAGTTCTGCCTGCTGGACTTCCCGATCGTGGAGCTGGAGGGCAAGACCCTCGGTTTGCTCGGCCACGGTGAGCTGGGCGGGGCAGTGGCGCGCCTGGCCGAAGCCTTCGGCATGCGCGTGCTGAGCGGGCAGATCCCAGGCCGCCCGGCACGTGACGACCGCCTGCCGCTGGACGAACTGCTGCCGCAGGTCGATGCCCTGACGCTGCACTGCCCGCTGAACGAGCACACCCGGCACATGATCGGTGCCGACCAGTTGGCCCTGCTCAAGCCCGGCGCCCTGGTGGTCAACACCGCCCGTGGCGGCCTGATCGATGAGCAGGCCCTGGCCGACGCCCTGCGCAATGGCCACCTGGGCGGCGCGGCCACCGATGTGCTCAGCGTCGAACCACCGGTCGACGGCAACCCGCTGCTGGCCGGCGACATCCCTCGTCTGATCATCACCCCGCACAGTGCCTGGGGTGCCGTGGAGTCGCGCCAGCGTATCGTCGGCCAGTTGAGCGAAAACGCCCAGGCCTTCTTCGCCGGCCAGCCTCGTCGCGTGGTCAGCTGAGCGCAGCCCCCACCTCTGTTACACTTCGCCCCTTTTTCAGGAGGCGTCGTCCATGGACCCGCGCAGTGAAGTATTGCTCCGCCAGGCGGACCTGTTCCAGGGTCCGCTGCTGATCGCCGGCGCCCCCGCCGACGGCCTGCTTGGCCAGTTGCCAGGGGCCCATGGCTGGACCTGGCATGCGGGCGACCAGACGATGCTCGAAAGCCGCTTCCCGGGGCGCAGCCATTACGCTGTCGACGCGCCCCAAGTGGCGTTCGACGCGGCGGTGTTGTTCCTGCCCAAGTCCCGCGAACTGGCGGCCTACCTGCTCAACGCCCTGGCTTCGCGGCTGCAGGGCCGCGAGCTGTATCTGGTCGGCGAAAAACGCGGCGGCATCGAGGGCGCGGCCAAGCAGCTTCAAGCCTTTGGCAAGCCACGCAAGCTCGACAGCGCGCGGCATTGCCAGCTGTGGCAGGTGACAGTGGACAATGCCCCTGACGCCAAACCTCTGGAATCCCTGGCCGAACGCTTCGAGCTGGCTCTGGAAGATGGCCCCTTGCAGGTGGTCAGCCTGCCTGGTGTGTTCAGCCACGGCCGGCTGGATCGAGGCACCGCTCTGTTGCTCAAGCATCTGGATCAACTGCCGGTTGGCAATGTGCTGGACTTCGGTTGTGGCGCTGGCGTACTGGGGGCCACGGTCAAGCGGCGCTACCCGCAAAGCCAGGTCACCCTGCTCGACGTGGATGCCTTCGCGGTGGCCGCCAGCCGACTGACCCTGGCAGCCAATGGCCTGGAGGGTGAGGTGATCAGCGGTGATGGCATCGACGCAGCGCCCCGTGACCTGAGCCTGATCCTGAGCAACCCACCGTTCCACACCGGCGTTCATACCAATTACCAGGCATCAGAAAACCTGCTGAAAAAGTCGGGTGAACATCTGCGAAAAGGTGGCGAAATTCGCCTTGTCGCCAACAGCTTCCTGCGCTACCAGCCATTGATCGAAAGCGCTCTTGGCCACTGCCACACCCTCGCCGAAGCCGACGGGTTCCGAATCTACAAAGCAACACGCGGATAAAAACAGGGCTTGCCGAAACCGTTTCGGCTAGGCAGAATCCGCACCGTCCTAGGGGAGTAGTCTCCCGCGAGCGCCCTGCTCGCCCGGTACGCGTCAACACACTTGGCCCACAGGCCATGGCGCGTGCGACCCACGATCTGCGCAGACAGATCCAGGGTTTGACAAGACCTATGACACGCACACCTTACCCGGGGCGGGGAGGCTGTACGTGTCATAGCCGTGTCGACCCGCCCCCGTAGGAACCCTGATGCTGGAATCTCTGCTCGTCCCCACCGCAATCGTTGCCCTCGCCGAAATTGGCGACAAGACGCAATTGCTCGCGCTCATCCTCGCTGCACGCTTTCGCAAGCCATGGCCGATCATCGCCGGCATCATCGCTGCCACCTTGGCCAACCATGCGGCGGCTGGCGCCGTGGGCGCATGGGTCAGCGGGTTCTTCAGCGAGACCATGCTGCACTGGATTCTGGCGGCAAGCTTCACCGCCACGGCCCTGTGGACCCTGGTGCCGGACAAGATGGACGACGATGAAAACCCGGCCCGCCGTTTCGGCCCGTTCCTGACCACCTTGATCGCCTTCTTCCTGGCCGAGATCGGTGACAAGACTCAGGTGGCCACGGTAATGCTGGCAGCCCAGTACCCACACCTGATCATGGTTATCATCGGCACCACCTTGGGCATGCTGATTGCCAACGTGCCGGTGGTGCTGGCGGGTAATTTCGCGGCGGAGAAACTGCCGCTGGCACTGATTCGTCGACTGGCGGCTGCCGCGTTCTTCGTGCTGGCGGTCGTGGCCGTGTACTCGGCGATGAAGGCCAGTGGTTGGGTGGGGTAAAAAGTGGGCCCTGGGGCCGCCTTGCGGCCCAATCGCCGGCAAGCCGGCTCCCACATGGACCGCGCCGACCTTGAGTTCACAGCAGTACCTGTAGGAGCCGGCTTGCCGGCGATGGGGCCGGTACAGACAACACAAGACAGTTGCTCCCACAACAACCGCGCCGATCTTGAGATTACCGCGACCTGCAGGAGCCGGCTTGCCGGCGATGGGGCCGGTACAGACAACACAAGACAGTTGCTCCCACAACAACCGCGCCGATCTTGAGATTACCGCGACCTGCAGGAGCCGGCTTGCCGGCGATGGGGGCTGCACAGCAGCCCCCGCTCTCGCTATTTCTTGGCAGCTTCGTACAGCGGCATCACCTTCGGAATGGCCGCCTGCAGCGATGCAATCCGGCTGCTGGACGCCGGGTGAGTGCTCATGAACTCAGGCGGTGCGCCCTCGGAAGCCTTGCTCATCTTGTTCCACAAGGTGATCGCGGCATTCGGGTCGTAGCCGGCACGGGCCGACAGCTCCAGGCCAATCAGGTCGGCCTCGTTCTCGTTGGAGCGGCTGTTGGGCAAGGTCATGGCGTAGTTCACCACGGCGTCGGCCATGGCCATGCTGCCCTGGCCAAGGCCGAACAACGCGCCGGCACCCTGACGGGCCATCTCCACGCCATAAGCCTTGGACATCGCTTCGCGGCTGTGCTCACGCAAGGCGTGGGCGATCTCGTGGCCGACCACGGCGGCGATCTCGGCGTCGGTCAGCTTGAGCTGATCGATCAGGCCGGTGTAAACGATGATCTTGCCACCTGGGCCACAGTTGGCGTTGAGCTCATCGCTCTTGATCACGTTGACTTCCCATTGCCATTGAGCGGCATCTGGTCGGAAAAACGGAGCCTGGGCGATCAGACGGTCAGCAATGGTACGGACCCGCTTGGCATCGCTGCTGGACTTGTCCAGAACGCCTTTGTTCGAGGCTTCACCAAGGGTCTGCTGGTACGACTGGGCGTACATCTGATTGACCTCATCGGTCGAAAGCATACTGAACATGTACTGCTGGCGCTGGACACCGACGGCACCGCCGCTGGTGGTGTTCACCGCCTGGCAGCCGGCCAGCAGGATGCCAGCACTCAACAGGCTGACAACGAACGACTTACGCATGAAAACACTCCCTTTTTACATGCGGCGTATCCTAGGCCGAGTCCCCTGCCCCCCGCCATAGCCGCAGGTAAGATTTATGCCGGAGTCAGACACTCGGGCGCATCCAGTTTCGGGTCATTGACGAAGTTCGCCAGCGCCCGTTCGCGCAAGGTGGCCGGCGGGCTCGCCAGCAATTCGTGCAACCGTGGCACAGGTGTGTCAGGGTCAAGCCAGGCCGCCTGCCCTGCGGCGTCCAGAATCAACGGCCGACGCTGGTTCATGGCCGCTTGGGTCACTACCGCGCAACTGAGCCACACCTGATCCTGCACCGGGTAAGCCTCCCAGACGGCAGCGAAATACAGCGACGCCCCCTCACCCGGCGTCAACCAGTAGGGGCGTTTGCGCACGCTGCCACGCCACTCGTAGAAGCCGTTGGCCGGCATCAGGCAGCGGCGCTGACGGAACGCCTCGCGGAACATCGGCTGTTCGGCGAGCGTCTCGGCGCGAGCGTGGGCTGGGGTGCGGGACAAATCAGTGAGCCAGGCCGGCGTCAGCCCCCAGCGCGCCTTGTCCAGTCGCTGCTCGCCTTCCAGCTGGCGCTGGATCAGCACCGAAGCGCCGGGCGAGATGTTCCATTGGGCCGGCTGGCCGGCGGGGAAGCCTGGCAGGTTGGCAAGCGCCTGGGGCCAGCGAAACAGGGCGTAACGTCCACACATGGGCGAATTCAGAACCTAGCAGATCAAGGTACCGGGAAAACTCTCCGGTTCGTCGCCGGCAAGCGGCTGGGCATCATTGTACGCCTCGATCAGATGCCGTGCGTAACCAGCCTGCTCGTCAGGCACGGCAAGGCCAAGCAACCCTTGCACCGGCAGCTCACCTACGCCGCCCATCAGGTCGCGCCCCACCAGGTGCACCTCGACACCTTCGCTGGCCAGCATTCCCAGCAGCATCTGCGCCTCCAGCAGGCTTTCCGGATCGTAGATTCGCTGCATCAGGCATCATCCTCACGTCTGACTTCGAGCATCCATTCGTCACCATGCACCTGCAGAATGAACACCACAGGCTGGCAGCACACCTGGCAATCCTCGGTGTAGACCTGGTCGCCACCGGACAGATCGACAGTAGTTTCCACGCGTTCGCCACAATAAGGGCAATCATAGAAGTCGATTTCCAGCATCGCGGCCTCCGCAGTGACTTATGCGTATAATTGCCGGTCTGTTTACAGGGCCTGCGAGTGTCCGAGCCGTTTTTCGGACCCCGTCCCTACTTTATTACCCTAGCCGTTTCCAACAAGAGAGCATGATGGGCGAATTCGATGCCATCCGACCGTACGACGACGCTGAGGTCCCTGCCGTTCTGGCACGCCTGCTCAGCGACCCGGCATTCCTCGATATCCTCACCCACTTCCGCTTCCCGCGTGCGGCGGGCCCGCTCGGCTGGCTGCTCAAGCCGCTGATCGCCCGTCGCCTGCGCAAGGAGTTCGCTGGCGTCACTTGCGTCGCGACCTTGCAGGACAAGGTTGAATACTACGTCGACCACACCATCGAACGCGCCACCGATGGCGTGACCTATTCCGGCGTCGAGCAGCTCAAGTCCGGTACGGCGTACCTGTTCCTGGCCAACCACCGCGACATCGTCATGGACCCGGCCTTCGTCAACTACGCGGTGTACCACGCCGGCCTGCCGACGCCGCGCATCGCCATTGGCGACAATCTGCTGCAAAAGCCCTTCGTCAGCGACATGATGCGCCTGAACAAGAGCTTTATCGTGCACCGCTCGCTGAGTGGTCGCCGCGAGAAACTGGCGGCCTACCAACTGCTCTCGGCCTACATCAATCATTCGATCCGCAATGACTGCGTATCGATCTGGATTGCCCAGGCCGAAGGCCGCGCCAAGGACGGTGACGACCGCACCGACTCGGCGATCCTCAAGATGTTCCACATGAGCCGCAAGGACGAGCCGTTCGGCGCGGTGATCCAGGGCCTGAACCTGATTCCGGTCTCGATCAGCTACGAATACGACCCTTGCGACCTGGCCAAGGCGCGCGAGCTGTACATCCGTGCGACCACCGGCACTTACAAGAAAGCGCCCGGCGAGGACGACAACAGCATCGCCAAGGGCATCACCGGCTACAAAGGCCGCGTGCACATCAACTTCGCGCCGCCGGTGACCGAGTATTACGAGGACACCAAGCAGTTGGCGCAGGAAATCGACCGGCAGATCCTCGGCGGTTACCGGTTGTTCCCGGTGCACTACCTGGCCTATGCCATGTGGGCAGAGAAAGATGAAGCACTGCAGGTGCCGAGTGCCGAGCAGGTGTTCCCGGCAGAAGAACTGGCCAAGGCCAAGGAAGAATGGCAGCGCCGTCTGGAGGCGTGCCCTGAAGAACAGCGGCCTTACCTGGTATTGCAATATGCAACACCGGTGCGCAACCAGTATCAGGTCAAGCAGCAGGCGCAGGTCGCCTGATCAAAGAGGGCTGCTATGCAGCCTGATCGCCGTGGCGACGAACCGCGGCGATTGGGCTGTGCATGCACCCTTGCCGGCTAGAGCCAGGTGCTGAACCAGGACAGCAGCAGTGCCATGGCCAGGCACGAAAAACCAAGAATGTAGTAATAGCGCGGCACCCGCTGATCGAAGGCATCCACCACACCCTCGTCGACCGCCAGGCTCTCACGGGCAACCACTTCGCGGCGCCGGGCGCTTTGCAGCAGTAGTCCACCTGGGCACGTCATCAACAGCGCCAGCAGGTTGATCAGCTTGGTCGGGTGGGCGGCCAGGAAGCCCCAGAGCACTTGCAACGACATCACGCAACCTCGGTTTGAACGACAGCGAAGGCCGGCATTCTACCCAAGTCCGGTTGCGTCGCTCGGCCGAGGCGACAAAGTGTCATTTAATTTCATCTGTCACACGCTCGTCATTGGCAGGCCCGCGAAAGGGTCGGCGCAGACAACAAAAAAGCCCGCAACCTGAACACAGGCGGCGGGCTTTCTTCACTCAGCCAAGCAGTGCTTATTCGCCAAGCACCTGGCCGATGGTCGGGTCCTTGAACAGACGCGTCAGGGCATCGCTCAGCACATCGCTCACCAGCTTGGTGTTGGTTTCCTGGTTCGGCGCCATGCCGAAACGCTGGTCCAGCGACGCGCCATAACGGCCGCTGTAGCGGCGGTTGGCGTTGGACACGTCGGCACGGAAGGTGGCACCGATGGTCGCCTCGGTCACATACAGGTTCTCCTTGGGCGACTGGTATTTCAGTTCGGCCAGGGTCACGGTCAGCTGCGGTGCATTGTAGGCATTGGGGGTGGGGGTGAAGCCGAGCAGGCGCACGGCCGCTTCTGCCTGGGCTTGCAGCTTGGGCACGATGTCGTTGCCGCTGACGCTGATGGTGCTGGTTTCAGGGTACATGCCACCGCGGGTACCCAACGATTGCGAAGCCCGGCCATCGACGACCTTCACCACCACGGGCTGGCCATGGCCGACCGGCGCGAGCTGGGCAGTGAGCTTGGGTTGCGGGCTGAGTTGTTGCGGGCTGTGGGCACAACCGACCAGACTGAGGCTGGCCACGGCGATCAAACCGAACAACAGACGTTGCAACATGCGCGTTTCTCCAGAAAATGCGGCAAAGGCCCACAGTATACCCAGCCAGACACTGACCAGTCATCGGCCAGCCCCAGTTGTCACAATCGTTTCACCCCCCGCCATTATCCTTGCCCCAAGCCCGAACAGATCAGGACTCACCAGCATGACCTCGCTCTGGAACCTGCTATTCAAAAATCCGCGTCGCAACCGCTACGCACGCCTCGACGTCGACGGCAAATGCCTGGCCTTCAAGGAATGCCAGCAGCCTCCAAGCGGTCACGACTGGGTCCAGGTCAGCGAAATCCAGATGGCCTGGCTGGGCCATCCGCTGCCCGCCAATGCCCGGGTTTGCGCCCACGCAAGCAGCCGCTGGCAGCAGCGCACCCTGCCGGCCTGACAAACGCTGCAATAAAAACTACGAATAACGACCTTTCTGCCCGCGACATCGCTATAATCTCCCCCCGATTATAAGGACGTCTCCTGATCGGGCCCCGCATTTGCCGATTGACCCCGGCACCTTCAACGCTTCGCCCACAGAGAGCCTTCCACTCAGGTCTTGCATCGGCTGTCGTGCCTGCTTTTCCGGCCCTTCGCACTGCATGAACCTGTGGGTTGCCATCGCGCAGTCCCCTTTTGAGGTTCACGTCTCCAAAAGAGCGTGAAAAAACGGTTTTTCACAACTTCACGAGAGTGTGGCGAGCAAATGAACAGTCTGGCATGTGTAAAAGCGGCAGATGTGTCCCGAACAGCCCTGAACAGGCGGCTAACGCGTTCAT
Organism: Pseudomonas sp. Teo4; assembly: GCF_034387475.1. Lineage (NCBI taxonomy): Bacteria > Pseudomonadati > Pseudomonadota > Gammaproteobacteria > Pseudomonadales > Pseudomonadaceae > Pseudomonas > Pseudomonas sp. Teo4. The sequence continues at coordinate 140,665 of NZ_JAXCIL010000002.1, forward strand.
CCCGGATGGATGTCTGAGGTCGTTCCATAACGCACGCACGACACCTTGACCATAAGTCGAATTGCCGCACCTGTGGCAAACGGCGTTCAATACCCGAACCCGAAGACTGATTGGCGGTGTCCGCGGAAGTTGCAAGAACTGCGAAAAGTCGGACATGGCGATCCTGGCAACCCTGGGGTCCTATGCTGTCAATTAGGTAGCTGTAGATTGTGGAGACGCGTTAAATGGCGCAGAACGAATCGGTTGATGTAGTACTGGTAGGCGCGGGCATCATGAGTGCCACCCTGGCCGTACTGCTCAAGGAGCTTGACCCGACCCTGAAGCTTGAGGTCGTCGAGGCGATGGACTCCGGAGCCGCGGAAAGCTCCAACCCCTGGAACAACGCCGGGACCGGCCATGCCGGCCTGTGCGAGCTGAACTACACGCCCCAGGCCGCCGATGGCAGCATCGACATCAAGAAGGCCGTGCACATCAACACCCAGTTCGAGGTCTCGCGCCAGTTCTGGGCCTACCTGAGCAAGAAAGGCAGCTTCGGCTCGCCGCGTGCCTTCATCAACCCGGTGCCGCACCTGAGCTACGTCGAAGGTGACAAGGGTATTTCCTTCCTCAAGAAGCGCTTCGAGCTGCTCAAGCAGCACCATGCCTTCGCCGAGATGGAATACACCGAAGACCAGTCGGTGATGAAAGAGTGGATGCCGCTGATGATGCCGGGCCGCCCGGCCGACCAGCGCATCGCCGCCACCCGCGTGCTCAAGGGTACCGACGTCAACTTCGGCGCCCTGACCAACAAGCTGCTCAAAGTGCTGGGCACAAGCCCGGACGCCCAGGTCAAGTACAGCAAGAAAGTCGTCGGCCTGCGCCGCAACGGCAGCAACTGGACCGTCAGCATCAAGGACGTCAACAGCGGCGGCAGCCGTGAAGTGGACGCCCGCTTCGTGTTCCTCGGCGCCGGTGGCGCGGCCCTGCCGCTGCTGCAAATGTCCGGCATCCCGGAAAGCAAGGGCTTCGGCGGCTTCCCGGTGAGCGGCCAGTGGCTGCGCTGCGACAACCCGGAAATCGTCAAGCAGCACCAGGCCAAGGTTTACAGCCAGGCCGCGGTTGGCGCCCCGCCCATGTCGGTACCGCACCTGGATACCCGCGTGGTCGATGGCAAGAAATCGCTGCTGTTCGGGCCATACGCCGGCTTCACCACCAAGTTCCTCAAGCACGGTTCGCTGATGGACCTGCCGCTGTCGGTTCGCATGGGCAACATCGGCCCGATGCTGGCCGTGGCCCGTGACAACATGGACCTGACCAAGTATCTGGTCAGCGAAGTGATGCAGTCGATGGAGCAGCGCCTGGAATCCCTGCGTCGCTTCTACCCGCAAGCCAAGGCAGAAGACTGGCGCCTGGAAGTGGCCGGTCAGCGTGTGCAGATCATCAAGAAGGACCCGAAAAAAGGCGGCGTTCTGCAGTTCGGTACCGAGCTGGTCTCGGCCCAGGACGGCAGCCTGGCAGCCTTGCTGGGTGCATCGCCGGGCGCTTCGGTGACCGTGTCGATCATGCTCGAGCTGATCGAGCGCTGCTTCCCGGAGCAAGCCAAAGGTGCCTGGGCAGCCAAGCTCAAGGAGATCTTCCCGGCTCGCGAGAAGACCCTGGCGAACGACGCCGCGCTGTACCACAAGATCAGTGCCGACAACGACGTGGCACTGGAACTGGAAGAAAGCAGCCCGGCCAAGCATTACGCCTGATCTGGTTGAAACGAAAAAACGCCCCTCGGGGCGTTTTTTTGTGCCTGGATCTTTGTCGGCCTGTACCGACCTCTTCGCGGGTAAACCCGCTCCCACAACTACCCCTGTGGGAGCGGGTTTACCCGCGAAAGGGCCGGTACAGGCAACCAATCAGCCCCGGGCTTTCTCGATGATCTCGATGTACTCAGGCGCATTGCGCTGGTCGGCGATCTGCTCGACGAAGGTCTTGCCGTGTTCGTCCTTGCCGTTCAGGTCGTAACCCGCCTCGACGAAGAAGCCGACAAAACGCTCGAAGTCGTCGACACGCAGGCCGCGGTAGGCCTTGACCAGCTTGTGCAGCGACGGCGAGGTCACGCCATCGGCCGGCTCGAACTGAAGGAACGACTTCACGTAGTCGTCGCTGATCTCGTCACCAATTACCTGCTTCTTGTCTTTACGCATTGCCGGCTCCAACTGGACCATCACGAAATTTCGAAGGCCGGCAGTTTACCCCCCTCGGGCGACACGCCTCAACGCGTACGTACGGTTCCGGTGTGCAGGTCGGCCCAGATATGGCCATTGGCGTAGGTCAGAAACTGCACATAGACGGTTTCATTACGCAGCAGGTCCATGACTACGCGGTAGTCGCTGACTGGGTAATTCAGGCTCAGGGTGCGGGTCTTCTCATCGTACACCGGCTTCTTCAGGCTCTTGCCAGGCTCACCATCGAAGGTGAGCAACACCTGGCCGATGGTCGCGCCCTTGCTCAACGGCTTACCCTTGAGGCGCATCTGCAACGAGGCCGTGATCGGAATCGGCTGCTGGTCGGACTGACGCTGGGCGCCCACCACCACCGAGTAGTCGGTCACTTGCAGCAATTGTTGGCCGGTCGGCGCTTCCTGGCGCAGGGACTGGTCATCGGGCGGGAGGAACTGGCTGTGCAACGGTGCGGCGGAAAGAGGCAGGCTGATCGCCAGCAGCAGGGGAAGAATCGCACGCATGTGAGGCTCCTTGGCATGAAGGAGCACTCTAGCATGCCGAGTTTTGCCTGTACCGGCCCTATCGCCGGCAAGCCGGCTCCTACAGGTAGTGCACAGACACTGTGGGAGCCGGCTTGCCAGCGATAGAGCCAGTAGCGGCTCAGTTGAACTGCGCGAGCATCCAGGCCAGATACTCGGGCACACCCTCTTCGCCTTCAAGCGGCGCCCACTGGGCGCGCTCACCCTCACCCAGTGCTCGGTAAGGCCCGGCCTTGCACTCGAACAGAATGCTGTCCGGCTCCAACACCACCAACCCATGGTAGAGACCGGGCGTGAGGTCCACACCCAAGCATTCGCCACCAGCTTGCAACACGCGCTTTTCGGTCACCCGGCCTTCTTCATCGAAAATCAGCAGGCCCAGGCGACCCTTGAGCACCAACAGGGTTTCAGCCTTGTCGGCGCTCAGATGCCGATGCGGCGCAATGTAGGTGGAGGGCTGCAAACCGACCGCCACTCGATGGCAGGGCTCATCCATTTCATGGAAGGTGTGGTGATGCCGCTGGCGCGGAACCTCGGCGGCTTGCTTGGCCAACCTGGCGAACAGCGCTTGGTCGATGAACGCAGGCTGGCGCATGGTTACATCCCCTTGACCGCGAAGATGCCATTGGCGTTACGCCAGTAGCCCTTGTAGTCCATACCATAGCCGAAGATGTAGCGGTCGACGCACGGCAGACCGACGTAGCTGGCCTTGAGGTCCGGGCTGGCTTTGCGGTCGTGGTCCTTGTCGATCAGCACGGCGGTGTGCACCGAACGGGCACCGGCGTGCTTGCAGAACTCGATGATGGCGCTGAGGGTGTGGCCTTCATCAAGAATGTCGTCGACGATCAACACATCGCGGTCGATGAACGACACTTCCGGCTTGGCCTTCCAGAACAGCTCGCCACCGCTGGTCTGATTGCGGTAGCGGGTAGCGTGCAGGTACGAGGCTTCCAGCGGGAATTGCAAGTGGGTCAGCAGTTTGCCGGCGAAGATCAGGCCGCCGTTCATCACGCAGAAGACCACCGGGTTCTTGTCGTGCAGGTCCTTGCAGATCTGCTCACCGACCTTGGCGATGGCCGCTTCGACCTCGGCTTCGTTGTACAGGCAGTCTGCCTCGCGCATGACTTGACGGATGTGCTCGAGATCAGCGGACATGGCGCTCTCCAGGGGGTGCATTTTGGAAAAGCGGGCAAAGGTACGCATCCGCTCGTCCCGAATCAAGCATTTATGGACTAACGTCCAGAATGACTGCACGACAGCACAGGCTGAATAGATTAATCTAGCGCGGTTTTTTTGCCCGCCTTTCGGAGCCCCCCTATGCCCACTCGTGAGATCCGCCATCCGCTGATCCGCCACAAGCTCGGCCTGATGCGCCGTGCCGATATCAGCACCAAGAATTTTCGCGAACTCGCCCAGGAAGTCGGCGCACTTCTGACCTACGAAGCCACCCAGGACCTGCCGCTCGAAACCTACGAAATCGACGGCTGGTGTGGCAAGGTTCAAGTGGAAAAAATCGCCGGCAAGAAGATCACCGTGGTGCCTATTCTTCGTGCTGGCATCGGCATGCTCGACGGCGTGCTCAGCCTGATTCCGGGCGCCAAGGTCAGCGCCGTGGGCGTTGCGCGTAACGAAGAAACCCTGGAAGCGCACACCTACCTGGAAAAACTCGCGCCGGACATCAACCAGCGCCTGGCCCTGATCATCGACCCGATGCTGGCCACCGGCGGCTCGATGGTCGCCACCATCGACCTTCTGAAAAAGGCCGGTTGCAAGGAAATCCGCGCCATGGTTCTGGTCGCGGCACCAGAAGGCATCGAAGTGGTGGAAAAAGCCCACCCTGACGTGCAGATCTACACCGCCTCGATCGACCAGCACCTGAACGAGCATGGTTACATCGTCCCAGGCTTGGGCGATGCCGGCGACAAGATCTTCGGCACCAAGCAGAAGGACGCCTGATCATGCAGGACGGCTTCAACGACCCGCTCTGGCGCCAGGTCGTTTCGGGCGCGCAGATGCTCTTCGTGGCATTCGGCGCGCTGGTGCTGATGCCACTGATCACCGGCCTCGATCCGAACGTCGCGCTGTTCACCGCGGGTATCGGCACCTTGCTGTTCCAGTTGGTCACCGGCCGGCAAGTACCGGTATTTCTGGCCTCGAGCTTTGCCTTCATCACCCCGATCATCCTCGCCAAGGGCCAGTTCGGCCTGGCCGAGACCATGGGCGGCGTGATGGCCGCAGGCTTCGTCTACACCTTCATGGGCCTGATGGTGAAGATCAAGGGCACCGGTTTCATCGACCGTATGCTGCCGCCCGTGGTGATCGGCCCGGTGATCATTTCCATCGGCCTGGCCATGGCGCCCATCGCTGCCAACATGGCCATGGGCAAGGCAGGTGACGGCAGTGTGCTGCTGCCCTACAAGACCGCCATGATGATCTCCATGCCGGCACTGCTGACCACCCTGATCGTCGCCGTGTTCGGCAAGGGCATCTTCCGCCTGGTGCCGATCATCGCCGGTGTATTGGTGGGCTTTGCCCTGTCGTTCGCCTTCGGCGTGGTCGACACCGCCAAGATCGCCGCCGCGCCGTGGCTGGAACTGCCCAACTTCACCGCACCCGCCTTCAACTGGCAGGCCATTCTGTTCATCGTGCCCGTGGCCTTGGCCCCGGCCATCGAACACATTGGCGGCGTGATTGCCGTGGGCAGCGTGACCGGCCGTGACTACCTGAAAAAACCTGGCCTGCACCGCACCCTGCTGGGCGATGGCCTGGCGACCACCGCAGCCGGCCTGTTCGGCGGCCCGCCCAACACCACCTACGCCGAAGTGACCGGCGCGGTGATGCTGACCAAGAACTACAACCCGAAGATCATGACCTGGGCGGCTATCTTTGCCATCACCCTGGCCTTCATCGGCAAGTTCGGCGCGCTGCTGCAGAGCATTCCGGTTCCGGTGATGGGCGGTATTCTCTGCCTGCTGTTCGGCTCGATTGCGGCGGTGGGCATGAACACCATGATCCGTCACAAGATCGACCTGGCCGAGGCGCGCAACCTGGTGATCGTTTCGGTGACGCTGGTGTTCGGTATCGGTGGCGTAATGATCGGCAGCGGCGACGGCCCGGACGATTGGGGCCTGAAAGGTATCGCGCTGTGCGCCATCGTGGCCATTGCCCTGAACCTGATTCTGCCGGGCAACGACGGTTGGAAGAAAAAACAGCTGGATGATCAAATGCCGTGATTGGCTGATCAGGCCCTATCGTCGCGGTTCGTCGCCACGACAAGCCGGCTCCCACAAGTGCTTCGGCAACTCTGTAGGAGCCTGCTTGCTGGTGATGAGACCAGCTCAAACAAGCAAAACCTCAAACCTTCTCGCACATCCCCGCCAGCACCCGCACCCACTCCGGGTGGTCATTAAGGCACGGCACCAGCACCAGTTCCTCACCGCCCGCCTCGACGAACTGCTCCTTGCCCCGATCGCCGATCTCTTCCAGTGTCTCGATGCAATCGGCGACGAACGCCGGGCACATCACCAGCAGCTTCTTCACCCCTGCCTTCCCCAGTTCGTCCAGACGCGTTTCGGTGTAGGGCTCGATCCACTTGGCGCGCCCCAAGCGGGACTGGAACGACACCGACCACTTGCCATCGGCAATACCCATGCTTGCCGCGAACGCCTTGGCCGTGGCCAGGCACTGCCCGCGGTAGCACACCGCACGCATCTCGGCGCTGGCATCCTTGCAGCAATCGGCGGCCTGGAAATCATGCTGGCCGGTCGGGTCGAGCTTTTTCAGGTGCCGTTCCGGCAGGCCATGGAAACTCAGCAACAGGTGATCGTAGTCCTGCTCCAGATACGGTTTGGCACTGGCAACCAGGGCGTCGATGTAGTCCGGGTGGTCATAGAACGGCTGCAGCACGCGCATTTGCAGGGGCAACTGGCGCTCGGCAATCGTCTGGTTCGCCAACGCCACCACGGTGGTGACCGTGCTGTCGGCAAATTGTGGATAAAGCGGCGCCAGGGTTACCTTGCGCACACCCTGCGCAGCCAGCCGCGCCAGCACATCCGGCAAGGCCGGCTCGCCATAGCGCATGGCAATTTCAACGGGGCCATGGGGCCAGTGCTCGACCATTGCCGCCTGCAGACGCCGGGTCAGCACCACCAGAGGCGAACCCTCGTCCCACCAGATCGAGGCATAGGCATGGGCCGACTGCTCCGGGCGCTTGATCAGGATCAGCGACACCAGCAGACGCCGCACAGGCCACGGCAGGTCGATCACATAAGGGTCCATCAGGAACTGGTTGAGGTAACGGCGCACATCGGCCACCGAGGTGGAGGCCGGTGAACCCAGGTTGACCAGTAGCAGGGCGTGATCGGTCATGCAGCGTCCTATGTCAGAGGCGGCTGGACAGACTGCCCAGCGCCGATTGCAGATCGTTGTAACGGAACGTGAAACCTGCGGCCAGCAAGCGCACCGGTCGTGCCCGCTGGCCGCCGAGCAGCAGGGTCGACAGCTCGCCCAGGCCCGCCTTCAGCAGCAATCCGGGCACCGGCAACAGCGCTGGCCGGTGCAGAGCCCGGCCCAGGCGCCTGGCGAACTCGCGGTTGCGTACAGGCTCTGGCGCGCAGGCATTATAAGGACCGCTGGCGTCCTTATGCTGCAAGAGAAAATCAATGAGGGCGATTTCATCGTCTATATGAACCCAGGGCATCCACTGCCGGCCATCGCCCAACGGCCCGCCCAAGCCGAGTTTGAACGGCAGGCGCAGGCGTGACAAAAAGCCGCCATCGGCGGCCAATACCAAGCCGGTACGCACCAGCACCACCCGTATGCCAAGGGCCTGGGCACGCATGGCGGTTTCCTCCCAGGCAATGCACAGCTGGCTGGCAAAGTCTTCACGCACTGGCGGCGAAGCTTCGGTCAGCTCGCGCTCACCGCCGTCACCGTACCAACCCACCGCAGACCCGGATACCAGCACCTCGGGACGTTGTTCCCGGGCTTCAAGCCACGCCAGCAGTTGCTCGGTGAGGGTGACCCGACTGGCCCACAGCAGGTTGCGCCGAGCCGCGGTCCAGGGCCGGTCGGCGATGGGCGCGCCGGCCAGGTTGACTACCGCATCCAGCGCCTCGTCGTCGCCCAAGTCCTCCAACCGGGCGATACCGCGCACGCCGCTGCCACATAATCTGGGGACCTGTTCGGGGCGGCGACTCCACACGGTGAGACGGTGGCCCTGGCTTCGCCAGAGCTGGCACAGGTGCTGGCCAATCAAGCCGGTGCCGCCTGTCAGCAATATATGCATGGCTGTGTCCTCGTGGAGTGCGCCTGTGGTCTATTTTTAAGATCAAGGCACTTTGCTTACCAGATGTTTGACCCAACGCTTTCGTTAAACATAGGCCAACCTGCTCCATGAAGCGGAATAACCTTATACAAACATTGTGCATTGTACAGGTTTGCCTGACAGCGTAGTCTGCATAACAGCAAGGTTCGAAGAGGCCATCATGACAGTACCAATCGCTATCATCGGTGCCGGCATTGCCGGCCTGTCCGCCGCCCAGGCCTTGCAGAAGGCCGGGCAGGCCGTCCACTTGTTCGACAAGGGCCACGGCAGTGGCGGTCGCATGGCCAGCAAACGCAGCGAAGCCGGTGCGCTCGACCTGGGCGCCCAGTACTTCACCGCCCGCGACCGACGCTTTGTCGAACAGGTGCAACAATGGGTCGCCAACGGTTGGGCGGCGCAGTGGAAGCCGCAGCTGTACAACTACCGCGACGGCGAACTGACCCCATCCCCTGACGAGCAAACCCGCTGGGTTGGCGTGCCACGCATGAGCGCAATCACCCGTGGCCTGCTCAAGGATGTGACGGTCAATTTCGGCTGCCGCATCGCCGAAGTCTTCCGCGGCAAACAGTTCTGGCACCTGCAGGACACCGAGGGTTGCAGCCATGGCCCCTACAGCCGCGTGGTGATCGCCGTGCCGGCCCCTCAGGCGACGCCGCTGCTTGCGGCCACACCCAAGCTTGCCGCCGTGGCGGCAGGGGTGACGATGGAGCCTACCTGGGCCATCGCCCTGGGCTTCCAGACACCACTCGACACGCCCATGCAAGGCTGCTTCGTTCAGGACAACCCGCTTGACTGGCTGGCCCGCAACCGCAGCAAGCCAGGGCGAGACGAGCACCTCGATACCTGGGTCCTGCACGCCACCTCCAACTGGAGCAGACAGCACATCGACCTGTCCAAGGAAGAGGTGATCGAACAGTTGTGGGGAGAATTCGCCGAATTGATCGGTTGCGTGGTGCCCGCCCCCACGTTCGCCCTGGCGCACCGCTGGCTGTACGCCCGCCCGGCCGGCAACCACGAATGGGGCGCTTTGGCCGATGCCGACCAAGGGTTGTATGCCTGCGGCGACTGGTGCCTGTCCGGCCGTGTCGAAGGCGCCTGGCTCAGTGGCCAGGAGGCTGCCCGCCGCCTACTGGAGCACCTCGACTGAGCGAGCGCTAAACCTATACAAAAATACTAGGTTGCATAAATTTCTGGTTGTGCTGGAATGAACTTGTACACGCATTTTTTTATGTACAAGGTCTCTGGAGACAGCCATGCACGACCCTTCCGTCCACAGTAAGCCTCGCATCGGCATCAGCGCCTGCCTTACCGGACACAACGTGCGTTACAACGGCGGGCACAAGGCGTCCGATCTGTGCCTCGGCCAGTTGGAAGACCATTTCGAATGGCTTCCTGTATGCCCCGAAGTGGCCATCGGCCTTGGCATTCCACGAGACCCCATTCGCCTGGTAGGCAACCCTGAACACCCCGAAGTGGTGGGCACCCGCAACCCGGGTACCGACCTATCGGGCCCCTTGCGCGCGTACGGCGAGCAGATTGCGACACAGCTGCACGACATCTGCGGCTATATCTTCATGCAGAAATCCCCGTCCTGCGGCCTGGAACGGGTCAAGGTCTATCAAGAGGACGGCCACCCTGCGCGCAAAGGCGGGCGAGGTGCCTTCGCTGCCGCCTTCTGCGAACGTCGCCCAGACCTGCCGGTTGAAGAGGAAGGCCGCCTGCACGACCCCGTGCTACGCGAGAACTTCATCAGCCGCGTGTATGCCTACGCCGACTGGCAACGGCTGCTGGCCGCGGGCTTGAGCCGCGGCGCACTGGTGCGTTTTCACTCGCGCTACAAGTACCTGCTGATGGCCAACAACCCCCAGGCCTACCGCGAACTCGGCCGCCTGCTCGGCACCCTGCGCAAGGAAGACGACCCGTTGGTGGTTGGACCGCGCTACTTCAGCCTGCTCATGCAGGCCCTGCGTCGCTGCGCCAGCCGTGGCACCCACGGCAATGTCCTGCAGCACCTCAGCGGCTACCTGAAAGACGCGCTCAGCTCGCAGGACAAAGCCGAGTTGCAGACCATCATCGGCCAGTACCAGCAGGGTGTGATACCGCTGGTGGTTCCCCTGACCCTGCTCAAGCACCATTTGCGCAAGCACCCGGACCCTTACTTGCTGCAACAAGCCTACCTGCAACCACACCCTGAGGACCTGGGGCTGCGCAATGCTGTCTGAGCTGCTGCCCATCGGCGAACTGGCCCGCCGCACCGGCGTCAACCCAGTCACCCTTCGCGCGTGGGAGCGGCGCTATGGCTTGCTCAAGCCGCAGCGCACCTCCAAAGGCCACCGCCTGTATCCGCTTGACCAACTCGAACGCGTCGAGGCCATTCTTGCCTGGCTGGAACGCGGTGCATCGGTCGGCCAGGTACGCGAACTGCTCGATCAACCTGCAAACAGTGCCCCCCAAGGCGACTGGCAGGCCCGTCAGGAGCAACTGATCGAGGCCATCGCCAGCCTCTCGCAACGCGCACTCGATCAGCAGCTCAATCAGGTGATGGCGCTTTACCCGGCCATCACCCTCTGCGAGCAGTTGCTGCTGCCCTTGCTCGACAGCCTTGCCCAACGCTGGCGCAGCTATTTCAACGCACGTCTGGAGCAGGTGTTCTTCCACACCTGGTTGCGCAGCAAGCTGGGGGCACGGGTCTATCACGACAACCAACTGCTGCCTGGGCCACCTGTACTTCTTGCCGAAGACAGCGAACGGCCTTTCGACATCAGCCTGTGGCTGTATGCCTGGCTCTTGAGCAGCAACGGCATCGCCGTGGAGGTGCTCGAATACCCGGTCGGCGCAGCGGAACTGCAGCGCGCCGTCACGGCCCTTCGCCCCCGCGCACTGCTGCTGCACCTGGGGCCGCGCATCGACCTCAAAACCCTGCAGCGGACCCTGGCTGAGGTGGACGGGGTGAAGTTGTTGGGTGGCCTAACCGTTGCCCTGCATGCAACACAGTTGCAGGCGCTGAACCTTGACCAGCTGTTCCTGTTCGATACCCCACAGGCGGCCCTGCGCGTGCTGCAACGCCAAGGCCGCCCGCCTGAAGAGTTGACCCCGTCATGCAATTGATCTGGCTGCGCACCGACCTGCGCATCTCCGACAACACCGCCTTGAGCGCCGCCTGTGAGCGCGGCCCGACCGTGGCCATCTGGCTGGCCAGCCCCGGTCAGTGGCTGGCCCACGACGATGCCGCGTGCAAGGTCGACTTCTGGCTGCGCAACCTGCGCGAGCTGCGCCAGTCGCTGGAAGCACTCAACATTCCGCTGCTGGTCCGCACGGTCGACAGCTGGGATGAAGCCCCTCAGGCGCTGCTCGACGTCTGCAAGCAACTTCAAGTCGACGCGGTGCACTGGAACGACGAATACGGCATCAATGAAAACCGTCGTGACGAGGCAACACGCCGGCTGCTGAAGCAGTCCGGCATCCATGCGCACAGCTATCTGGACCAACTGCTTCTGGGCCCCGGCACCGTCCTCACCCGCAGCGGCCACTATTTCCAGGTGTTCAGCCAGTTCAAGAAAGCCTGTCTTGAGCGGCTGTACCTGAGCCTGCCAACGCTTGCTCGCCGCGTGCAACGCCAGGCCCCACTGAACATCCCAAGTGACCCGATTCCGGAGCGAATCGCAGGTTTCGACACACCGACCGACACCCTCAGAGCACTCTGGCCTGCCGGAGAGCATGAAGCACAGGCGCGGCTTGGCCGTTTTCTCGACGAAACGGTCGAGGACTACCAGCACCTACGCGATCTCCCCGCGCAGCCCGGCACCAGCCAGCTATCCGCCTACCTGGCCGCTGGCGTGATCTCGCCACGGCAGTGCCTGCATGCGGCGCTGGCCCACAACCGCGGCGAACTCGACAGTGGCAGCACAGGGGTGCAGACCTGGATCAACGAACTGCTGTGGCGGGAATTCTACAAACACATCCTGAACGGTTATCCACAGGTCTCCCGACACCGCGCCTTCCGCGACCAGACAGAAGCCCTGCCCTGGCGTGACGCCCCCGACGATCTCGCCGCCTGGAAAGAAGGCCGTACCGGTTTTCCGATCATCGATGCCGCCATGCGCCAGCTGCTGGAAACCGGGTGGATGCACAACCGCCTGCGCATGGTCGTCGCCATGTTCCTGAGCAAGAACCTGCTGATCGACTGGCGCCAGGGCGAACGCCACTTCATGCGCCACCTGATCGACGGCGACCTTGCGGCCAACAACGGCGGCTGGCAGTGGAGTGCATCCACCGGCACCGATGCCGTGCCGTATTTCCGCATCTTCAACCCGGTCTCCCAGTCACAGCGCTTCGACCCACAAGGGCGCTTCATTCGTCACTGGTTACCGGAATTATCGGGGTTGGACGACAAAAGGATTCACGAGCCCGTGAAGTCGGCCGATCTTTTTGCTAATAATTCTTATCACAGTCCGATCGTAGATCTCGGAAGCAGTCGCCAGCGCGCCCTGGAAGCCTTCAAAAGCCTTCCGCGCCGGCAGGATCAGAGGGCAGTATCTTGAACAACTCACGTATTTTTTGGGTTACGGGGGCCAGTAATGGACTGGGTCTGGCCTTGGTTGAACAGTTGCTCGATGCCGGGCACTGCGTTGCTGCAAGTGGCAAGGAAAGCGACACGCTGGATGCCTTGGCCGTAGAGCATGGCCGTCGTTTGCTGCGCCTGCCCTGGCAGTTGCAGGAGGAAGACCAGGTAACCAGTGCCTGCGAGCAGATCTGCCGTACCTGGTGCGCACTGGACAGCCTGATCCTCAACGCTGGCACCAGCGATTATCTGCCCGACACTGTGGCGGACGCCGACCTGTTCGAGACGATCGTCAACAGCAACCAACTGGCTGGCGAACACTGCCTCACCCACGCCCTGCCGCTGCTGGCACAGGGCACGACGCCGCAGGTAACGGCGATATTCAATCGCTACTCGGCCCTGCAGCTGCACGCGCCAACACAAGTGACCGCGGGCTGGAACAACATGCCGCAGTGGTTGCGTGAGCAGCGTGAAGAGCTGAAGCGACAGGGTATTGATTTGACGGTGGTGGCGCCGCAGTCACTGAAGACGCACGTGACCTCTGCCCAGGCTGTTCCAGAACCATGGACGCCGGACACCGCGGCCCAGGAACTGATCCAGCGGTTGCCATTGCGGGAACCGGAGCTGGTACTGGAGGCGCTCGACCTCAACAGCCTTTGGCCGTTGCCGAGCAGGTAAACACCTTGTCAGCACCGCCCCCATTGCCGGCGAGCCAGCGATGGGGGCGTGCGACCAACTCAAAGCGCCATCCGGTAATCCAGGCTGTAGCTTTCAACCCCATCGTTGGGTTGCTTGATACCCGCATTGGAATAGTGAATGGCGCGCACACCAATCTCATGCCCGCCTGCAAAGCGCAAACCAAAGCCGATACGGTCCTCGAACTGGAACGACGATCCCAACTCGTTGCTCTCCAGTTCGGTACTGGAAAACGCCGCCACACCGATACCGGCCTCGATGTAAGGTTTGACCGACTCCCCGGCGAACTCATAAACGAAAACCGGCGCAAACGACAGGCTATGGTTGCTCGCGGTATCGTCGCCGTCCCAATAGCTGTAGGCACCATCCCAGTACCCTGTCAGCCGGCCAGTACTGCTTTGCCACCAACTTGCGTCCCAGTTCGATTGCAGCCCCAGGCGATAGACCTGGGTGGAATCACTGGTCTGCCCCACCGAAAACGAAATATCGGCTGCCTGCGCCGACACCATATGCCCCAGAAACCATGCGGCAGCCGCCGCCAAGCCAAGCCGTTTCTTCATGAGAAACATCCTTCTTCCTGATGCTGTTATGAGTGTTCGCCTTGTGTCAGGCAAATCGGTAGAAATCGGCGGTAGTACGATAGTTCAGCTTTATTCCGCGTAGCTTTTACAACGGAAAGCTTTGCACACTGTCGGACTTATGCCACAGCAAAGGCAGGATATTTCTCAAGACTTGTGGGTCGGCACTGCTCCAGAAGCGCGCGGCCTGCGCCGGCCCGTCGGACAGCAATTCCCGAGCGGCCAGCAAGCGCTGCAACTGCCGTGCAACCGCGGCGCCGGTATCGATGATCGCAACATCCGCTGGCACCATTTCGGCCAGTAGCGGGCGCAGGAAGGGGTAATGGGTGCAACCCAGAATCAGCGTATCGCAGCCCGCCTCCAACAGCGGCTGCACATAGCCCAGCAGCAACTGGCGCAACTGCGGGCTGCCGAGGTCACCGGTCTCTATCCGCTCGACCAACCCTGGGCAGGGTTGGGTAATCACTTGCACGTCATTGGCGAAGCGGTCGAGCAACGCGGCGAACATGGCACTTTGCAGCGTGCCGGTGGTGGCCAGTACCCCGACCACGCCGGAACGGGTCGCCGCCGCGGCCGGCTTTACCGCAGGCTCCATGCCCACCAACGGCCAGTTCGGGTAGCGCTCACGCAGGTCGGCCACCGCCGCCACCGTGGCGGTGTTGCAGGCCAGGACCATGGCCTTGGCCCCCTGGGCATGAAAGAACTCGGCAATGCGCCGACAACGATCGCGGATGTAGTCTGCCGATTTCTCACCATAGGGCACATGGCCACAATCGGCGACATACAGCAACGACTCGCTGGGCAGCTGACGCTGGATCTCGGCGAGCACCGACAAACCGCCGACCCCCGAGTCCATCACGCCGACCGGCGCCGAGCGCTCAGCCATGCCGGTTACCACACACCGCGCAGGCCGGGTCGCGCTTGACCCGCAGCTCACGCATGCGCGTGCCCAGGGCGTCGATCAGCAACAACCGCCCCACCAGTGGCTCGCCGAACCCAGCCAGCAGTTTCATGGCCTCCAGTGCCTGCAAGCTGCCCACCAGCCCCACCAGCGGGCCGATCACACCGGCCTCGCTGCAGGTCAGCTCAGCCTCAGTACCGTGGCCATACAGGCAGTGGTAGCAAGGGCTGTTGTCGCGGCGCGGGTCGAACACCGAAAGCTGCCCTTCCAGGCGAATGGCGGCGCCGCTGACCAGCGGCTTGCCGGCAGCCACACAGGCCGCGTTGACGGCTTCGCGGGTGGCGAAGTTGTCCGAGCAGTCCAACACCAGGTCCACCGCAGCTACCGCCGAGGCTAAGGAGTCTTCGTCCAGCGCCTGGCGATGGGCAACCAGCCCCACTTCGGGGTTGATGGCCTGCAGACGCTGGATCGCCGAGTCCACCTTGCTCATGCCGACGCTGGTGCTGTCGTGAATCACCTGGCGCTGCAGGTTGGTCAGGTCGACGGTGTCGAAGTCCGCCAGATGCAGTTCGCCCACCCCTGCCGCAGCCAGGTACAGCGCCACCGGCGAACCGAGGCCGCCAAGGCCGACGATCAATGCCTTGCCGCGCTTGAGCCGCAGTTGGCCATCGATATCGACTTGGGCCAGCAACACCTGCCGGCTGTAACGCAACAGCTCCTGATCACTCAACATGGCAGACGCCCCACAGTGATACGTTCGTGGCCGCCCAGGTCCTTGCGGCTGGCAACCTCGGTAAAGCCCCGCGCAGTCAACAACGCCTGCACCGAGGCAGCTTGATCATAGCCGTGTTCGAGCAACAGCCAACCGCCTGGCAGCAGGTGCTCCGGCGCCTGGTCGATGATTACCCGAAGGTCATCCAGGCCATCGATGCCCGCCACCAGCGCGCTGCTGGGCTCGAAACGCACGTCGCCCGCCACCAGGTGCGGGTCCTCGGCAGCGATGTAGGGCGGGTTGCTCAGAACGAGGTTGAAGCGCTGCCCTGCCAGGCTGTCGAACCAATGGCTGGCCAACACTTGGACGTTGTTCAGCCCCAGGCGCTGGCGGTTGCGTTCGGCCAGTGCCACGGCCTCGTCGACCCGGTCTACCGCCGTCACCTGCCAGGCCGGGCAATCGCTGGCCAAGGCCAAAGCGATGGCACCGGTGCCGGTGCCCAGGTCGAGTACCTTGGCTGGCGAAGCTGGCTGCAACTCCAGAGCGGTCTCGACCAGCAATTCGGTATCGGGGCGCGGGATCAGGGTGTGCGGCGCGACTTCAAGGTCAAGCTTCCAGAAGCCCTGCTGCCCCAGGATGTAGGCCACAGGCTCTCCAGCACGGCGGCGCTCAAGGTAACCGGCGAAAACTTCCGCCGCCTCGCTGCTGACGATACGCTCGGGCCAGGTGTGCAGGTAGCTGCGCGACTTGCCGATGGCCGCGGCCAGCAACAGTTCGGCATCCAGGCGCTCGGTGGGCGAGTCTGGCAACTGCGCGTTGCGCAACAAGCTGGCGATGATGGTCATTATTCCCCCAGGGCTGCCAGTTGATCGGCCTGGTACTCGGCCAGCAACGGTTCGATCACGGCCTCCACGCCACCGGCGAGGATTTCGTCGAGGGAATACAGGGTCAGGTTGATGCGGTGATCGGTTACCCGGCCCTGTGGATAGTTGTAGGTGCGGATCCGCTCGGAGCGGTCGCCCGAGCCGACCAGCAGCTTGCGCTCGCTGGCGATGGCATTCTGGGCGGCACTGGTTTGCATGTCGTTGAGTTTGGCCGACAACCAGGACATCGCGCGCGCACGGTTCTTGTGCTGCGAACGCTCTTCCTGGCACTCGACCACGATACCGGTGGGCAAGTGGGTGATCCGGATTGCCGAGTCGGTCTTGTTGACGTGCTGGCCACCGGCGCCCGAAGCGCGATAGGTGTCCACCCGCAGATCGGCAGGGTTGATCTCGATAGCCACTTGCTCATCAGGCTCAGGCAGTACCGCCACCGTGCACGCGGAGGTATGGATACGGCCCTGGGATTCGGTTTCCGGCACCCGCTGCACGCGGTGTGCGCCAGACTCGAACTTCAGTTTGCCGTAGACGCTGTCACCTTCGACGCGGGCGATGATTTCTTTGTAGCCGCCGTGCTCGCCCTCGTTCTCCGAGAGAATCTCCAGACGCCAGCCGCGCCTTTCGGCATAGCGCGAATACATGCGGAACAGGTCGCCGGAAAAGATCGCCGCTTCGTCACCACCGGTACCGGCGCGAATTTCCAGGAACACGTTGCGACCGTCGTTGGGGTCCTTGGGCAGCAGCATGCGCTGCAGCTGGGACTCGAGCCCGACCAATTGTTCCTTGGCCTCGCGCACTTCTTCCACCGCCATTTCGCGCAGGTCGGGGTCGGCATCCTTGAGCAGCGCCTGGGCGCCTTCGAGGTCGTCCTGAACCTTGCGCCACTCTTTATAAGCAGCGATGACCGGCTCGACTTCGGCGTATTCGCGGGAATAGGCGCGGAAGCGGGTCTGGTCGGAAATGACTTCGGCGTCACCGAGCAGTGCGGTGAGTTCCTCGAAGCGGTCCTGGAGCGTGTCCAGTTTGTTCAGCAGCGACGCTTTCATTGCGGGGTTTTGTCCGTCGAGCCCTCGTTGAGGGCAAAGAGTTCCTGGGCCATGGCCAGCGCATCGAGGCGGCCCTCGGCCGAGAGCTTTTTCAACTGCACGCTGGGCGCATGCAGGAGTTTGTTGGTCAGCCCCCGGGCCAGTTGGGCCAGTACATCTTCGGGGCTACCGCCATTGGCCAGCAGACGCTGGGCCTTTTGCAGTTCTTCGTCACGCAGGCGTTCGCTTTGCTGGCGATAGGCACGCAGCACATCCACCGCTGCCAGCTCGCGCAGGCGCACCATGAAGTCCTCGGCACCCACCGAGACCAGCTCTTCAGCAGCCTGCGCTGCGCCCTGGCGGCTCTTGAGGTTTTCCGCGACCACTTCGTGCAGGTCATCGACCGTGTACAAGTAGACATCATCGAGCTCGCCGACTTCGGGCTCGATATCCCGTGGCACGGCGATATCGACCATGAAGATCGGCTTGTGCCGACGCTGTTTCAGCGCACTTTCCACCGCGCCTTTGCCGAGGATCGGAAGCTGGCTGGCGGTGGAACTGATGACGATGTCGCTGTTGGCCAGTTCCTGCGGGATATCGGCCAGCAGTACGGCATGGGCACCGAACTGTTCGGCCAGGATGCTGGCCCGTTCCAGGGTGCGGTTGGCGACGACGATCCGGCGCACGCCTTGCTCGTAGAGATGGCGGGCGACCAGGGTGATGGTCTCGCCAGCACCGATCAACAAGGCCTGGCTGCGCCCCAGGTCACTGAAGATCTGCCGCGCCAGGCTGACGGCGGCGAAGGCCACCGACACCGGGTTCTCGCCGATCGCGGTGTCGGTACGCACTTGCTTGGCGGCACTGAAGGTGGCCTGGAACAGGCGCCCGAGCAACGGCCCGATGGTGCCCGCCTCGCGGGCCACGGCATAGGCCGACTTCATCTGGCCGAGAATCTGCGGCTCGCCGAGCACCAGCGAGTCTAGGCCAGAGGCCACCCGCATCATGTGTTTCACGGCATCGTGCTCTTCATGGATGTAGGCGCTGGCGCGCAGCTCATCCAGGCTCAGGCGGTGATAGTCGGCCAGCCACTGCAGAACGGCGTCGGCTGACAGGTGGTCCTGCTCTATATAGAGCTCGCTACGGTTGCAGGTCGACAGAATCGCCGCTTCGCGGCTGGCGGTCAGTCGGCAGAGCTGCTGCAGGGCGTCTACCAGCTGCTCTGGGGTAAACGCCACGCGCTCGCGTACGTCTACCGAGGCAGTCTTATGGTTGATACCAAGTGCAAGAAAGGCCATGCAAGGTCGCTGGTTGTGACGAGAAGCCGATAATTGTCCTCTTTCACAGGTTTTAGAACAACCACCGTTCGCTATTGTCCCAATAATCCCAGGCCATCCCTGTAAACCGCGACCTTCGCCGGTGGGTTTGCCCCCGCGCTTGTGTCATCATGCTCCGACCGCCGGTTAGTCCTTCTAAGCCTCATTTATGAACAGACCCTACGCATTGCTGCTTGCCCTCGCCCTGCTCCAGGGCTGCCAGAGCCTGGCCCCGCAACAAGCCGAACCGCCCGTCGCCGAGGCTGGCAAGGCTGAGGCCGACAAGCCCGTGGTGTATGGGTCGTTCACACAGGACACGCTGTATAGCCTGTTGGTGGCAGAGCTGGCCGGCCAGCGCAATCGCTTCGACATCGCCCTGGCCAACTACACCGACCAGGCCGAGAAGACCCAGGACCCCGGCGTTTCCGAGCGTGCCTACCGCATCGCCGAGTACCTGGGCGCGGATGAGCCGGCCCTGGACAGTGCGCTCATCTGGGCCCGCAACGACCCACAGAACCTCGACGCCCAACGCGCCGCCGCTGTCCAGCTGGCACGCGCCGGCCGCTATGACGACTCCATGGCCTACATGGAAAAGGTGCTTCAGGGCCAGGGCGATACCCACTTCGACTTCCTCGCCCTGTCCGCCGCCGAAACCGATCAAGGCACCCGCGACGGCCTGATGCAAAGCTTCGAGCGTCTGTTGGTCAAATATCCTGACAACAGCCAGCTGGTGTTCGGCAAGGCCCTGCTGCTCAACCAGGACGGCAAGCCCCAGCAAGCTCTCGACCTGCTTGAAGCGCACCCACCGCAGAACGGCGAAATAGCCCCGATTCTGCTGCGCGCGCGCCTGCTCCAGGCCCTCGACCGCGGCCCTGAGGCCTTGCCACTGTTGCGCGGTGCGATCCGCGACAACCCGGACGACAAGCGCCTGCGTCTGACCTACGCCCGCACCTTGGTCGAGCAGGACCGCATCGCCGACGCCAAGGGCGAATTCCTCAGCCTGGTCCAGCAATACCCGGAAGATGACGAGTTGCGTTACTCCCTGGCGCTGGTGTGCATGGAGAACAAGGACTGGGATGAAGCCGAAAGCTATCTGCAAGAGCTGATCGAGCGCGACAGTAATGTCGATGCCGCCCACCTCAACCTGGGACGCATCCGTGAGGAACGCCACGACCCCGAGGGCGCCCTGCGTGAATATGCCCTGGTCGGCACCGGCCCCGACTACCTGCCGGCGCAACTACGCCAGGCCGATATCCTGATCGCCAACGGTCGCGGCACCGAGGCCTCGCGCCTGCTTGCCGAAGCCCGTGAAGCCCAGCCGGACCTTGCTATCCAGCTGTACCTGGTGGAGTCGGAAAGCTACAGCAACAACAACAAGGACGCCCAGGCCGACCAAGTGTTGCAACAGGCCCTCAAGCGCTTCCCGGATGACCTCAACCTGCTTTACACCCGCGCCATGCTGGCCGAAAAGCGTGATGACCTGCCGCAAATGGAACAAGACCTGCGCGCCATCATCGCTCGCCAGCCGGAAAACGCCATGGCGCTGAACGCGCTTGGCTACACCCTGGCCGACCGCACCACTCGCTACACCGAGGCCAAGGCACTGATCGACAAGGCCCACCAGCTCACCCCGGACGACCCGGCCGTGCTCGACAGCCTGGGCTGGGTCGCCTACCGCCTGGGCAACCTCGATGAAGCCGAACGCTACCTGCGCCAGGCCTTCGAGCGCTTCCCCGACCATGAAGTGGCTGCCCACCTGGGCGAGGTGCTGTGGGCCAACGGCAAGCGCCGCGAAGCTCGCCAGGTCTGGGCCAAGGCCTTCGAAGCTCAGCCCGACAGCCCTATCCTGCGCAAGACCGTCTTGCGCCTGACCGGATCCGAGACCCTTTAACGCCATGTTCCTGCGCCATTGCATCACCTTTTCCCTGATCGCCCTGCTTGCCGGCTGTGCTGGCTTCGGTTCCCGCGAAGCCCTGCATGGCCAAGGCAACCCACAGCAGTGGCGTGCCCATAAAGAACAGCTGAGCACCCTCGACGGCTGGCAGATCAACGGCAAGGTCGGTATTCGCGCCCCGCGCGACTCCGGCAGCGGCACACTGTTCTGGCTGCAACGCCAGGATTACTACGACATCCGCCTGGCCGGCCCGCTTGGCCGTGGTGCCGCACGCCTGACCGGCCGCCCGGGTGGCGTGGTACTGGAGGTCGCCAACCAGGGCCGCTTCGAGGCAGACAGCCCCGAGGCTCTGCTCGAAGAACAACTGGGCTGGCAATTGCCGGTCTCGCACCTGGTGTGGTGGGTGCGTGGCCTACCGGCCCCGGACAGCAAGAGCCAGCTGACCCTGGATGACGACAGCCGCCTGGCCAGCCTGAATCAGGACGGATGGCAAGTGCAGTACCTGAGCTATACCCAGCAAAACGGCTACTGGCTGCCCGAACGCATGAAGCTGCACGGCGAAAACCTCGACGTGACCCTGGTGGTCAAGGACTGGCAGCCACGCCAGCTGGGGCACTGAGCCCATGTCAAAGCTCACCCTGCCCGCCCCGGCCAAACTCAACCTGTGGCTGCATATCGTCGGTCGCCGTCCAGACGGTTACCACGAACTGGAAACCGTATTCCAGTTCCTCGACCACGGCGACGAGTTGAGCTTCGCCCTGCGTGACGATGGCCAGATCCGCCTGCACACCGAGATCGACTCGGTACCGCATGACAGCAACCTGATCGTGCGCGCCGCCCGTAAACTGCAGGAACAGTCCGGCACCGGCCTGGGGGCCGACATCTGGCTGACCAAGGTCCTGCCAATGGGCGGAGGCATTGGTGGCGGCAGTTCCGATGCAGCGACCACTCTGCTGGCACTCGACCATCTGTGGCAACTGGGCTGGGATGAAGATCGCCTGGCCACCCTGGGCCTGTCCCTGGGTGCGGATGTGCCAGTGTTCGTTCGTGGTCATGCGGCGTTCGCCCAGGGCGTGGGCGAGCAACTGACTCCGGTCGACCCCGAAGAGCCTTGGTATGTCGTGCTGGTGCCGCAAGTCTCTGTCAGCACTGTAGAAATTTTTTCGCATCCACAGTTGACACGTGATTCGCTCCCCCTTAAGATGCGCCCCGTTCCCGAGGGAAACAGTCGAAATGACTGCCAACCGGTGGTAGAGCAGAGTTACCCAGAAGTTCGCAATGCGTTGAATTCACTAGGTAAATTCACTGATGCTCGATTAACCGGCACTGGAAGTTGTGTGTTTGGGGCCTTCCCAAGCAAAGCCGAAGCTGATAAAGTTCTGGCCCTTCTTTCAGCGACCCAAACAGGGTTTGTGGCGAAAGGAAGCAATGTTTCGATGTTGCATCGTAAGCTGCAAAGTCTGGTCAAGAAGTCGAGTGCATAGCGCTCGCAGCAACAGATACAGGGGCGTCGCCAAGCGGTAAGGCAGCAGGTTTTGATCCTGCCATGCGTTGGTTCGAATCCAGCCGCCCCTGCCATTTTCTTTATACTCATCCAGGTTACCCTCAGCCTTCAGGTACTGCGCGTGTCCAAGATGATGGTCTTTACGGGGAACGCCAACCCCGATCTGGCTCGGCGTGTCGTACGTCAGCTGCATATCCCTCTCGGTGACGTCTCTGTCGGTAAATTCTCCGACGGCGAAATCAGCACTGAGATCAATGAAAATGTCCGCGGTAAAGACGTCTTCATTATTCAGCCGACTTGTGCCCCGACCAACGATAACCTGATGGAACTGGTAGTGATGGCCGATGCCTTCCGCCGCTCCTCAGCATCCCGAATCACCGCCGTGATTCCTTACTTCGGATATGCCCGCCAGGACCGCCGTCCGCGTTCGGCACGTGTAGCCATCAGCGCCAAAGTCGTCGCTGACATGCTCACTGTCGTGGGTATCGACCGTGTTCTCACCGTCGACCTGCACGCTGACCAGATCCAAGGCTTCTTCGATATCCCCGTCGACAACATCTACGGCTCGCCCGTACTGGTCGACGACATCGAAGACCAGCGTTTCGAGAACCTGATGATCGTCTCCCCGGACATTGGTGGTGTCGTGCGCGCACGTGCCGTCGCCAAGTCCCTGGGTGTCGACCTGGGTATCATCGACAAACGCCGCGAGAAGGCTAACCACTCCGAGGTTATGCACATCATCGGCGACGTCGAAGGACGCACCTGCATCCTGGTAGACGATATGGTCGACACCGCCGGCACCCTGTGCCACGCGGCCAAGGCCCTGAAAGAACACGGCGCTGCCAAGGTTTACGCCTACTGCACGCACCCTGTCCTGTCGGGCCGCGCGATCGAGAACATCGAGAAGTCGGTACTGGACGAGCTGGTGGTGACCAACACCGTTCCGCTGTCCGCCGCTGCTCAAGCCTGTGACCGTATCCGCCAGTTGGATATCGCACCGGTTGTCGCTGAAGCGGTACGCCGCATCAGCAACGAAGAATCGATCAGCGCGATGTTCCGCTAAGCGGAACACCTGCTGACGAAAAGCGCCCCGCCCCAACACTGGTTGTTGGGGCGGGGCTTTTTTGCCATCCCCGTTGGCGCTGGTCGCAAACGCCCTCGGGAGGCTATTTTGGAGATACAAAATGACTGACTTCATCCTGAACGCCCAAGCGCGTACTGACCTGGGGAAAGGTGCGAGCCGCCGCCTGCGTCACTCCGCCAACATCCCTGCCGTTGTTTACGGTGGCGATAAAGAAGCCCAATCCCTGACCATCCTGGCCAAGGAAATCGCCAAGCTGTTCGAAAACGAAGCTGCCTTCAGCCACGTTATCGAACTGAACGTCGACGGCGCCAAGCAGAACGTCGTGGTCAAGGCCATGCAGCGTCACCCAGCCAAAGGCTTCATCATGCACGCCGACTTCGTTCGCGTCGTTGCTGGCCAGAAACTGACCGCTAAAGTACCGGTTCACTTCATCAACGAAGAAGCTCCGGTCAAGAAAGGCGGCGAAATCTCCCACGTAGTGGCTGAGGTTGAAGTTTCCTGCGAAGCCAAAGACCTGCCTGAGTTCATCGAAGTCGACCTGGCCAAGGCTGAAATCGGCACCATCATCCACCTGTCGGACCTGAAAGCTCCGAAAGGCGTAGAGTTCGTTGCTCTGGCCCACGGTGATGACAAAGCTGTTGCCAACGTTCACGCTCCGCGCGTTGCTCCAGAAGCTGAAGGCGCTGCCGAGTAATCCACTCGCACGCCGGTGTTGATCGGGTTACAGTGCCCCGCGCCTGTAACCCACCAACTCCAAGGAAGAGCCCCTGACGTGACCGCCATCCAGTTGATCGTTGGCCTGGGTAACCCCGGCCCCGAATACGAACAGACCCGGCATAACGCAGGGGCTCTTTTCGTTGAACGCATTGCCAGCGCCCAGCGCGTTTCGCTGACCGCTGACAAAAAATATTTCGGCCTGACGGCTAAATTCAGCCATCAGGGCAACGACGTTCGTCTGTTGATCCCGACCACCTACATGAACCGCAGCGGCCAGTCCGTGGCGGCATTGGCCAATTTCTTCCGGATCAAGCCGGAGGCCATTCTGGTGGCGCATGACGAACTCGACCTGCCCCCGGGCGTTGCCAAGCTCAAGCGCGGCGGCGGCCATGGTGGGCACAACGGCCTGCGCGACATCATCGCGCAGCTCGGCAACCAGAACGACTTCCACCGCCTGCGGCTTGGCATAGGCCACCCGGGCGACGCCAAACTGGTCTCCAACTTCGTCCTGGGCCGCGCGCCGCGCGCCGAGCAGGAGAAGCTCGACGCCAGCATCGATTTTGCCCTCGGCGTGATGCCGGACGTGCTTGCCGGCGACTTCGCCAAGGCGATGCGCGAACTGCACAGCCAGAAGGCCTGATTTCCTAGAGAGGGGAACACCCATGGGTTTCAATTGCGGCATCGTCGGCCTGCCCAACGTCGGCAAGTCCACCCTGTTCAACGCCCTGACCAAGTCCGGCATCGCGGCGGAGAACTTCCCTTTCTGCACCATCGAGCCGAACAGCGGCATTGTGCCGATGCCTGACGCGCGCCTGAATGCGCTGGCGGAAATCGTCAAACCTAACCGCATCCTGCCGACCACCATGGAGTTCGTCGACATCGCCGGCCTGGTGGCGGGCGCCTCGAAAGGTGAAGGCCTGGGCAACAAGTTCCTGGCCAACATCCGCGAAACTGACGCTATCGCCCACGTGGTGCGCTGCTTCGAAGACGAGAACGTGATTCACGTTTCCAACAGCGTCGACCCCAAGCGTGACATCGAGATCATCGACCTCGAACTGATCTTCGCCGACCTCGACAGCTGCGAGAAGCAACTGCAGAAGGTTGCCCGCAACGCCAAGGGCGGCGACAAGGAAGCCCTGGCGCAGAAGGCCATTCTGGAGAAGCTGATCCCTCACTTCACCGAAGGCAAGCCTGCGCGCAGCCTGATGAAGAACATGGCTGACGACGAAAAGGCCGTTATCCGTGGCTTCCACCTGCTGACCAGCAAGCCGGTCATGTACATCGCCAACGTTGCCGAAGACGGCTTCGAGAACAACCCGCACCTGGACGTGGTCAAGGCCATCGCCGAGGAAGAAGGCGCGGTCGTGGTGCCAGTGTGCAACAAGATCGAAGCGGAAATCGCCGAGCTGGATGAAGGCGAAGAGAAAGACATGTTCCTCGAGGCCCTGGGCCTGGAAGAGCCAGGCCTGAACCGCGTGATTCGCGCCGGCTACCAACTGCTGAACCTGCAGACCTACTTCACTGCCGGCGTGCAGGAAGTACGCGCCTGGACCGTCCGCGTCGGTGCCACTGCGCCGCAGGCTGCTGGTGTGATCCACACCGACTTCGAAAAAGGCTTCATCCGCGCTGAAGTGGTGGCCTACGACGACTTCATCCAGTTCAAGGGTGAAGGCGGCGCGAAGGAAGCCGGTAAATGGCGTCTGGAAGGCAAGGACTACATCGTCAAAGACGGCGATGTGATGCACTTCCGCTTCAACGTCTAAACCGTCATCAGGCCTAGCCGGAGCCTGATGAACCCGAAACCCCTTGAGGATCACCGCCTCAAGGGGTTTTTCTTTTCCAGCGAAGTCTCAGAAGACCTGAAAAAGAATGGCAAGCAACTCTATGCAACTCGAATGGCAATAGTCTGTAGACGCACGAGAAACAATTCCGTTCGAGATAGTGGCAGATTCACATACTGCATGGTAGGATCAAATAATTTCTAAAATACAAGCTTAACCATTTATTTTTTAAAGAAATTCAATACTACTTTAGCTGATTTACGCTTGGTAGCCAGTGTGCGTAAGCAACGAAGGGAGATAGGCGTGGGGCATGATCGAATAATCCTTAGCCTTGACTTATCCGACTAAAAATTATTACGTCCAGGACGACTTTAAAGTACGATTTTTACCATGAAAAACATTTACCTGATAAACAATGTACAGAATGGTGGAAAAACATATCTCGAATATTTACTGCCACCTCTAAAAGCGCTTCGAGACAAATACAACTGCATAGTTCTCACCACAAAGCTTACCGGCGTAACCAAGAGCGAAGCAGAGCAGACGTTAGGCCACCCAGTTGAAGAAGTTGAGCTCGACTACATCGTACAACTAAATTCACAAGTAATCATCTCGAATGACGCCTTTATTGGAAGAGCGCTAGACGAGTCAAACTTTGCAGTATTTATCTCGCATGGTAACGTCGGCATGCCCATCAAGGATAAATATTATGCCTCCAGTTTGATGTCACTTTTTGACGCGATTGTTTCCCCATCCAGATCGTTTTTTGCTTTGCTGCAGAAAGGTCTACAGCTCTACAGACATGACAGAAATACATTTCTATCATTCGACTATAAAACACTACGCTCTGACCTTCGAAAAACCAGCGCCATCTCGACGCTACCTGTCAAGATCCCCGAAATCTTAAACTCCCCTCCCGCCTTTTTGCGAACGCCTGGCAAATATGTTGTTGGTATTCTTCCAACGCAAAAAGGGATCTGCCCAAGCGGCGCTTCTCTATTTGAAAACATGGTAGAGGTCATAAACGCAGTCAAGGCCCAAGTCCCTCACGCGAGTATTATTTTACGGCCTTACATGACTGATTTCGAACATCCTTATATTAAAGAGATGTGCGAACAGCTTTCCCAGTATCCGTGGATTAAAATAGATGAAACCAAGGGGCGTAGTGAGGAATTTTACCGACAGTGTGACACGGTAATCACCGATGCTTCGAGCGGGGGCGTTTCATTTATGCTCAACACCTGCAGGCTGCCCATTTATTACGTTCCATCCGACAGTGAAAGTCACCCTATCGTCAATGCGTGGCTCGAGCAAACTGGCAATTTTCTACCCATCGCTAAAAATGGCAATGAACTGAAAGACCTGTTACATGGATTTGAACTGCTCTCCCCCGAACAACATTACGCCATTTACAAAGCATTTTACGAGTCTGAGTTCGGGGGCTTCCATCATCCGGAGGAAGTCTTCCAGGACCTGGTTGAAAAACAGCATGATTCCGTTTTTTGCTACTTTGCAATGGCTGCTAATGGCGACGCAATCAAAACCATAAACAACGTACTGTAACAGCCCTACTTATAGACTGCATATGAACCAGGTCGATATGAACGTTGACTTCACCGGGCAAGTGGTATGGATTACAGGGTTGTCGGGGGCGGGAAAATCAACACTAGCCCGAGAGGTTGTTGCCGGGCTTCGACACCAAGGCAACTCGGTAGTCATGCTGGATGGGGATGAACTGCGCGATGTATTTGGCACGACGGCCATCCGCCCGCAAAACTACGACAGAGAGGCGCGTTTGGCGCTGGCCATGCAATACGCTCATCTGTGCAGGGTCATTGCTGCTCAAGGGCACATCGTGGTGATCGCAACCATTTCGCTTTTCCGCGAGATTCATGCATGGAACCGAGCCCACTTGCCCGGCTATTTCGAAGTCTACTTGAAAGTCCCGGTGGAGGAACTGCGTCGCCGGGACCCCAAGGACATCTATCGACGATTTGACGCAGGTGAGTTACACAACGTCGCGGGGCTCGACTTGCCAATTGATGAACCAGGCTCGGCAGATTGGGTGGTGGAGTTTGAGCCACACCGCACGTTAAAAACGCTAACTCATGACTTACTGGACCGTTTTTATAAAAGGAAATTGGTATGAAAACCGAATGGGACTACACCATCCTGGCTGACGCTTACCTTGAGCGTCCTGACTACGCCGATGCTGCGATCGATGCGATGCTGTCAATTGCAGGGACCAAGAAAGGCGACAAGGTCTGCGATGTCGGAGCAGGCGTAGCACACCTGACCATGATGCTGGCCGCTCGCGGCATGGACGTCATGGCCGTAGAACCCAATGATGCCATGCGACGCAACGGCATCAAGCGCACCACCGACCTGGCCAATGTCAGTTGGTATGAAGGCACTGGTGAATCCACCGGACAAGCCTCCAAAGCGTTCGATATGGTTACCTTTGGCAGTTCCTTCAACGTCTGCGACCGCCAGCAGGCACTCAAGGAGACTGCACGGATTCTCAAACCCCGAGGCTGGTTCGCCTGCATGTGGAATCACCGCCATCTTGATGATCCTATCCAGGCCCGGATCGAAGCCATCATTAAAGAGCACGTACAGGGCTACGGCTATGGCACCCGTCGTGAAGATCAAACTGCAGTCATAGATGCGAGCGCACTTTTCGGTCCTGTTGTACATCTGGATGCGCGTATCACTCACCAACAAACGATCGAGCAGTGCCTGGAAGCCTGGCGTTCGCACGCGACGCTGGAACGCCAAGCCGGGGCGAAATTCCATGAGGTGATTAGCGCAATCGAGGATTACCTGAGAAGTCTTGATACCGCTTCGATCCAGATTCCGTACTCGACCAATATTTGGATTGCCCAGTTGAGATAATGCCGATGGCGCTGCATTTCTCTACCAAGGCCGGCACATTGATCAGCCTCCAGGAGCGACTCCAGTCAGCTCGCATTGCGCGCTTGCTGTCGTTCACCGTCAGCGACTGGCAGATGGGGCGGCATGCCTGTTTTCGGGATATCCGTGGACGGCTGGGAGACGGTCCATGGATCGTGCGCTCCAGTTGCCAGCGTGAGGATGGTACACAAGCGTCCAGTGCCGGCGCTTTTCTCTCGATTCCTGATGTCTATGAAGCAGACTTGGAATCAGCGATCGAAAGGGTGATCGCCAGTTATGGCGATGCGCACCAGGCTGACGAGGTACTGATTCAGCCGATGCTGGAGAAAGTCGTGCGCTCCGGCGTTGCCTTTTCCCACGACCCGAATACCTGTGCCCCCTATCGAGTGGTGAACTGGTCGGAGGGCAATGACACCGCATCCGTCACTGGCGGTATGGGCGGGCGGTTATGGCAGCAGGCAGCACTTAGCAAACTCCCACCTCCGCCAAGCCTCGCGCCAACCATCGTTTTGCTCGAAGAGTTGCTGGAACTGTTTGGTGGCGTTCCGATCGATTGCGAGTTCGCAGTCACGCGCGAAGCAGAAGGCGAAGTGCTGTGGCTGTTGCAAGCCCGTCCGTTGATTTTGCCAACCGCTGCGGAGTCCGAATCTGACCAAGCCACTCGGTTGGACGGTATTCAGCGTAAGGTGGCGCGGGGTATGCAACCGCACCCATTCTTGATGGGCCAACGTACCGTTTACGGCGTGATGCCGGACTGGAATCCCGCCGAAATTATCGGCATCCGTCCCAAGCCGCTGGCACTCTCACTGTATCGGGATTTGGTAACCGACTCTATCTGGGCCTACCAGCGTCATAACTATGGTTACCGGAACTTGCGCAGCTTCCCATTGATGCCGCATTTTTTCGGGTTGCCCTATATCGATGTGCGTTTGTCGTTCAACTCGTTCATTCCAGCGGACCTTGATGAGGGTCTAGCCGGGCGGCTGGTTGATCACTACATTGATCGGCTGCTGGCCGAGCCGACACTACACGACAAGGTGGAGTTCGAAATTGTTTTCTCGTGCTACACACTGGACTTGTCGCAACGACTGGAGCGTTTGGCCAGTGCCGGTTTCCTGGAACACGAACTGGAGGCCATCAGCACCAGTTTGCGCAAACTGACCAACCGCATCGTTCACCCCAAAGATGGCTTATGGCGAGCCGATGCCAACAAGCTCGAAACGCTCAACAAACGGCGCGAGGAGTTGCTGGCCTCCAACGCTGACCCTCTGGACCGTATTTACTGGCTGCTGGAGGATGCCAAACGTTACGGCACCCTGCCATTTGCCGGTCTAGCCCGAGCCGGCTTCGTCGCGGTGCAGATGCTCAAGTCCCTGGTCACGGTAGGCGTGTTCTCTCAGGCTGATTACGACAGTTTCATGGGAGGGGTTTCAACCGTCAGTGGTCAATTGGCACGCGATCGGGCAACACTGGACAAGGCGACCTTTCTGGCGCGCTACGGCCACTTGCGCCCCGGTACCTACGACATCCTCTCACCCCGTTACGATGAGGCACCGGACCTCTACTTCGACTGGGCTCAGCGTCCATCCGCCCCTGAACCGGTAAAGCCCTTCTCACTGACCCTTCCTCAGATGCGAGAAATCGTGAAACTGTTGGAGGAGCATGGATTGCAACCAGACGCGGTCGGTTTGCTGGACTTCATGCAATCCGGAATAGAACTACGCGAACTGGCCAAATTCCATTTCACCCGCAACCTTTCGGATGCCTTGGCATTGATTGCCGAAGTGGGCGCCCAACACGGTATAACCCGTGAAGACATGGCCTATTGCGACATCAATGTCCTGAAGGAATTGCACGTTGCTGCAACAGATCCGAAGGAATTGCTGTTGCGCAGCATAGAGCAAGGCAAGGCCCGCTATGAGAGAACTCTCAAGATATCGCTGCCGCCAGTCATTACTCGACCGGAGGATGTCTGGTCCTTCGAGTGGCCCGATGCTGCACCCAACTTCATCACCCAGAAACAGGTGACAGCACCTGTGGTCGGCGGTGAAGACCGAGATATGCTTGCCGGCGCGATTGTCTGTATTCCCAATGCAGACCCAGGGTTCGACTGGTTGTTTGCCTACCCGATTGCCGGCCTGATAACAGCATGGGGCGGCGCTAATTCGCACATGGCGATTCGTGCCGGTGAGTTGGGTCTGCCAGCGGTTATCGGTGCCGGAGAGGTGCTCTATCGTCGCTGGTCGGCGGCTCAGCGCTTGCACCTGGACTGCTCTGGGCGTTGGGTGGAGGTGTTGGCATGAAGGTAGTAGCTATTAGTCAGCGAGTGGATGAGATTGCTAAGCGCGGCGAGTGTCGGGATGCACTCGACCAGCGACTGGTCAACTTTCTACTCGTTGCCGGATATTTACCGGTGCCGGTGCCCAACGAGTTGTACCTGCAAACACTCGGCCAGGGCGCGACTCATGATGCCTTGCATGACTGGTTGAATGCACTTTCGCCGCAGGCCATTGTGCTTTCGGGAGGGAATGACATCGGCCAGTACCCGGCGCGTGATACTACCGAAGGCAGATTGCTTGATCATGCACGATCCCACCGCCTGCCAGTACTCGGTCTTTGCCGGGGTATGCAAATGATCGCGCACTGCTTTGGTGGCCAGCTGAAACCGGTGGTGGGCCATGTGCGAACTCGGCATCAACTGTCAGGACAGATTGTTGCCGAGGTGAACAGTTATCACGGTTTCGCACTTGCCGATTGCCCGGAAGCGTTTGAAATACTGGCGCGCAGTGAAGATGGGGAAATCGAAGCTATTCGACACCTGAGCCTGCCCTGGGAAGGCTGGATGTGGCACCCGGAGCGAGAGCACGTTTTTGCACCACATGACATTCATCGATTGAGAATGTTGTTCGGTGAGTGAACGGCTCTGAAGTGAGACTGCACAACTCGCCAAGGCGAACA
Organism: Pseudomonas sp. Teo4; assembly: GCF_034387475.1. Lineage (NCBI taxonomy): Bacteria > Pseudomonadati > Pseudomonadota > Gammaproteobacteria > Pseudomonadales > Pseudomonadaceae > Pseudomonas > Pseudomonas sp. Teo4. The sequence goes on from NZ_JAXCIL010000002.1 coordinate 172,237, forward strand.
CCATACGAATTTCATGAGGTGGAACTGTTGTGAAAGCCATTATTTTGGCTGCCGGACGTGGCAGCCGCATGAAAAGCCTTACGGACGAGCGTCCGAAGTGCATGGTCGAATTGCGAGGCAAGCCATTGTTGGAGTGGCAACTCGCAGCTCTGCACGATGCAGGGATTAGCGACATAGCCATCGTGACGGGTTACAAGCGAGAGCTATTGGCAGACCAAGGGCTGATCGAGTTTCATAATCCACGCTGGGCGCAAACCAATATGGTGTCGTCATTGGCGTGTGCTGAGTCCTGGTTGCAAGATGAGCCTTGCATCATCAGTTACTCCGATATCTTCTACAGCGCTGCGGCGGTCCAGTCGTTGATGGCGTGCACGGCATCCCTGGCAGTCACCTATGACCCGAATTGGCTGGCGCTGTGGACGGACCGTTTTGGCGACCCGTTACTGGACGCTGAAACCTTTTGCCTGACACCTGCTGGTACTCTGGCCGAAATCGGCAACAAGCCGACATCGGTACACGATATTCAGGGCCAATACATGGGGCTTCTGCGTTTCACACCTGAGGGATGGGCAGAAGTCGTTCGGCTACGCTCAACAATGCCTCCGGAACAATGCGACAAAGTGCATATGACCCACACGCTTCAGCAAGTCATTGATGCAGGGCGGATCCCGATACATGCCCTCGCCTATGCCGGCGAATGGGGTGAGGTGGACTCTTCTGAGGATCTTCTTCTGTATCAATAAATGGGGATACCAGGAAAGCCGCGACACAAAAAACCCCTTGGGCAGAAATGCCCAAGGGGTTTTCTTTTGGCCACATGGCAGGGCTGTCAGTCTAAACAGGTCAATTGTTCAGGTACTGCTTACTCAGCTTCACCCGGGCATGGAAGATGATCGCCACCGTCGGAATCAACGCCGAATAACCGGGTTTCAAGGCAGTCAGCAAGTTGGTGACGACACGCCCGAATGTCGAGGCCGCTCGCTCCGCCACCTGGGCAGCGCTGACCGCTGCGACGGCCTGGCCAGAGTCCTTGGTCGCCGGTGTCTTCTTGACGTAAGAGGCCAAGGTAAGGCGCTCGGCCAATACGTCTACCTGCTGAAAGTACTCATCTGCCGACAGCCCTTTCACCACCGTCAAGGTATCGGTGCACAACGGGTGCCCCTCCGGAAAACTGTGCTCGAAAAACTTGCGAACCAACGCCGCCTCGACCTCAAGAACAGAGGCGCAATCGTGCAGCGCCTTGCTCAGGTCGAAATGGCTGACCAGCATCTCCAGGGCATCGGCGTACTGCAAGCCGCGTCTGCGAGCAAGATTAGCCAGACAATGACCAGCGACTAACTGAAATTCACGGGTAAAGCCGTAGAGCCGGTCCTGGTGATCGAGGCGTGCCCAACTGCTGGTTTGAAGATGCTTGATGGCTTCGTCCAGTACCTTGGGCGGCGAGAGTTCGATAACGTCATGCAACAGATAATCGTCACGGACAGGGTCTGCACCTGAGGCGTCAGCCTGGCCAAGCGGGGCCGGATACTGCTGGCCCTTGAACCCCGCAAAACCACTTTTGGTCAGCACTTCATGCAGTTTCGGCCAGTAATCCGTGTGCCCGAAGCCGTCCATCGAAACGTTTTCGAAATGCTCAACCGCTTTACGACCAAGGCACGCTTCATCGATGCACATGCGCAAGGTTTTGTCGTTGGCAGACCAGGCGTTGTAGAGCGTGCCCTTGATCTGGGACTTGAGTTGCAACGCTTCTTTCGCACTGACTTCGACGGCGGCGGCCATCAGCAATACATCACGAATGGGCAGGTCGAAGCTCCCAGGTTGAAGCGCCATCTTACGCAGGGCACTTACCACCACGCGCCCACCAAGAGAATGACCAACCAGATTCACCGAGGCCACATACGGATGATGCTTGATCAGATAGCTGTCCAGCTCGGCGAGCAGAGCGTGGCCCATGGTCTCGGCCCTAAGGCGACTGCGGGTGAAGTGCCGGACCCGGTCGCTCACAAACCCCATCACCCCCTGAGCGGTGTTTCCCAGGCCGCCAGCCATGGACTTCACGGTCTCCCAGTCCATCTCCAGAATGTGGCCCGAAGGCCAAAAGCCAAAGATGTTGAGGCCGTCTTGGAAAGTCGTGGGAATGCTCCTGGACAACGACCGCCGGTCCCGCAGATCGTGCCCGGCGCTATAGCCATGGATGAATACATTGGCCACGGTACCGTTACCATGCGGCAATGTCAGAAACTTGAAATGCGTATCCAACGGTGAAACTCCAGCACACTGGCTCGCTCAGTAGAAGAAATTCGCTTCGGTTTTCTTGTCCCGGCCGACTACCACGCTCTGGTCGATCCGGCAGGCCGTCGGGGTGTCATTAGCCCCCCAGTGCTGGCAGTAGAAGCGGCCTTCGTTCACCGCCTCGCCTTCCTCCGTGAATACTTCGATCACGGCGTTCCACAGAGACACCCGCGGGGCATCGCTGGTGGGGTCGAGGCAAAGCAGATGCGTGATCTGCAATTCGTCCTCGTCGTTGGCCTGGTAGCCTTGGTAACCGATCACCAGCAGCCAATGCCCGGAACCGCCCTCCCAGTCGACGCCGACGATGGGAATCTTGCGATCATCGATGGCATCGGCGATGTTCCGGATGGTCTTCTTGCGCCGCGAGGCCACTTCCAGCACCTCGGTCGTAACTCCGACCCGCTTGAAGCTATCGACCAGCCACTCCACATCGAAGTCGTCGGTACCATCGGAAACCAGGGCACCGAAGATGGCGAGCGATTCGCGAAAACGCCCCAGACGCGTCCGCCCATCGAAGCTGTCCAATGATCGCGCATCTTCGCGCGTTATCACACCCAGTGCGATCAGAGTCATCACGACACAGTAGGGCCCACAGGCACCGTCCATTTCGCCTTGGCGCAGGTGAACCAGATCATGGGATTTCGGATGGGCAAATGTCACCGGGCCATTGGGCGACACGGAAAGCCATGGGCTTACGAACATGCGATTCATGCAACATCAGTCCTTGAAGGGAAACCGGCAGCCGCCACGGGCAACGGCAAGAGCGAGGCAATATGCCACCCCCTAACTTGCGCTTACAAGCTCAACCCCCGGAATCGCTTGGCGATACGGAGGTTTAACGCTCGAAGGCAAAGCCCCGGCAAATGTTTTCCACAAATTTGAAAATAAAATGATGTAATTTCTCATTCTCGTTCGACCTGTAAGGAAGGCCGGAATACAGGCCAATCTGCCGACCCCTTCCACGGAGCGAGAATATGAGTTCGTCACCTGTTCCACAGCGCCATCCCTTGAGTCGTGCCATTCAGGCTGCGGCCTTGGGGTTGATCGTCAGCAGCTACGCACTGGCGTCGCAGGCGCAACCTTCGAGCGCTGATCACAGCCAACAGGTTCATCAGTGGAACATCCCTGCCGGCCCATTGGCACCGGCACTTGACCGCTTTGCGCGTGAGGCAGGCATCAGCCTTTCCTTCGATGCGCCAAGCGTGGCGAACCGCAATACTCCGGGCGTCAGCGGCGCGCTCGATACACCGACAGCGCTGTCGACGCTGCTTCAGGGCAGCGATTTGCAGAGTGCACAGCAAGGTCCAACGTCCTACCTGCTGATACCTGCCGAAAAGCCTGACGGCCCGCTCGACCTTGGAGCATCCGCAACAGAGGATTACCGCCTCGCGCCGGTCATCATCAACGCCAAGGTCAAGGCCAGCGCCGATGACGACAGCAACTCGGTGGTGGCCAAGGAACTCTGGGTCGGCGGCAAGGTGGCGACCAGTATCCTCAACACCCCCGCCTCTGTGTCCGTGGTCACCCGCAAGGAAATGGAGCAGCGCAGCGTCAGCACCACAGAAGAGGCCCTGCAATACACCCCGGGTGTGGTCAGCGACTATTACGGCACCGACGACCGCAACGACTACTTCCAGATCCGTGGTTTCCAGGCCACCACCTACCGTGACGGCTTGACCCTGAGTTCGATGCGCGGTGTGCGTGAAGACCCTTTCGCCTATGAGCGCATCGAGATTCTGCGTGGAGCCAACTCCACGCTGTTCGGCCCGGCAGACCCGGGAGGCTCGGTGAACTTCGTGAGCAAGCAGCCGCGCTTCGAGTCTTTCGGCCAGGGTTACGTGACCTACGGCTCCTTCGACCACGCCGAGACAGGCATCGATGTCGGAAATGCGCTGAACGACGACAACACCCTGGCCGGCCGCTTCACCGCCAAGGTGCAGAACAGCGACCGCGAGTACGATCACTCGCAGGATGACAGCCGGCTGGTGATGGGAGGCCTCACCTGGGCGCCCACTGACTACACGTCGGCCACCATGGTGCTGGACTACCTGAAAACCAACAGTTCGCCTAACAGCGGTGGTTATCCACTGGACAAGGAATACGACCGCAGCGACTTCTTCGGTGAACCCAGCTACAACTTCCACGATGTCGAGCGCACCAGCCTCAGCGGCAACATCACCCACGACTTCGACAATGGCTTCGTGCTGCGCAGCAACCTGCGTTACAGCGAACTCACCGATGACTTCGGTTATGTCTACCTGAGCGACAGCGCCTCGCGTGTCGGCACCACGATTCCTCGCTACGTCTTTGGCACCGACAGCGACTCCAATCAGTTCAACAGCAACCTGATGCTGCAATACGACGCCCAATTCGAGCACGTCGACAGCAGCACCCTGGTGGGCGTGGAGTACCTCGATTCGTCGAGCAAAAGCAGCTCCGTCTACGACGTGACGTCTTCCATCGACATTGCCAACCCCGTGTTTACCGGTGTTCCAGGCGGCATAACGCCCTACACCAGCGAGAAGAACGACGCGACAACCAAGGCTGTGTTCCTCCAGCAGAACTTGTCGTTCTACGATCGTTTCATCGTCACGGCTGGTGTGCGCAACGACTCCATGGACCTGTCCAGCAAGGGCTACAACCTGTTCTCCAGCCCGGTGCAGTACGACAACAGCGACAGCTTCTCCGAGACCAGTTACCGCGGTGCGCTGACCTATATCGTCAACGATGAGGTCTCCACCTATGTGAGCATGGTGGAGTCCGTCTCGCCTCCCGAAGTTGGCGTTACCCCCCAGACAGGCAAGCAGTACGAAGTGGGCGTGAAGTATTCGCCCATGGGGATGGACGCACTGTTCTCGGCAGCCGTTTATGACCTGACCCAGGAGAACGTCACCATCGCCGTGGTACTGCCTAGCGGCATCATCGAGCAGCAGACCGTCGGCGAGTCGCGAGTACGCGGCCTCGATCTGGAGGCCAAGGCACAGGTGACGGAGAACGTCAGCCTGGTCGGTGGTTATTCCTACATGGACTCCGAGGTCGTACGCGGCACGTTGTACGACGGCAGCTCGATCAAGGGCAACGCGCTGACCACTGCACCGAAACATTCCGCTTCGCTGTGGACCTACTACGACGTGCCCGGTACTGACGTCAGCGTTGGCTTGGGCGCACGCTATGTCGGCGCCTATTACATGGATGCCGCCAACGACAAGAAAACCGATGGCACCACACTGTTCGACGCCGCGTTCAACTACGAGATCGCCAAGGGCACCAACCTTGCCGTGAATGTCAGCAACCTGTTCGACGAGCAGCACGTGGTCGGTTCCGGCACGGCGAACTACTACAACCCGGGCCGTGAAGTGACTGCCAAGGTGAGCTACAACTGGTAAGCCACCGTTAACCAGCATCACGAACCAACCCCTTGAGAGCTGAAGCTTCAAGGGGTTTTGTTTTTTATCGACTACCCGTTCGGCAAGCGTCTTGCCTATCGCAAGCTTTGCCAGCTCCCTCGGGACTCAGCATCTAAGCTAGTTCAGAGCGGGCTTCCAAGCGATTCCTGCGCTCATTTTCCGGAGCCAGCACCATGCACGAAACGCCCCCCTCCTCTCGCTTCGACTGGCAACGCTGGCTGCCCGGTCTGGCCACCCTGCTGCACTACCAGCCCGCCTGGCTGCCCAAGGACATCGCCGCCGGCCTGGTCCTGACCACCATGCTGGTCCCGGTGGGCATCGCCTATGCCGAAGCGTCCGGCGTACCGGGCATTTATGGTCTGTACGCCACCATCATCCCGTTGCTGGCCTACGCCCTGTTCGGCCCCAGCCGCATTCTGGTGCTAGGCCCAGATTCGGCACTGGCGGCGCCCATCCTCGCTGTTGTGGTGCAATACGCCGCCAGCGACCCGCAGCGGGCCATCACCATTGCCAGCATGATGGCCCTGGTGGCCGGCGCGTTCTGCATGATCGCTGGACTGCTGCGCCTGGGCTTCATCACCGAACTGCTGTCCAAACCGATCCGCTATGGCTACATGAACGGCATCGCGCTGACGGTGTTGATCAGCCAGTTGCCCAAGCTGTTTGGCCTTTCGTTCGACAGCCAAGGCCCGTTACGCGACCTCTGGCAACTGGCCCAGGCCTTGTTTGCCGGCCAAGGCCACTGGCCGAGCTTCGCCGTGGGTGGCGCCAGCCTGGCGTTGATTCTGCTGCTCAAACCCTACAAGCGGATCCCGGGCATCCTGATCGCGGTAATGCTGGCAACCCTGGCGGTGAGCTTGCTGGGCCTGGATGAAAAGGGCGTGAAAGTGCTTGGCGAGTTGCCGCAAGGGCTACCCAGCTTTGCCTTCCCATGGTTGAGCGACATCGACCTGGTGGAGGTGCTGCTGGGCGGTATCGCCGTGGCACTGGTGTCGTTCGCCGACACCAGTGTGCTGTCGCGCTCCTACGCTGCCCGCCTGAAGACATCGGTGAACCCGAACCAGGAGATGTTCGGCCTGGGGGTGGCCAACCTGGCATCCGGGCTGTTCCAGGGTATTCCCATCAGCAGCAGCTCATCACGCACTCCGGTTGCCGAAGCCGCCGGCTCCAAAACCCAACTGACCGGCATCATCGGCGCGCTGGCGGTCACGCTGTTGTTGCTGGTGGCGCCCAACCTGATGCGCCACCTGCCCAACAGCGCCCTGGCGGCAGTAGTGATCGCCGCCGCGCTGGGGCTGTTCGAGTTCGCCGACCTCAAGCGCATCTTCCGTATGCAGCAATGGGAGTTCTGGCTGTCGTTCACCTGCTTCGTCGGCGTGGCCGTGTTTGGCGCCATTCCCGGTATCTGCATCGCCGTGGTGATCTCGGTGATCGAATTCCTCTGGGACGGCTGGCGTCCGCATTTCGCCGTGCTCGGTCGCGTGGACGGCACCCGCGGCTACCACGACGTACAGCGCCACCCGAACGCCCGGCGTATACCTGGGCTGGTGTTGCTGCGCTGGGATGCACCGCTGTTCTTCGCCAACGCCGAACAGTTCCAGAACACGGTGCTGGCGGCTATCGACGAGTCACCGACCCCGGTTCAACGACTGGTGATTGCGGCAGAGCCTGTGACCAGCATCGACATCACCTCTGCCGACATGCTCGCCGAACTGGACCGCATTCTCGAATCTCGCGGCGTGGAGCTGCAATTTGCCGAGATGAAAGACCCAGTGAAGGACAAGATGAAGCGCTTCGAGCTGTTTCATCGCATTGGTGCAGAGGCGTTTCACCCCACGGTTGGCGCTGCCGTGGATGCTTATCTCGAAGACACGGGGATCGACTGGCAGCCCTAGGCTAGCCGTCCCGGCCTCTTCGCGGGTAAACCCGCTCCCACAGGGTCGGTGCATGGTTCAAGGGATGTGGGAGCGGGTTTACCCGCGAAGAGGCCGATGCGGTTCGACACGGCGCCTGTCGATCCAGATCAACATCCCACTGGCATACAGCGACACCGCCACAAACAGCGCCATCCGCACGGCAAACGCCCGGTAAACATCCTGCCCTGCCGCACTGTCCTGCACCGATTGCCCTAGCAGAATCAGAAAGGTCGTCAGGCAGCTGACCCAGTACGCCGGGCTCTGCCGTGTCAGCACCGCCTGGTAGAGCCTTCGCGCCTGCCACAGGCACAACAGCAACACCCACAGGAAGAACATCCACAAGTGCACGAACAGGCCAAGTGCGCCCCACACCAGAATCGCCAGCACCCCGGCCAGTAAAGTCGAGCCGATCAACTCGCGGCTGGCATGCCGGGCGCGGGTCTCGCCAGCTTGCTGGCCCAGGCTCACCGACTTCATGATCAGCGGCATGTACTGGTCCGGTGCGATCAGCGCCAACAGAAACGCCGGCATCACGATCAGCGTGGCGCGCAGGGCCACCCAACCGACCTCGTCGCCGCTCAGGCGCGCCGGGGCGGGTGGCGCAGGCGCGTCGGCGGGCTCCGGGAACAGCAGGTGCACGAAAGCACAGCCCAAGGTTGCCAGGAGCATGCCCTTGGCCATGGCCTCGACCACCGACAACGCCAGGGTGAAGTCGCTGGTACCCGCCGCCGCGATCATGGTCAGGCCGATGACCAGCAGGTTGGCCAGCAAACCGTTGCCGCCCTGCAAGGCATAGCGCAGCACCAGGTACACGCCCACGCCGACCAACAGCACCCCGCTCACCGGGGCATGACGCAGCAACGGAATCAGCAGCAGGCCGCTGCCACAACTGAGCAATACCAGCAGCGCCAACAACGGCGCGGCGCGCAGCGGCAAGGGTTGGCTGCGCATGGCCAGCAGCAGCACGGCAAACACCGGCGCCAGAATCGGCACTGGCAGGGCCAGACCGAAACTGATCGCCAGGCACAGCGCAGTGCCCCAGGCCAGGCGCAGTGCACGCAGGCGCCGCAACTCAATAGGCATAGGACATCCAGCTCATCAGCCACATGAACACCCTGCCCAACAGGTTCAAAGGGTTACCCTCGCTGGGCAACGCCATGACTTCGGCCTGGCCGCCAACCCGCAGGCCGGCTGCGCTTTGCAGCTGATCGCGCTCCAACTCGACGATCACCGGGAAACGTTGCGCCGAACGCAACCACTCGCGGCTGTTCTGCACGGTCGGCAAGCTGCCGGGCGGAGTGCTCTGGCCGACGCTCACGCCACGGCCGATGCTGCGCACACGCCCGCGCAGCACGCTGCCGGGTAGCGCATCGAGCACTACCAGCACCGGCGTTCCGGGCTGCAGGTGGCCGAGGTTGTTCTCGGTCATGTCGGCACTTATCCACAGGTCATGGATAGCGATCAGGGTCATCATCGGGCTGCCTGCCGCGACGTAATGGCCCACGTCGGTACGCAGGTCGGTGATCAGGCCGTTGGCATCTGCCCTCACCACGGTGCGGGCCAGGTCCAGACGGGCCTTTTCCACGTTGGCCGCCGCGCTGCGCATTTGGGCGTTGTCCGCCTCTGCGCCACCCTGCTGTTCACGGGCACGCTCGACTTCCGCCCGGGCCGCCGCCACCTGGCTGATAGCTTGGTCACGGGTCGCCTGCGCGCCTTCCAGGCGCCGCACTGACACCGTGCCGGGGTCTTCGTCGATCAGCCGCTTCAACCGTTCGGCATCCTGCCGCGCCTTGCGCTCGTTGGCCTGGGCGGCCACCAGAGCGGCCTGGGCCGAATCGATGCCGGCGGTGTGAGCGCCGATCTGCCGACGCGTGGTGTCCAGGTCGGCTTCGGCTCGTGCCAGGGCGATGCGGTACTGCTCCGGGTCCAGCTCGAACAGCACATCGCCCCTTCGTACTTCCTGGTTGTTGCCTACCGCCACACGCTTTATCTGGCCGGCCACCTCGGCACTCACCGGCACCACATAAGCCTGCAGGCGAGCCTGCTGGGTGTAGGGCGTGAAGCGGTCAGCCAGCAGGTACCAGAGCAAACTCACGGCGATCAAAAGCAACACCCAGCGCATGCCCCGGTCCGGCGCGGGCGCTTGCTTCGGCGGTGTACCCTGGGCGTCGCTCATGGTTGCTCACCTGTCTTCTGATTTTCAGGGGCCGGCTCGTCGAGCAGCGTTCCCCAGTCGGTGCGTTGCTGCATCTGCTGGCGGGTTTGCGCCGGGATGGGCTGGCCAACCTGCTCCCATCCGCCGCCGAGCGCCTTGTACAGGTTCACCAGGCTGCTGACGGCGTTACCCCGGCTGACCAGGTACCCGTCCTGCTGCTGCAACAGCAATTGCTGGGCATCGAGCACGCGCTGAAAGTCAGCGAAGCCCTCGCGGTATTGCGAACTGGCCAGGGTCAGCGAACGCTGCGCGGCTTGCGACGCCTGCTCTCGAATGCCCGCGCTTTCCAGCGAGCGCACCAGGCCGCTGGCGGCATCGTCCGCCTCGCGTGCGGCATCGCGAACACTCTGCTGATACAACTCGATCAACTGCTGCAGACGCGCATCCTCCACCCGCACGGCATTCTTGCGCCTGCCGTAGTCGAACGGGTTCCAGATCAGGCTCGGCCCGGCAGCCAGGTCGAACGTGTCGGGCAAGTGGTTGGCCGTGACGAAGCTCCAGCCGATGCTGCCGAGCAAACTCAGCGAGGGATAAAGATCCGCCTCGGCAACACCGACAAGCGCCGACTGCGCGGCCACTGCCTGCTCGGCGGCGCGTATATCCGGGCGGCGTTGCAACAGGCTGGCCGGCACGTCCTGCAGAATCGCCTGGCCTGGCAGCGGCAGCTGGCCGTGACGCGCCTCAAGCTCCGGCAACGGGCCAGGCGGCCGGCCGATCAACGAGCAGAGCACGTTGCGCAAGGCATTGACCTGGTTCTGGAACTCGGGAATGGTCGCCTGGGTGGCCAGGTACTGAGTGCGCGCCTGTTGCCAGTCGAGTTCGTCGTGCTCGCCATGGCGGAACAACCGCTCGGTGATTTCCAGGCTGCGTGCCTGGCGCCTGGCGTTCTCCTCGGCAATGGCCAGGCGCGCCTCGGCGGTGCGCAGGCCGAAGTAGGTATCGGCCACCTGCGCGCGCAACAGCACCATGGCGTCGGCATAGTTGGCCTGGGAAGCGAAGTACACGGCATCGGCCGACTCGATGGCGCGGCTGAAGCGCCCCCAGAAGTCCACCTCCCAGGCAATGTCGAAACCCAGGCTGGACTGCCAGAACACCGAGTCGCGGGCGGTCGGGGTGCCGGACTGGTCCTGCTTCAGGTACAGGCTCTGCGCACGCAGCTGCTGCAACTGGGGATAGCGCCCGGTCTGGACGATGGCCAACTGCGCACGTGCCTCGACGATGCGCAGGCCTGCCACCCGCAGGTTGGTGTTGTGTGCATCGGCCTCGGCAATCAGCGCGTCCAGCGTCGGGTCGGCGAACACCGCCCACCACTGGCGCAGGTCCGGTGTTGCTGCCGTGTGCCCCGCCCGCTCCAGCAGTGGCGTGCTCCAGCCATGCAACCACGGGGCCTGCGGCTGTTCGAAATCCGGGCCGACCTGGCTACAGCCGGCCAGCGCCAGCAGCAGGATCAGGCCATGGCAGCGCGTCGCCATCGCAGGCCTGGCTCATGCCGCTGGTGGCACAGGTTGCTCCGGCACCTGCAACGCCACCCACTGCCAGAACAGCACATAGGTGACCCCAAGGATCACCGGGCCGATGAACAAACCGATGATGCCCTTCACCACCATGCCGCCCAGGGCTCCGATGAGCACCACCGGCATCGGCACGTCCACCCCGCGCCCCAGCAGCAGCGGTTTGAGCACGTTGTCGGCAAGCCCGGCGACGAAGGTGTAAACGGCGAAGATGATGGTCGCCGCAGTAAAGCCCTCGACGTTGAACACGTAGATGATCACCGGAATGGTTACCAGTGTCGCTGGCGCCTGGGCGATCCCCAGCATCAGTACGACAATGGCCAACATGCCCGCCCCTGGCACGCCCTTGATCACGAAACCAACGCCGATCAGCAGCATCTGGATAAAGGCAATGCCGATCACGCCCTGGGCTACCGCACGTATGGTCGCAGTGCACAGGTTGGCCAGCGGCTTGCCGCGCTCCTCACCGGATACGCGCATGGCGATGCGCTGCGCAGCGATCTCGCCACGCTCGCCAAAAGCCATGATCACGCCGGATATGATCACTGCGCCGATGAACAACAGGAACGCCCCGCCCGCGCTCGCCGCGGCCCCCAATACGGTGAGCCCCGCGCCTTTGAGGTGCGGCATCAGGTTGTTCATCACCGGGGCCAGACTTTCGGATGCCGACTGCCAGAAGGCATACAGCCGAGGCCCGATCAGTGGCCAGCCTGCCACCGACTCCGGTGGCGCAGGCACGCTCCAGCCCCCCTCCTTGAGCAGCGCAACCAGGCTCTGGACGGACTCGCCAATCGAAACCACCACCAGGTAGATCGGTACCAACAGCACCACCAGCACCAGCAAGACCACGAGCGTGGCGACATAACCGTTCTTGAGCCCAGTCCGCTGCTTGAGCCGGCCATACAGCGGATACAAGGTGACCGCCAGTATCACCGCCCAAAGCATCAACTCCAGAAACGGCTGGAACACCTGGAAGGCAAAGATCACCAAGGCTGCCACCAGCCCAGCCTTGATCAGCACGTCGAGCAGCCCTCGCGAGAGGGCGCTGTCCAGCTTGAAACCCGACTGCATGATTCACCTCCTGGCCGCATTCAGCGGATTGAGCGATCAGTGCGCCGCATGGCGCGGTGTCTGCTACGAGCTTTCATGGCGCTCAGCGAGCGTTCGGGAAATCACCACCGGAACCGTCCTGCCATTGCCGCTGCTCCTGCAAGCGGCGCGCCTCTTGCCGACTGTAGCGGTGTACCCAGGCAGCCGCCTGCTCTTCGCTGTAGCCCAGCATGATGAGGGCACGACGTGCCATCTCCAGGCTGGAGTGAAAGGTTTCGCGTACCGGGTCGGCGCCCATGGCGAGCAGGCGCTGGGCTTCCTGGCTGTCACGTGCGGCAGCGATTACCGGGGTCTGTGGATAAAGATGCGCCAGCACATCGGCAGTCTTGAGGTTGGACTGCGGGTCATCGGTGGCGACGATCACCAGCCTGGCCTGGTCGACCCTGGCTGCACGCAGGATCTCTGAGCGTGAGGGGTCGCCAAAGAACACCAACGGGCCATCTTTCTCACTGCCTTGCACCACCGCATCGACCGAGGCGTCCAACGCCACCAGGCGCACACCTTCACCATGCAGCATGCGGACAATGGCCGCGCCCATGCGCCCCAGGCCAGCCACCACCACCTGCGGCATTTCTTCGACATCCGGCAACGCTGCGGCGGCTGCAGCGACCGAGGCGTCGTCGCGCAACTGGCGGGCCAGGGCCATCATCACCAACGGCACCACGGCCATCGACAGGGTGATGGCCAGCACCAGCAAGTCATGCACCCGCTGCTCCAGCACCTGATGCTGCAGCGCCAGCTTGAACACGACGAAAGCGAACTCGCCGCCCGACGCCAGCACCACCGCCAGACACAGTGCCTGGGCCCGTTCCAGACCTCCGGCGAAGCGCCCCAGCACGAACAACAGCGGTAACTTGACCCCCACCAGCAACACGGTGAGCCCCAACACTTGCAGCGGCATGCTCAGTAGCAGACGCAGGTCGGCGGTCATCCCCACGCCAACGAAGAACAGCCCCAGTAGCAGCCCCTTGAGCGGCTCGATCTGCGACTCCAGCTCATGGCGAAACGGCGAATCGGCCATCACCACGCCCGCAAGGAAGGCGCCCAGGGCCATGGACACCCCGACATGCTCCATCACCCAGGCGGTGCCCAGCACCACCAGCAATGCAGTGGCAGTCGACAGTTCGTGCAGCCCTGAGCCGACAGTCCAGCGGAACACCGGCTGCAGCAGGTAGCGACCGGTGACGATCACCACCCCGACGCCCAATGCCACCGCCAGCAAGGGCCAACTGCCCTCCTCCGGGGGGCTCATGCCGGTGCCCAGCAGCGGCACCACGGCAATCAGCGGAATGGCCGCGATGTCCTGGAACAGCAGGATGCCCACGGCCAACCGCCCCTGCGGCTTGCCCAGCTCCCTGCGCTCGGCCAGCACCTGCAGGCCAAAAGCGGTGGACGACAGTGCCAGGCCCAGGCCCAGCACGATCGCCGCCTGCCGCGACTGGTCGAACAGCAGGTATGCCAGCAACCCCAGCACCACGGCGGTCAGCCCAACCTGCAGCGAGCCCACGCCAAACAGCGACCGGCGCATGGTCCACAGTCGGCGCGGCGAAAGCTCCAGGCCAATCACGAACAACAGCATCACCACACCCATCTCGGACAGGCGAGCAACGTTGTCGGGTTGTTTGATCAGGCCCAGCAATGAGGGGCCGATAAGAATACCGGCCAACAGATAGCCCGGTACCGCCCCCAGTTTAAGACGCTGCGCCAGCGGTACCAGCAGCACCACGGCCAGCAAGAAGACCACTGTCGCCTGTAGCAGACTGCCGTCATGTGGCATCGTCGCTCATCCCCTGGCTCCTTCGGGGTCGAACCCCGAATGTCGATACGGACCCTCTTGCCCAGGCCGACTGCCAACTGACGGGCTGTTAATCAGTCATCAAAAACGCTCCGGCACCACCTTGAAGGGGTAGTCCACAGCCTTGTACTTGCCGATCTTGCCGCGCTTGGGCAGCTTGACGATCTCTTCGCGGGTCACATCCTTGTACTCGATGCGCGACAGCAGGTGGCTGATGATGTTCAGCCGCGCACGCCGCTTGTCGTTGGAGTGCGCCATGAACCAAGGCGCCCAGGACGAGTCCGAGGCGGCGAACATCTCGTCGCGGGCACGGGTGTAGTCGTCCCAGCGCGAATAGGACTTCAGGTCCATCGGCGACAGTTTCCACAGCTTGCGCCCGTCGTTGATACGGTCCTGCAGGCGGCGGGTCTGCTCCTCGGCACTGACCTCCAGCCAGTACTTGATCAGGATGATCCCCGACTCGACCATCATCTTCTCGAACAGCGGCACCACGGTGAGGAACTTGCTGGCCTGCTCGTCGCTGCAGAACCCCATCACCCGCTCGACCCCGGCGCGGTTGTACCAGCTGCGGTCGAAGATCACTACCTCGCCAGCGGCAGGCAGATGCCTCAGGTAGCGTTGCACGTACATCTGCGATTTCTCGCGCTCGGTGGGTGCCGGCAGCGCAACCACCCGGAACACCCGCGGGCTGACCCGCTCGGTGATAGCTTTGATGGTCCCGCCCTTGCCTGCTCCGTCGCGGCCCTCGAAGACGATGCACACCTTCAGGCCCTTGGCCACAACCCATTCCTGAAGCTTGACCAGCTCGACGTGCAGCGGCTTGAGCGCTTTCTCATAGGCCTTGCCGCCCAGCTTTTCGTCGGTTGCCTGGGTGGCTTTCTTTTTGGCCGACTTGGACATGACCTTCTCCTGAAGGCGAATGAAGACTCAGTATGGTCGATTCATGGGGGTTTGCTGGTTGGCTTGCAATTGGGTGCAACTCGTTGTGAGGGGGTACTCATGTGCGCTATGGCTAGCTGAAGGTATGGAGACAGCCGAGATGTGGTGCAGGAGAGCAGTAGCATTCAAGGCTTGAGCGACACTCCAAAGTCATGAAATCCAAAAAAACTTGCTATCAGCAAAAAAAATTTAAACCCTTCTCAGCACCAGTCTCAAACTAAAAAAAGAATTGCCTTTCAAGAAAAACGAAAATTCGTACCGGAAAGCCAGAAAGATACTTAATTAATCTGCGGACTTTCACAAAGAAGCTGGGATTTCTGAAATATCCTACAGCGCATTCAGAGCATGCCGAAAGTTTAAACTTAAGAACAATCCGACAAACAGCCTAATAAAATAAACACAATAAACAAACATTCAGGCCACCCCCAAAAACCGCCAGTTGACGAGTTCTCCAATGCAAACTAAAACTTGATAACCCCGACAAAACGGGGCAATCATCCAAGGAGAAAAACTATGGAAACCGAATACGGCGTTACATTGCTTACATTCAAACCAAACAATGAAGAAAACTTGGAATCCGAGTTCTTCGGTGGTTCTGGAGGTGCAGGAGGCTGTGGTGGTAGCGGTGGATGTGGAGGCGGCGGCGGGTGCAGTGGAGGCAGTGGTGGTTCTGGCGGTAGTGGTGGGAACAATGGCATTAGCCTTGAACAATCCTGAGCTTAACTAGATGAGATACGCTCACGCTAAGTATACCTGCGGGAGCGTATCTCCCAAAGGAGAAATACATGAAAGCTTTAAGAGTATGTAATTATGAAGTTCTTAACTTCGAAACTGACCATTTAGTCTATTCCGCCAGCGGCATAACTAAAATCAAAAATAACAGCCTGACAAACGCGCTCAAGCAGCTAATAAAACTCAAGAAAACAGAAGTAGCCTACAAAAAAATTCAAGACATACTCCACAGCCAAGGCCTTTGCAGTGAGAGCACGGTAAAATTTTTGAGAGAAATATCTGTCCTCGGTGATCCACCAAGCAGTACTTACTTCGAAAAGGCTGTGATTTACTGCGATTGGGAGATTCCTCTCAGCGAAGCGAAAGCCTTGAAGCAGAGATCAAACTACAAATTAGAAATAAAACCATTAACAATCCCTACACACATAAAAAGCGCAACCCCAATACTTTTTATACTAGCCAGCCTAAGCTTTGACCTGCAAAAAGTAAGGGAAATCTACGACCAACTGGCTGACAATTATCCATCAAGCGGAATAAGCGTTGGGTTTGTCAGTGGCGCACACTTCCATCTTACCGAACCTTACATCCCCACACTCAAAAACCCTTGCGCCTTTTGCACCATAGACCGAGTAATTCATTATGAATCATTACGATCCAGCCACCATCACTGGAGTAGGCTTTTGGGGTTTTGCAACACCAATAGACTTCCCATGCCGAAAGCAGAGATAGATGAACTCCAGCATGCCCTAATTATAGGAGCCATTTCAAGATCCATAAAAAAACTAACAACGCATCAACCAATAAAAATGACCCAAGACAAAACCCTGCACTCTACAACCATAAACTTGGACACAGGAAATATAACAGAGGACGTTAGCGTGCACTGGCCGCTTTGCCGGTGCTTGGAGAGACGCGCATGAGCATACCTCATGATTACTATTTAAAATTTATTAGCAATGAAGTTCTAGACGACACCCTGATCTACCACAACAAAGGAAATTTTGTCATCCATAAAGCCACCCAGCACTTTAGCACGCTTCACCACATCCCCAACAAAGAACTAGAACAACTTACAGGAAACGAGCTAAAACTTAACATAAGTCAAAGCACAAGCAGTTGTCAAAATCTATCGCTCCCCGTACTACCTGTAGAGCATCACTTAAGAAGAAATGATTCATGCGCAAAATTTGACAATGGGCCTCTCGACTTTTGCAAAGTGCAAGCGCTACTCGCGCCTTTGCTGAAAAAGGAAAATTGTGGCTATAACCGGGGGTACCCTAGTGGAGGCGCTCTCTATCCTGTCGAGGTTTTCTGCTGCAACCTAAACAACCAGGTTAATCACTGGCCTACCGACAGTAACTGCCTGCACCTACTGCCAAGTTCTAGGAAGTTTGAAAACTACAGCCCAGAGATAAATATTCATGAACTACAAAAGTCTTTAATCCCGGAACCATTTGACTTGGGCACTCCATCCATTGCACTCATTTACTGCATTTACCTACCCAAAGCAATTTTTAAGTATAGATATCGCGGTTACCGACTCGCTCACATGGAAGCTGGCTCAATGTATATGTTGGTAGACCTGCGCTGCAAAGAATTGCGCCTGGAGAGCCGTCTTTGGTCCGGCTTCAGTGATCATGAGTTAGCGCAGCGGTTAAATCTTAACCCAACCTTATTTCTTCCGGCCTGCATTCAATTTATAGGGTAGGAAATGAACAACTACAATGAAATACACTTTCCAGTCAGACCTGACTTCCAATGCTCCCAACCAAACGCTGTCAAACACTTTCCACACAGCGTCGAATCCGGTAGCCGATGGAGCACTTACGGATCTAGCAGTGGATGGACGTCAGAAATCATAAAAGCAGCACATGGGGAATATCGAGAACGAACGCACTTCTATCTCGACATTGCCGTAGCAGAAAAAGCCACCCTAAACTCAAACTTATCTTTAGAGGAAGTATCTGAATTTACAAAAGCACTTGCTCAGACATCGATCAATGCGCCATGCAACTCAATCGAAGAGCACAGATTTGATTTAACTCACGCCTTTAGAATAAGCGACTTCAGCCCATGTAAAATCCCAACAGCCTGCATATCAATATCTCCAAGCAATAACGAATCCGACAACAATTTCTACCCATTCAGAGACACCTGCGGGTGCAGCACTCATGAAACCATGGAGAAGGCAATACATGGCGCGCTGAAAGAGTCACTTGAAAGACAGTTTCTTTTAAAATTTTGGCTGACAAAAACACACTCACACAGGATCCTTCATACAGTTGCACTGTTCACTTTACGAAACTCACCTTGCCAAAACCTCCTTAAAGAACTTTTGAAATGCGGAGAGTTGTGCATCTTGGATTTAACTGACAGAAACTTTCCCGGAAGCTGCATACTAATCTGCTACGGAAACAAAACCTCATCGAACACCGAAGTTAAATACTGCGCTGGAATGGCTTACAACAAGGATATTCTCAGTGCGTTGGAAAAAGCTCTGGTAGAGCTCTGGCAAACTTATCGTTTCATGCAGTCCTTCGCTGCTCGAAAAAGAAGCATCAAGGAGGTGGAAGACCCTTACCTGCGCCATTTTTTAGAATGCAACAGCTACAGCACCTACGAAGCAATACTTTGCACTGAAAACGCTTACCATCAAGATCTAAACACAAAAGAATTTACAAGCCGCAATCTGATCAAGTCGCTGAGAGAACTAAAACTCAACGGCTACCTATACCTTTACTCCCCTCCGACCGCACCCACCACGCATTTTTGCAAATACATATCCCCCAATTTATTTCTCCACATGAACAACTCATCAAAGCTCAACCTAATCAATCGATACTCGGAAAATTTCTCCCATAACATCAAACCCGAGCAATGCAGTAAAATGGTACCTTTCCCATGAAAAAAGACAACATTTCGCAAACCGCAAAGAGAATTTTCAACATATCAAAAGTGCTCACCATCGAGCAATGGAAAGAGCCAACCGCTTTGATCTGGACGACGTTATCGCCGTCTGCGCTGTTTATTTTATTACTTACTTCCCGAGAAACGACCACCCTAGTTACTCACGACTACATAGCCTCAGCCTCATGGTTCTACGCATACATTTCATCAAGCGTTGCCATGTTCGGCCTGAGTCTTTATCTCATTGGAAGAAGAGAAAGCGGGTTCGTCAGGTCTTTCATATACCAAAGACAGTCGCTCACTCTATTTCTTACTTCGCACTTACTGAGTTACTCCTTTACAGGCCTGATTCACTTCACCACTTTTTATCTAATCACAAGACCTCTATATGGTGCTTACGCCATGGACGAATACCTCCACTTGATAGCTTGCGCATATATAAGCTATCTGTATTTTTCCTGTGCCGGCCTAGCCATTTCGCTGCTACCCATAAAATTCACAACTGCCAATACGCTATTCTCAATAATCTCTTTCGCAATGCTTTCACTGGGATACATGGGGGCGACGTATGTCAACTCCTCTGTCTCGGGACTGAAAAGCTCCAACCCATTAGTACTGAGCACCAAAATATTTCTCGGAGAAATTCCGTTAGCGCACAGTGCCAGCATTGCTTTTGCACTACTGTCCATCTGTATTTTTTTCACTCATCGCTACTTCAGGATACAACCTATTTGGAGCAGATATTAGATGAACCTATTACGTATTTCTGACGTCAGTTTTGAAGCCAATAACAAAACACTATTCAAACATGTAAACTTCAACGCCAAAAAAGGTGAAACTATCGGACTACTGGGTCCAAACGGCGCCGGAAAAACAACATTGATGGACCTGATTTGCAATATTAAGCAGCCACACATGGGCGTCATTAGCAATGCCGCATTACGCCCAATTTATTTATCTCAAACACTTTCTGCTCCCCCATCTTTAAGGATGGGGGACATTCATACTCTGATCACAAATCTGAGCAGCTCAACCCCTCCAAGCAAGACAGAAACGCTTAACAAGCTGAAGCACTGGTCGCCGACGCTTCATGAACGCTACTCAACCATCTGGATGAAAAAACCTTCGATTTGTAGTTACGGTGAAATACGCAGTTTCTTTACCCTTAGCTTGCTGTCCATGGACAGCGATCTGCTGATACTGGATGAGCCTACTGCAGGTGTAGACCCGGAGTTTCGCCACTACATTTGGTTGGGCATCCAGAATGCTTGTAAAGAAGGTGCTACCGTCATTGTGTCCTCTCACTACATCCAAGAGATCATCAATCATTGCCATCGCTTCTACATGCTGGCAAGACAACAACTGGAGCCGTTCGCTAACGCAGATGACTTTTTAAATCGCCATCACGCCAGCACGCTGGACGAGGCCTTTATCAAGGCCTCGTCGATCAGCTAGGTGTGTAGGTACAAACGCATTTCCAAATTTCAGCGTCTGTATCGTTAAGACATACAGCAAGCCTGCACCCATAGGTGTCATAAGCTCTGTGTGAGCAGCCTTGCTGTATGGCGAATCTTCTATTTCGCAAGTTTGTTGTAACTGGTCATCAGGTTGCGATAGTCCGGTATGTGGTTGGAGAACAGCGTGCCCAGCCCTTCGATGTCGTTGCGCCAGTCGCGGTGCAGCTCGCAGGCCACGCCGAACCAGGTCATCAACTGGGCGCCGGCCGCTTCCATGCGGCGCCAGGCCGAGTCGCGGGTCAGTTCGTTGAAGGTGCCGGAGGCGTCGGTGACGACGAACACGTCGAAACCTTCTTCGAGCGCCGACAGCGCGGGGAAGGCCACACAAACCTCGGTCACCACCCCGGCGATGAGCAGTTGCTTCTTGCCGGTCGCTTTCACGGCCTTGACGAAGTCTTCGTTGTCCCAGGCATTGATGTTGCCGGGGCGTGCGATGTACGGGGCGTCGGGGAACTGCTCTTTCAACTCGGGCACCAACGGGCCGTTGGGGCCGGTTTCGAAGCTGGTGGTGAGGATGGTTGGCAGCTTGAAGTACTTGGCCAGGTCCGACAGGGCCAGCACATTGTTCTTGAAACGGTCAGGGTCGATGTCGCGAACCAGCGACAGCAGGCCGGTCTGGTGGTCGACCAGCAGGACAGCGGCATTGTTCTTGTCCAGACGCTTGTATTGGAAGGCCATGGCGGAACTCCTTGCTTCTGTGCGTGGGAGTTTCAGCGTAGGCAAGGATGGGGGGGTGGGATGACCGCCAGTCGGGTGGAATCGGCAGGTACTGTAATCGACTCAAGATCTGCGCGGCCATTCTGGGAGTTGGCTTGCCGACGATGCAGGCAACGCGATGTATGGCACCGGCTTCGCCGGTGATCGCCGGCAAGCCGGCTCCCACATGGACCGCGCAGATCTTGAGGTCACTGCAGTACCTGTAGGAGCCGGCTTGCCGGCGATGAGGCCGGTACAGGCAACACAAGACAGTTGCCCCACATGGACCGCGCCAACCTCTAGATCGCACCAGTGCGGCACTCAATACTCGCGGCGCTTGCGGAACGCCCAGCGACCAACCAGCACGGTGAACGTCGCCACCAGCGCCACCAGCACCCAGAAGCCATGCGGGTCGTCGGCCAGGGGCACGCCGCCGACGTTCATCCCGAAGAAGCCGGCGATGATGTTGATGGGCAACGCTAGCACGGTAACCACGGTCAGGGTGAACAGGGTGCGGTTGGTCTGTTCGTTGAGCTTGGCGGCGATCTCTTCCTGCAAAAGTTTGATCCGCTCGCCCAGCGCCGTGAGGTCGCTGATCACCAGGGTGAATTCCTCGGTCGCCGCACGCAGCTGGCGCATGTCCTGCTCACGCAACCACTCCGGGGGCCGATTCAGCAGGCGCAGCAGTGCGCCGGGCTCCAGCGCCAGCAACCGCTGCAGACGCACCAGTACCCGACGCATGCTACTCAGCTCGGCACGGTTGTCGCTCAAGCGCTGGGACAGCAGCTGGTCTTCGATGCGATCGACGCTGGTGGTGGTCTCGCGCACAATCTGGGTCAGCACGTCGCCCTGGTCGCGCAACAGGTGCACCAGCAACTCGATGGGCGAATGGAAACGCTCGCCCCGTTTGACCGATGAACGCAGCTTGTCCACCGAGTGCAGTGGCTGCAGGCGCGCACTGACCAACAGGCGGCTGCTGGCGCAGGCCCACATTGTGGAAATATCTGACGACACCAGGCCGAAGTTGAATACCACATCGTTGACCACCGCCAGCAACGCCGAGTCGGCATGTTCGATACGCGTGGAGCGCGAGCCTTCGCGCAGGGTTTCGAAAAAGGCGTCTGGCAAGGCCAAGTGAGTACGTAACCAACGCTCACAAGCGGCATGGGCGAGGTTCAAATGAAGCCAAAGAAACTGGTCAGGATCCGCGGGTTCGTTAAGCAGGCGCAAGGCCTGGGCCGAGTCGATCTCGCGGCCGGGCTGGCCTTCGCGGAAGACAAAGCCGTAGAGAAGACCAAACAGGTCTTGATCGTGCTGAGCGTGTAGTGCGGTATGAGCCATTCGCGCTCGCAATGAAGCTTGAGACGGATGACTGAAATGTTGCACTGCAAGATGACTGTTCGATGACAACGCCTGCATGAGCTGATCGGCTGCGCAGAACTCGGGGTCAAGAAAAACCGCTTCACTTCACAAATTCCTGAACTAATTATTTCCCCAGCGATTTTTCCCACCGCCCACCCCCACCAGAATCGCATCACCACAATCACAAAAACCGTGAGGCCACTCCCGTGGACCAGACACTCCAGGTACGGCAGGCCGCTGCCGACCTCGTTGCCGCCTTCGCCAGCAACGACACCGCCCGCTACTTCGCCTGCTTCAGCGAAGACGCCACCTTCCTCTTCCACACCTTGGCGCAGCCGCTGTTGTCCCGTCGCGCCTATGAAGACCTCTGGGCTCAATGGCAAGCCGAGGGCTTTGCCGTGCTGGCGTGCCAGTCGAGCAATGTCCACGTGAGCCTGCAAGGCGATGTGGCGGTGTTCATGCATGATGTCGCCACGCATATCCGCATGGCCGGTGAAGAGCACCAGTTGGCCGAGCGCGAAACCATCGTGTTCCGCCGCGAAAGCGAACGCTGGTTGGCCTGCCACGAGCACCTGTCCGTCGTCACGGGCGCCTGAATCACACTTTTACGCGGCCTTGCCGCCCTGCCATCGCACCCACAAGAGGGTCCGCGCACCGCGCCGACCTACAACAACCGCGCTGGAGCATCACCATGAGCCACTCGACCGGTATCGAGACCAATGGCGTCGAACAGATCCCCAACGATCAACGCGACGCTTCCCCACTGGACCTGTTCCGCCTGATTTTCGGCGGCGCCAACACGTTCGCCACCGCCGTACTAGGCAGCTTCCCGGTGCTGTTCGGGCTGTCGTTCCAGGCCGGGGTCTGGGCGATTCTGCTGGGCGTCGGCGTCGGGGCGCTGATCCTCGCACCCATGGGCCTGTTCGGCGCGCTCAACGGCACCAACAATGCGGTGTCGTCGGGCGCGCACTTCGGCGTGCACGGGCGCATCGTCGGTTCGTTCCTCTCGCTGCTCACGGCGGTCGCGTTCTTCTCGCTGTCGGTGTGGAGTTCCGGTGACGCCCTGGTGGGTGGCGCCAAACGCCTGGTCGGGTTGCCGGAGACCGACCTCACCCTGGGCCTGGCCTACGGCTTGTTCGCCGTGCTGGTGCTGGTGGTGTGCATCTTCGGTTTCCGCTTCATGCTGTGGGTGAACAAGATCGCCGTGTGGGCGTCGAGCCTGCTGTTCCTGCTGGGTATCTTCGCCTTCGCCGGGCCGTTCGACGCGGGCTTTGCCGGTACCGTCAACCTTGGCCAGGCCGGTTTCTGGGCAGCCTTCGTCGGCGCGGCGATTCTGGCCATGAGCAACCCGGTGTCGTTCGGCGCCTTCCTGGGCGACTGGTCGCGCTACATCCCGCGCGAAACGCCCAAGGCACGCATCATGCTGGCGGTCATCGCTGCCCAGGTCGCAACACTGATCCCGTTCCTGTTCGGCCTGTGCACCGCCACCCTGGTAGCCAGCCAGGCGCCGGACTACATCGCTGCCAACAACTACGTCGGCGGCCTGCTGGCGATCTCGCCCAGCTGGTTCTTCCTGCCGGTGTGCCTGATTGCCGTGATCGGCGGCATGTCCACTGGCACCACCGCGCTGTACGGCACCGGCCTGGACATGTCCAGCGTGTTCCCGCGCCTGCTCAGCCGCGCCGCTGCGACACTGCTGATCGGTGTTCTGGCGATCGGTTTCATCTTCATCGGCCGCTTCACCTTCAACCTGGTGCAGAGCGTGTCGACCTTCGCCGTGCTGATCATCACCTGCACCAGCCCCTGGATGGTGATCATGATCCTCGGCCTGATCACCCGCCGCGGCTTCTACCACGCCGATGACCTGCAGGTGTTCACCCGCGGCCAACGTGGCGGCCACTACTGGTTCCTGCACGGCTGGAACTGGCGTGGCATGGGTGCATGGATCCCAAGCGCGGCGGTGGGCCTGTGCTTCGTCAACCTGCCTGGTCAGTTCGTTGGCCCGCTGGGCGACCTGGCCGGCGGCATCGACCTGAGCCTGCCAGTCACCCTGGGCCTGGCCGGCGTGCTGTACCTCATTCTGCTCAACCTGTTCCCTGAACCTGCAGGCGTGTACGGCCCGAATGGCCCACGCTGGGTGCGCTGCAAAAGCGCCCCGCACCTGCCCGTAACCACTGCCGAAATGGCCTGACCGGAGTCCGACCATGACCCATTCCCACTACATCGCTGGCCGCTGGGTCGAAGGCCAGGGCAGCGACTGCATCACCGTCAACGACCCTTCGCTCGGCCAGCCGTTCGCCGAGTTGATGGCGGCCAGCGTGGCCCAGGTCGACCAGGCGGTGGCAGCCGCCCGCCAGGCCCTGCCTGCCTGGAAAAGCGTCAATGCCAGCGCGCGCGCGGCCTACCTGCGCGGCTTTGCCGAGCAGCTCGGCCAACGCCGTGAAGAACTGATCGGCTTGCAGATGCGCAACAACGGCAAGCCACGTCACGAGGCCGAAATCGATCTGGACGACGCCGTGGCCACCTTCGCCTACTACGCCGACCTCGCCGAGCAGTTGCCGGAAAAGAACCGCGACGTGCCCCTGGCCGCGCCCGGCTTCACCGCCCGCACGCGCCTGGAGCCGGTGGGCGTGGTGGGCCTGATCGTGCCGTGGAACTTCCCCTTGGTGACCAGCGCCTGGAAGCTCGCCCCGGCCCTGGCCGCTGGCTGCACCGTGGTGCTCAAGCCTTCGGAGGTAACGCCGCTGATCGAACAGGCCTACGGCCAGATCGCCGATACCCTGGGCCTGCCTGCCGGTGTACTGAACATCGTCAACGGCAAGGCCGAAACCGGCGCCGCCTTAAGCGGCCACAACGGCCTGGACAAGCTGTCGTTCACCGGCAGCAACAGTGTCGGCAGCCAAGTGATGCGCAGTGCTTCGGCGCAGTGCCGGCCGGTGACCCTGGAGCTGGGTGGCAAGTCGGCCATCGTGGTGTTCGATGATTGCGATGTCGACCAGGCGGTGGAATGGATCGTCGCCGGCATTACCTGGAATGCCGGGCAGATGTGTTCGGCCACTTCGCGCTTGCTGGTGCAGGACGGTATCGCCGATGCGCTGCTGCCGCGTCTGCAGCAAGCCTTGGAAAAACTGCGCGTCGGCAACCCGCTGACCGAAGAAGTGGACATGGGTCCGCTGACCAGCCAGGCGCAATGGCTGAAAGTGGCCAGCTACTTCGCCACGGCGCGCGAAGAAGGTTTGCAGTGCCTGGCTGGCGGCAAGGCACTGGATCGCGACGGTTGGTTCGTGAGCCCCACGCTGTACACCGAGGTGCCGACGGACAGCCGCCTGTGGACCGAGGAAATCTTTGGCCCAGTGCTTTGTGCACGCCGTTTCTCGACTGAAGCGCAAGCGATTGCCGAAGCCAACGACAGCCGTTTTGGCCTGGTCGCTACCGTGTGCTCCGCCGACCTGGAACGCGCCGAGCGCGTGGCCGATGCGCTGGAAGTCGGGCATGTGTGGATCAACTCGGTGCAGGCAGTGTTCGTCGAGACGTCCTGGGGTGGCACCAAGGGCAGCGGGATCGGCCGGGAGCTTGGGCCTTGGGGGTTGTCAGGGTATCTGTCGGTCAAGCATGTGACGCGCTGCCTGGGTTGATCAAGGCAAGGGGCCGCTACGCGGCCCAATCGCCGGCAAGCCGGCTCCCACAAGAACCGCGCTGCCCTTGAAATCACTGCAATACCTTTAGGGGCCGGCTTGCCGGCGAACAGGCCGGCAAAAGCGACACATCACCGAAGAGACATCATCATCGTTTTTGGCGAAAGCTCTGGACACAGCCGGAAGCCTGCATACTTGGCATAGAACTGCTCCAGCCGCTCGGTGAGCGGATGAACGATCATTGCAACGCAACCGACCATTTCCGACGCCACCAGCGACCTCTCGATCGCGTCTTGCAACAGGTCTGTTGCCACCCCCTGCCCGGCAGCTTGCCGGGTAACGCCCATGCGCCCAAGTATGATCACAGGCAGGTCATCGGGGGCATTACGGCGCAGCCTTGCCGGTACGCCATGAGCGCGAGCCACCGACCCATTCGATAATGTGTAGAAGCCGGCAACGCTATTGCTGCCCTTGAAGCAGGTGACATACACCACAGCGTGCTTGCCTTGCTGAGCCTTCAGGGCCTTTTCCCACAGATAACTGTTGATCGACGCCTCGCCACAGTCGAAACAGCTCAAGTCGTGAGACATGTTCAGTATCTGCGGAGCGCTCAACTCCAGCGCTTGGGCCTTGCCAACAGCTTCTTCACGCATTCGTTACTCCTGATGGGATTGTCTTCCAGTGCTTGCGTGAACGTGTCGAAGGCTTGGTCATCGAGCAGGAACAAACGTCGCTCCATCAGCACTTCCTCGGCACGTTTGCACGCAGCTTCCAGCACAAAACTCGTGCGATCTCCCCCGACGATTTCCACGGCTGCGTCGATCAGGTCCCGCCGGTGCTCGGCGACCCGCATGTTCAATGGAACCGCTTTGCTGCGATCCCTTGACGGCACTGCACTCATTGATGACTCCTCGCCCGTTCCACGCGGGCAATTGAATCGACCCATTCTGTCGACATGCCAAGAGGCTACAAAACTGTAACGCATATGTATAGCTGTAAATCCATCTGCGTTACGAACGGTCGCATCTTTACCGATCAGAGGTTGTGCACGTGACTTTCCAACCCTGCGGCAAAGTCCCACTCCCTGGTACCCCCACAATCACAACACCAGGCCGGACCACCCATGCACCCTCAACGCGCCACCTTGCACAACGAACTGCACGCTCGTCCGTCGCTGTATTTCGACGAGCCGGCCCATGTCTTCCACCTGGCCGTGCTCGGCGGCGATGAGGCCTGCGCCGCGCTGTTGCGCCGTTGCTGCCCGCACGCCAGCGACACCGAAGCAGCCCAGGGCATCACACGCCTGGACGGCCACCCGTTCAAATGGGAACGGCACGCCGAGTTCTTCACCCTGACCCTGGTGGTGCCTTGCGCGTCGGCGAACACCGACTGGAAAACCCTGCCAGCGGCACTGGCCGAAGCCATCGCTCCACATGCCGACAAGGTCATCAACTCCGTGCAAGTGCTGGTACGCGACGACAACGACCTCGACCTGCCGCGCTATGGCTTCAAGGACCCTGCCGGCTCCTGCGTCGGCGGTGGCGATGCGGTGGTGTGGAGCGATTTTCGCCTGACCGAGGACGGCACCAACCGCTTCCTGTTCATCAACCGCCGGCTCAATGCTTACCGCCAGGGGCGAATGATCCGTCGCCTGCTGGAGATCGAGACGTACCGCATGATGGCGTCATTGACCCTGACCACGGCCAAGGCCCTGGGCCAGGAACTGGATGCATTCGACAAAACCCTGGTGAGCCTGTCCGAACGCAGCGCCAGTGGCGACCAACGTGACTCCAAGTCATTGCTCGATGCCATCGCCCACCTGTCACGCCAGGTGGTCAGCCGCACGGTGAAGAACCGCCACCGCTTCGGCGCCACCCAGGCCTACGCGCAACTGGTGTTCGAACGCCTGGGCGAATTGCGCGAAACCCATGTGGGTGACTGCCAACGGCTGGGGGTGTTCATCGAACGCCGCTTCAAGCCGACCGTGCGTTACTGCGCGGCGACCGAGCAACGCCTGGAACAACTGGCCAAGAACGTCGCCAACCTGGGCGATTTGCTGCAAGCGCGAGTACAGGTGGAAATGGAAGAGCAGAACGCCGAGATTCTGCGCAGCCTCAATGCCCGGGCTGATGCCCAGGTAAAGATTCAGCGGGCGGTGGAGGGGCTGTCGATCATCGCCATCACCTACTACCTGCTGAACCTGTTCAAGCTGCTGTATGGCGGGCTGAATGTGCTGGGCGCCGGGTTGACGGCGCGGGAGGCGCTGCTGGGCATGGCGCCTCCGGCATTGTTGGTGCTGCTGGTGATTCTGATGAGAATCAGGCGGGCCAAGCAGCATTGAATTCAATGACTTCAGCGCCGGCTCCAACAGGTACTGCAAAGTCAGCGCGGTCCATGTGGGAGCAACAGTCTTGTGTTGGCTGTACCGGCGTCATCGCCGGCAAGCCGGCTCCTACAGGAACTGCAGTGATCTCAAGATCGTCGCGGTCCATGTGGGAGCTGGCTTGCCGGCGATTGGGCCGCGTAGCGGCCCCAGCCCTCACACCGACTCGTCAGCCGGACGCGCCCCTTCCTGCACCAGCACCATGCTCTGCGGCGAAGACAGGGGAATCCCCTCGTCACGCAAGCGGCCAAGGATGGTGAACAGCAGATCACTGCGCGTACCGGACACCTGCCGCGGCCCCGCCACATAGCCACTGACCGCGATCACCATACCGCTGGCGGTAAGGTCCTTGAAGGTCACCGAGCTGGCCGGCGCATCCAGAATCGCCTCATGCTCGTGATAAGCCGCCAGCAACAGCTCGCGCACGTGGCTGGCATCGGTTTCCAGCGGCAGGGTCAGGGTGATGCCGACCACACCCAAGGCATTGCCCATGGTCACGTTGCGCACGTTCTGCGAAATGAACTGCGAGTTGGGCACGATCACCGTGGAACGGTCAGACATCTGGATCTCGGTGGCGCGCACGTTGATGCGGCGGATATCACCCTCGACCCCGGCCAGGCTGACCCAGTCCCCCACCTTGACCGGGCGCTCGGTGAGCAGGATCAGGCCTGAGATGAAGTTCTGCACGATCTGCTGCAAGCCGAAACCGATACCGACCGACAAGGCACTGACCACCCAGGTCAGGCTGGTCAGGTTGATACGCAGGGTCGACATCACCAGCATGGCCAGGAACAGGAAGCCCAGGTAACCGACCAAGGTCACCAGGGATGCGCGCATGCCGGCGTCCATGTCGGTTTCCGGCAACAGGCGCTCGCTCAGCCAGCGTTTGACCACCCGAATAGCGAACAGGCCGCCGAAGAACATCACCAACGCCAGCAGGATGTCCTGCGGCACGATGTTCAGGTTGCCCAGCACCTTGCCGCCCGTGCCGTCCCAGTCGCCCAGGCTCATCAGCAGCTCGCCCGGGCTGGTCCCAGACGGCATCAGCGCCAGCAACAACGCCAGGAACAGCAGCGCCGTGCGGCCGATACCGGCCAGCACCGTGCTGGCCTGGGCCTGGTGACGCGGCGCCAGGCCCAGCGCCGAGGCCAGGGCCAGGCCGCCTGGCTGGCGTGGCGACAGCAAGGTTTCGCAGAGGTCACCCAGGAAGGTGGTCAGCAGGTAAGCGCAGGTGGCCACCACGCTGATCCACAGCAACTTGGCCGTAAGGAAGTAGGCCAGGGTCAGGTAGCCTGCGAGCAGCGTCAGCAGAATCAGACCGACCCACACCACGATCACGAACGGAATCAGCCCGGCCAGGCCCGTCGGGCGCTCCAGCTTGTGCGTGCGCAGGGTGCGACGGTAACGCAGCAGCGCTGCCGAGAAGATCAACGCCACCACCAGCGCAGTCAGGCCATTGGTGGCCACGGTCAGCGCCAGGCTGGAGCCGATCACACTGTTGATGCGCTCCTGGGTCAACAGCACCATCAGTGCCAAGGCCAGCAGCTTGGGGAACCAACCCAGGGCACTGGCAACTTCGTCGTGAATCGGCGGCAAGCGCCAGGAGGGGCGTTGCAGCATCAGCATGGCGCGGCCCAGCCCTGAAATGAAGGCGCTGAACACCACCAGAGTGAGAATGTGATTGGTCAGGCTGGCCAGGTCCGAGCCCAGCTCGGCACTGCTTTCCAGGCCCCAGCGCAGTAGCGAGACGGAACCGGCGATGGTGCCGAGGGTGGCCAGACTCACGCTCAAGGCCAGTGCACTGCGACGCAGGCGACCTTCAGGCAACCAACGGACCATGGCATCGGCAAGCAGACGCTCGATCAATCGACGAACCAGCGTCCAGACCAGAATCGCGGCCACCAGGCTGGTGATGAACAACCAGCGGTGGTCGGCACTGAATGCACTGGCCACTGCGTCGGACGCTTCGCTACGCAGGTCACGCAGGCGCAGCACATCCTCTTCGGTGGGGCGGATCAGCGTTTGCCAGAAGGCCGGGCTCAGTGGGCTGGCGGCGCGGCTGGTGACCTGCGAGTTGAACTGGCTGCGACGCAGGTTGACGATTTGCGTGGACAGGTCACGGGCCGACTGGGTCAGCTTGGTGGCCTGCTCCTGCTCGGCCAGCACTGCCTTGTGTTCGGCTTCAAGCTGCTTGCGCTGTTGGGTCAGGCTCTGGGCTTCGTCGGGTTGCACGGGGCCGATGACCTTGAGCTGATCATCCAGCTTCTGCACATCGGCGGTCCGTTGCGAGCTCAGCGCATCGGCCTGACGCTGCACCTGGATGGCGGCTTGGCGCAACTGCGACAGCAGGTCATCGTTGGCATTGCTGGTCACGCCCTGGCGAATGAAATCGAGCCGTTCGTTCAACTGTTCAAGGCTGGCGTCTTCCGCCAGCACAGGCAATTCGCCTGCAGCCAGGTTCGAAACCGGCGTGGCCGGTGCCGACCAGGCCGGGGTGGCCAGCGCCATCATCAGGGCAAGTACGCCCAGGCAATAACGGGCAAGGCTGACACGCCTCATCGAAAATTCCTCTTCACAACGCAATTTGGCGGGGAATTCTACGCTGCTCGAGGCAATCAGGAGAGTGCCGTTTCTCGCTCCAATAGTTGAACCTTGCGCTCGACCCCCCAACGGTAACCGCTGATATCACCGTCGCGGCGCACCACCCGGTGGCACGGAATGGCCACTGCAATGTGGTTGGCCGCGCAGGCTTGGGCCACCGCGCGCACGGCCTTGGGCGCGCCAATGCGTTCGGCGATGTCGGTGTAGCTGACCCGGCTGCCCGCCGGAACTTCGCGCAGGGCCTGCCAGACCCGTTCCTGAAAAGCCGTGCCCTGGACGTCCAGGGGTAACGCCAGGCCCAGGGCGGGGGCTTCGACAAATCCGACCACTTCAGCGACCAGACGCTCGAATTCAGCGTCGCCCCCCACCAGGTGGGCCTTGGGGAATTGGTCTTGCAGGTCTTGCAGCAGCGCCTCAGGGTCATCGCCCAACAGAATCGCGCAAATACCCTTCTCGCTCTGCGCCACCAGAATCGCCCCCAGCGAACACTCCCCCACTGCAAAGCGGATGGTCGCGCCCGCACCACCAGCCTTGTAGGCCTTGGGCAGCATGCCAAGGCGCTGGCCGGCGCTTTCGTAGAAGCGGCTGTTGGAGTTGTAGCCGGCCTGGTAAATGGCCTCGGTCACCGAGCGTTGCTCATCACCCAGCTGTTCGCGCAGCGCACGGGCACGGTACGCCGAGGAATAGGCCTTGGGGGTAAGGCCGGTCTCGGCCTTGAACAGGCGATGCAGGTGAAACGGGCTGACGGCCAGTTGCGCAGCGAGTTGGTCGAGGTTGGCTGCACTGTCACCGGCCTCGATCAGGCGGCAAGCTTGGGCAACCAGACGGGTGCGACGGGCCACGGTGCGGGTGTTGTCGGCTGAGCAGCGACGACAAGCCCGGTAGCCGGCGGCTTCAGCAGCAGCGGCATCGTTGAAGAACTCGACGTTCTCACGCTTGGCCATGCGCGACTTGCAGCCAGGTCGGCAGTACACCTTGGTGGTGCGCACGGCGTAGACGAAATGCTCGGCGGCGTTGCTGTCGCGGCTTTGTACGGCCTGCCAGCGTTGGGTATCAGTGGTGTAAGGGTTCATGGTTACCTCTGTCAGTTCCTGCCTTATCGCCGCGGTTCGTCGCCACGGCAAGCCAGCGCCCACAGGCACAGCGATGACCTTGAGGTCGACGCGCCCCATGTGGGAGCCGGCTTGCCGGCGATACAGGCGACGCGGTGTCTGGCACCGGCTTCGCCGGTGATCGCCGGCAAGCCGGCTCCCACATTTTCCCTACTGACTCAGGAGTTGCGCATCGCTCCATGAGAGCCGGCTCGTTGTGGCGACGAACCATGACGATGGGCTTTCATGCCCGCCACAGGTACCACGACGCCACCGTCCGATAGGGGCTCCAGCCACCGCCAAGCGAACGCAGCTGTGCGGGGGTCGGTGCTTTTTCCAGACCTTTGAGCCGACGGTACCCCTCGCGCACGCCGAAGTCGTCCACCGGCAGGATGTCCGAGCGCTCCAGGCAATAGATCAGCAACATTTCCACCGTCCAGCGCCCCACGCCGCGCAAGGCGACCAGCCGCTCGATCAACACCTCATCCGCCAAGCTCAGCGCTTCCTGTCGGCTGGGTATCACGCCCTCCAGGCTGGCCTGCGCGATGCCATGAATGGTCGCCAGCTTGCTGGCGGAAAAACCGCACGCACGCATGGTTTCAGGCGTGGTCGCCAACAATTGCGCCGGCTCAGGAAACGCCACGTCGGGAAACAACGCGAGCAACCGCGCAAGAATCGCTTCGGCAGCGCGGGCATGCAGCTGCTGGTAGGCAATGGCCCGTACCAACGCCTCGTAGGGCTCGCGCTCGGGCGTGGCCTGGTGCAGGCACGGCCCGGTCGCGGCAATATGTCGCGCCCAGTCAGGGTCGAGCGCGGCCAGGTAGTCGGTGGCCTCGCGGAAGGCTTCAGGCGAAAGATCGGCCAGGATCATCAGGGGCTCCAGAGGGTCCAGTGCAGGTCCAGCTTAGTTCAACCGTTCATCGGGGAAACGCCGGATCTTGCGCGGCTAATTCTTGGCATACCATTGCCCCGCGCCCGGCTCCCCGCATAGAATTGAGAACTATTAACAATCGCATGCACTTCACGGAACCAGGCCTTCGTCACGATGCAGATGAACGACACGCTCAAGCCGACCGAGGTCGCTCAACTGTATCAGTCCCACCATGCCTGGCTTCGCGGTTGGTTGCGCAACCGGGTTGGTTGCCATGAGCACGCCGCCGACCTGGCTCAGGACACCTTCGTGCGCCTGCTGCGTGCCCGCCAGGTTTCACCGCTGAAGGAACCCCGCGCCTACCTCAGCAGTATCGCCCGCGGCCTGATGATCGACCAGTTCCGCCGCCGCGCCCTGGAACGGGCCTACATGGAAAGCCTGGGCAACCTGCCAGAAGCTGAAGTACCCAGCGAAGAACACCGGCTCGTCATCCTCGATACCCTCGAACGCCTCGACCGCGCCCTGCACCAGCTCAAACCCCGAGCTCGGCAGGCCTTTCTGCTGGCTCAGCTCGATGGCCTGAGCATCACCCAGATCGCCCTGCGCCTTGACGTATCGCGCGCCACCATCGAACGCGACCTGGCCACGGCCCTGGGCGTCTGCTACCGGTTACGCTATGCCGACCTCTGACAACGCCCCGGCTCAGGCCCAGGTCGACCAGGCCATCGATTGGCTGGTGCGACTGCGCTTCGACACGCCCTCCCCGCGCACCCGGCAGCAATTCGAGCAGTGGCTGGCCAGCCACCCGCACAACGAGCGCGCCTGGGAGCGGGTGAGCAACCTCAGCGACGAGCTGGCCGGCCTGCCCAGCGAGCTGAGCCGCCGAACCCTGGAGGGCCGCCAGCGTCAGCGCACCAGCCGCCGCGACCATCTCAAGCTTTTGGGCGTGCTGGCGGTGGGTGGCAGCCTGGGCTGGGCGGCCCATGAACCGCTGGGCTTGCCGGCACTGCTGGCCGACACACACACCGGCACCGGCGAACGCCGCCAACTGCAAGGCAGCGACGGCAGCCGTATTCAGCTCAACACCGCCAGCGCCATCGACCTGCGCTACAGCAGCACACAGCGCGAGCTGAGGCTGGTGCGCGGCGAAGTCAGCCTGGCTTGCAACGCCGATGACAATCGCCCGTACCAGCTCGACACCCATGTCGGCGCCTTGAGCACCCGCGACGGGCACCTGTTGCTGCGCGAGAACGGCCAGGGCCTGCTGCTGGCGGTGCGCAGCGGCGAAGTCACGCTGTTCCCGTCTTCGAGCGCAGCGCGCCGGGTTGAGCCTGGCGAGGTGCTGCAAGTGTCCCCCGCTGGCAGCTACCACCCCGCGACCCTGCACGCCGACCCATGGGGCTGGACCGATGGCGTGCTCAGCGTGCAGCAGATGCCGCTTGGCGAGTTCGTCGCCGAACTGTCGCGTTATCGCCCGGGAGTGCTGCGCTGTGCACCGGAAGTGGCAGGCCTGAAAGTGTCCGGCACCTACCAGCTGGCGGACACCGAGCAAATCCTGCTGTTGCTGGCGCGCAGCCTGCCGGTGCGGGTCGACTACCGCACCCGCTACTGGGTCAGCATCGGCGCCGTTTGAATACCCTCAGTCCGCAACCGCCCGCAACTTGCCCACCCGCCGATACGACTGCCGGGCAAAGCACACGAACAGCCCGGCCATCAGCGCCAGCGCCATCGGCAAGCCGTGCGGCGCCACATCCATGGCCGCGCCACTGACCAACGGCCCAACCAGGCTGCCAACACCCCACAGCAAGCCCACGCTGGCATTGGCCGTTACCAGGTCCTGCCCCTTGAAGCGCTGCCCGATCAGCACCAGTGCCAGGGTATAGATGCCCCCCGCCACCGCGCCCAGCACCACCAGCAGCGGCCACAGCAACCAGGTCATCTGCAGCAACCACGGCAGCGCGATACCGATCGACATCGCCACCAATCCGCACACCAGATGCAGCCCGGTACGCTCGACCCGGTCGGCCAGCCAGCCCAGCGGCAGCTGGAAGACCATGTCGCCGGCGAACACCACCGTGACCATCAGCGCCGCCACGCCCACGGCAAAACCATGGCTGGTGGCATACACCGGCAGCAGCGACAGCACCACGGCATCGAAGAACGAGAAGAACAGCACCGCCACGCACAGGGCCGGCGCAACGCGGAAGAACCCCGCCAAACCGAAGCTTTTCTCACCCTCGTCGCCATGTTCGACATGGTCGTTGGGCACGGTGAACAGAATGCACAGCAAGGCCAGGCCATAACAGGCGGTGACCACACCGGTGATCCACGGGCTGTTGGCACCGATGACCGCCAGCATCGCCGGGCCCAGCACCTGAAAACCGGTGAAGCTGGTGGCGTACAGGGCCATGATCTTGCCGCGGTTGTGGTCCGGGCACAGTTCGTTGACCCACGATTCGCCCAGGATGATCGCGATGCCCATGCCGACGCCCAGCGCCAGGCGCAGCAACGCCAGTTGCCACATTGACGCGAAGGCAGGTTCGAGCAAGGCGATGCTGACCGCGCACAGGCTGAAGCACAGCAGGTAGATGGTGCGCCGGGTCAGCAGCCGGCAGCAGGCATCGACCATGAAGGCCGAGAGCATCATGCCTGCGGCGGGAATGGCCGAGATGATGCCGATTTCCAGTGTTCCGGCACCTGCCTCATGCAGACGCAACGACACCAGCGGCAGGCTGGCCCCCAGGCTGAAGCCCACCACCGAAACGGCGAACAACAGGCCCACCAGCAAACGCATGTTCATGTACCACTCCTAGCAAACCGAAAAGACGCGCAAACGCAGGCGCCCAGGCGCACACCGGGACGGTGGACGGCGCAGGGGCGCGGGTCAGTTCAGGGCAAGGTGTGGCGAGAAGGTGAAGGCGAACAGCACACTGCGCCGACGCTTGAGTACCGTATCGCTCGGCCACGCGCGACGCATGGCCTGGAGGGCAGGCTGGCGGGCGTGAGGGAGGCTTTGGGTACGGCGCATTGCTTTGACTACTACGCAGGTGTGTCGAAAAAAGAGGCGGCACTCTAGGCCAAGGCAGGCTTGGTCGTCAAATGTCGGCAAGCCAGCTCCCACAGGTACTGCAATGATCTCAAGATCTGCGCGGTCCATGTGGGAGCCGGCTTGCCGGCGATTGGGCTGCCAAGCAGCCCCAATACTCTCAACGCTTACCGGTATTCGGCAAAAACACCGCCAACAACCCAAACAACGGCAGGTACGAGCAAACGCCATACACATACTCGATACCACGCAAGTCCGCCACATACCCCAGCAGCGCCGCGCCAATGCCGCCAAAGCCGAACATCAGCCCGAAGAACACCCCGGCGATCATGCCCACGCTGCCCGGCACCAGTTCCTGCGCATACACCACAATGGCCGAGAACGCCGACGCCAGGATGAAGCCGATCACCACGCTCAGCACCGTGGTCCAGAACAGGTCCGCATAGGGCAGCGCCAGGGTGAACGGCGCCACACCAAGAATCGAGAACCAGATCACCGCCTTGCGCCCGATACGGTCGCCGATCGGCCCGCCAAAGAAGGTGCCGGCGGCCACGGCGCCAAGGAGCAGGAACAGATGCAGTTGCGAGCTGGCCACCGACAGGTCGAACTTCTCGATCAGGTAGAAGGTGAAGTAACTGGTGAAGCTGGCCATGTAGAAGTACTTGGAGAACACCAGCAGGCCGAGCACGATCAACGCCGCGATCACCCGCTGGCGCGAGATGCCATGGGTCGCCTGCACCGCCTTGCGCGCCTTGGCCTGGTTGAGATGCTCCTTGTACCAACGACGCAGCATCAAGGTGACCGCGAAGAAGAACAGCCCCGCCAGGCCGAACCAGGCAACGTGGCTCTGGCCGAAGGGAATCACGATGGCCGCCGCCAGCAACGGGCCGAATGCCGAGCCTGCGTTGCCACCGACCTGGAAGGTCGACTGGGCCAGGCCAAAACGCCCGCCCGAGGCCAAGCGAGCGATTCGCGAAGTTTCCGGGTGGAAGGTCGACGAGCCGATACCCACCAGCGCCGAAGCCAGCAGAATCATCGGGAAGCTGCCGACGAACGCCAGCATGACGATGCCCACCAAGGTACACACCGTGCCCATCGGCAACAGGTTTGGCGTCGGCCTGCGGTCGGTGAAGAAACCAACCCAAGGTTGCAGCAACGACGCGGTGATCTGGAACGTCAGGGTGATCAGGCCGATCTGGGCAAAGCTCAGGTTGTAGTTGGCCTTGAGCATCGGGTAGATCGCCGGCAACACCGACTGGATCAAGTCGTTGATCAGGTGCGCCAGGGCGCAGAAGGCGATGATGCGCATCACCAGCGGGTTGGCTTGGGTAGCCGAGCCGCTGGCTGAGGCGGTTGGGGCACTGCTGGTGGCCATGAACTGGTGTCTCCGTCGGCAGGTTGGGATCCGATTATCGGAAAACAAATAGATACATAGCTACCTTTTTATCACCTTGTCGCCATGTACTTGTAAATGGTTCTCAATATATTTAGTATCCTCAGCCTACATTCCCGTTGTCGCTGGGCGAAACCGCCCTCTTCACGAGCTGACCGACACCATGAGCCCCATGCCCGCCCAGCAGATCCAGCCCGATGCCCAGCAAGAAGCGCTGGAGTGGTTCTCGCGCATGCGCCAGCCGGGCTGTGACGATGTCGAACGCCGCGCCTTCGCGATCTGGTGCCAGGACCCGCTCAACGCCCATGCCTACGCTGAACTCGAAGCCTTCTGGCAGCAGTTGCAACCGCCGCCGGCACGTCCACGCCCGCAACAGGTAAAGCCCCGCCGTAGTCACTTGGGCAAAGTCATGGCGTTGCTGTTCCTGTTGCTGCTCGGTGCGTTGGTGTACCTGTATTGGCCGCTGATGCAACGCTGGGGCAGCGAATTGCACACTGAGGTCGGCGAACGCCGCAGTGTGCGCCTGGCCGATGGCTCGACTCTGCACCTGGATAGCGCCAGTGCGATGAACGTCGACCTGCGCAGCCGCACCCGCCAACTGCATCTGGTGCAGGGCCAGGTCTACCTTGAAGTGATGCTCGATGGCCGGGCCATGGAGTTGCAGGTCGACGACGCACGCATCCAGGTGTACGGCAGCCGCCTGATGGTTGCGCGCCATGCAGACCACGACGAGCTGGTGGTGATCAACGGCAAGGCCCTGGTCATTCAGGGTGGGGATCAACGCATGGTCTCGGCGGGCGAGCGCGTGACCTTCAACGAAGCACGCATAGATGCCGTGCAGAAAATCGACATCAACCGCGCCTCGGCCTGGCGTAACGGTGACTTGCGCGTTACCGACATGCCACTTGGCCAGGTTCTGGAACGCCTGGCCGGCTACCAGGGCAAACGGGTCTGGCTGATGGATCAGCAGACCGCCTATCGGCATGTCAGTGGTGACTTCAGCCTCGACCGGGCTGGTGAAAGCCTGGATAAACTTGCCACCGAGCAGCAATTGAAGCTCAACGGCCTGCTTGGCCACTGGCTTATCGTCCGCTGAAACCGGGCTTTGCGGCTAAGTTTTTGAAAGCGTGCAAATTTTTTTTGAAATGAGTGTTGACACAGGGTCATCACAAGGGAATAATGCGCGCCATCGGCTACATAGCTCAGTTGGTTAGAGCATAGCATTCATAATGCTGGGGTCCGGGGTTCAAGTCCCTGTGTAGCCACCAAACAAGTCAAAGGGCTTACCGCAAGGTAGGCCCTTTTTCTTTGCCTGCAATAAATACCCTCTCAGCGCACACCGCTAATGGCAACCGCCAATCCCAGCCCGATCAGCGCCACACCTATCAGTCGGTCGACCACCCGCTGACGCTCGATCATCGCCCTGCGCAAGCTCGCACTGGAAAAGAATACCGCCACCAGGCTGAACCAGGCCCAGTGGGCGAACGACATGAATGCGCCATAGGCGAAATCCAGCAGCAGTGGGCTGCCCGGCTGCACGACCTGGGTGTAGGCGCTGATCACGAACAGCATGGTCTTGGGGTTGAAGGCATTGGTCAGGAAACCCGTGCGCAGTGCCTGCAACACGCCGGCACGGGTGCCATCGCCTTCGAGGCGGATACGGCGGGTGTTGATCAACGACTGGTAACCCAGATAGATCAAGTACCCCGCCCCCAGCACCTTCATGCCCACAAACAACGTTGGGCTGTGGCTGATGATCACCGCGATGCCCAGCACCGTGTACAACACATGTACCTGCACGCCCAGGGCAATGCCCACTGCAGCGGCCAGCCCCGCCTTGCGGCCTTGTGCATAACTGCTTCGGGTGACCATGGCGAAATCGGCACCGGGACTGATGACGGCGAGAAGGGTAAACAGTGCTACAGCGATGAGTTCGGTCACGGGAAGGCTCTCGATAGACGATGGAATTGCACAGATGCGCGAATTATCGATGGCCTGTTAACCGCGAAAAATCGATTTATAGTAGGGCTTATCTGTCAGTTTT
The DNA here is from genome assembly GCF_034387475.1 of Pseudomonas sp. Teo4. Taxonomy (NCBI): domain Bacteria; kingdom Pseudomonadati; phylum Pseudomonadota; class Gammaproteobacteria; order Pseudomonadales; family Pseudomonadaceae; genus Pseudomonas; species Pseudomonas sp. Teo4. Next base: position 211,700 of record NZ_JAXCIL010000002.1, read on the forward strand.
TTTCACAAAGGTGTATTGCCAGTACCGGCCTCATCGCCGGCAAGCCGGCTCCCACATGGACCGCGCAGACCTTGAGATCACTGCCGTACCTGTGGGAGCTGGCTTGCCAGCGATGAGGCCGGCACAGGCAGCGCAATACAGTTGCTCCCACATGGACCGCGCAGATTGGACTGCCCCCAAGAAGTTGGACACAAATCCAACCCTTGGGGGATCTATGGGCAAGTACACCGAGCAGTTCAAGCTCGCTGCAATCACGACCTACCTAACTGGCAGTGATGGTTTCCGAAAGGTGGCCAGGCATTTCGGGCTCGATGTCAGTCTGTTGAGACGGTGGGTGGCGAGCCATCAGGCCAGTGCAGGTCTTGGCCCGCGATCACACGGACAGCGCTACAGCGATGACTTCAAGCGGCAGGTGTTGCAGTACATGCTGGAGCATCGGCTTTCGATGCGCCAAACGGCGGCACATTTTGGTTTAGGGCAATCTTCTCAGGTAGGCATCTGGCAGCGGCAATACTACAGTGGCAGCCCTACCGTCCTGACAGCTATTCAACAGAGAAAGCCGACCAACGTGGCCAAGAGAATCAAGCCAGCCAAACCCACGGACTCCAACGACACGGAGAAATCCCGAGAACAGCTGATGGCTGAACTCGAATACCTGCGCATGGAGAACGCTGTCCTAAAGGAGCTCAAAGCGCTGCGAGAGGAAAAGGAGCGAACACGGGCGAAAAAGCCCTGATTGTCTCCCAACTCAAACGCAGATTTCCGTTACCAGACCTTCTGGAATTAGTAGGCCTGGCGCGCAGCACGTTCTATTACCAGATCAAAAGCCAGCAGAAGCCGGACAAGCATGCCGCGCTCAACGAGTTGGTGCAGCGCGTTTATCACAAGGAGAGGGGGCTGTACGGCTATCGGCGTGTGGCGTTGGCGATCAGAAGCCAAGGGACCCTGGTCAACAAAAAAGTTATCGAACGGCTAATGGCTCGGCTCGGCCTGAAATCTGTGGTGCGCCCGAAAAAATACCGCTCCTACCGGGGGTGCGTCGGCAAAGTGGCCAAGAATCTGCTGGAACGCAATTTCATCGCTCAGCGACCTAACCAGAAATGGGTAACCGATGTCACTGAGTTCAAGGTAGCTCAGCAAAAGCTCTATCTGTCGCCAGTGTTGGACTTGTACAACGGAGAAATCATTGCCTATGAAACGGCCAGCCGGCCCAGCTATAGCTTGGTTGGAAATATGTTGGAGAAAGCTCTCAATCGCTTGGGAGAAAAGCCCAAGCTAGTGATCCACTCTGATCAAGGCTGGCACTACCAGCAAGCTCAATACCGCCACAAGCTCAATGAACGTGGCGTAAAGCAAAGCATGTCTCGCAAGGGCAATTGCCTGGACAATGCAGCTATGGAAAGCTTCTTCGGCACACTCAAGGCTGAATTTTTTTATCTGAAGCGATTTGAGAGTGTTGAGGAGCTGAAGGCAGGTCTGGAAGAGTACATCCATTACTACAACCATGACCGGATCAAACTGAAGCTCAATGGCCTGAGCCCTGTCGATTACAGGACTCAGGTCACTGGCTGAAACTGTCCAACTTTTGGGGGGCAGTCCAGATCTTGAGATCACTGCAGTACCTGTGGGAGCTGGCTTGCCGGCGATGAGGCCGGTACAGACAAGACGACAAACATGAAACTGCCGCCACTCAACACATTGCGCTACTTCGACATCGCCGCCGAAACGGAAAACTTCGTACGCGCTGCCGAACGCCTGCACGTCACCCACGGCGCCGTCAGCCGCCAGGTGCGCCTGCTGGAAGAAAGCCTTGGCGTAGAGCTGTTCGAACGCCGCAACCGGGCCATCTTCCTCACGCCCGCAGGCCGCGAGCTGCATGGCACCACCCAGGCCATCTTCGAACAGCTCGAACATGCACTGCAGCGCCTGCAGCAGGAAGACAACAACGTACTGGTACTTTCCTGCGAACCCACCATCGCCATGCGCTGGCTGATCCCGCGCTTACCACGCTTTCACGCCGCCCACCCCGACCTGCAACTCCACCTGGTCGCAGCCGGTGGCCCGCTGGATTTCGACCGCAGCGGCATCGACCTGGCATTGCGCCGTGACGACTTCCACTGGGAGCACGCGCTGCATAGCGTGAAAATCTGTGATGAGTGGATCGGCCCGGTAGGCCGCCCCACCGCTACCGAAAGCCAGCGTCTTCTGCACAGCAGCACTCGCCCTGGCGCCTGGCCAACCTGGCTGCGCCTGAGCGGCCGGCCAATCAGGCACACCGAACGCAGCGACTACGAACATTTCTACCTGTCGATCCAGGCCGCCAGCGCAGGCTTGGGCCTGGCCATCGCTTCAGCCCTGATGGTGCGTGACGAGCTCGACAGCGGACAGCTGAAAGCCCCCTTTGGCTTTCTGCGCGACGGCTCTGCCTACCACCTGCTCAGCCCACATCCGCTCGACGATGGCGGCAAACGCCAACGTTTCGCGCAATGGGTGATCGACGAGTGCCATGGCTGCCTGACTCAATTGGGCTTGGTGCAGAACGACGAACCGGCACGACCATCTCCACCCCAAGTGCGGTAGCCAGCGGTATCGATGTGAATACGCCCGGTCGGATAACGCCCCAGCCCCATGTTCCAGCTCTGACCGTGCTGTTGCCAGAAACGGCATAGCGGTTGAGGGTCGGCCCAGCGCGGCAACAGGACATCGACCGCGAAAGCACGGGTATGCGCACTGCCCACGGCGCCGCCCGCGCAGGCGTTCAGGCTTGGGTCCCGGTAGGCCGAGACCACCTCGTACTGGCGCAGGATGCCCTGCTGATCGAGTGTCTTGAGTAACGACAGAGTGGAGCGCACAGCCGGCCAGTTGCTGGCTGGCGGTACCGCAAAAGGCGATGCCCGGCACATACGCCAATCCGAGGCCGAACGCAGCAACTGGGCGATCGGGACGACGCCGTACAAGCGGGCGTCCACCAGCATCTCGCGAAACGGCCGAGTCTGATGGTCCCCGGCCCACTGGGCGAACATCCACAGGTCGCGCTCATCGGCCTGGCTGGCGCTGGCAATGGTTGCCACGGCCGCCACCAGCACCCACTTCATGCTTTTCATTCCCACCCCCTCACTGGCAAGCCGACCCCCATCGTGGGAGCTGGCGCCAGCCTGCGATGGGCTGCAAAGCAGCCCCCTGCTCCACAACGCTCCAGTGAGTTTATTCCAACGGCCGCAACCGGTACTGCGGCGGCAGCTGGGCAAACCCGCTGATGGTGGTGTCCAGGCTTTTCCAGCGGCCATCCTTGATGCCATAGATACAGCCATGCACCGACAGCTCCTGCCCCCGGTGCCAGGCATTCTGGACGATGCTGGTATGGGCGACGTTGGCCACCTGCTGGATCACGTTCAGCTCGCACATTCGGTCGACCTTGGCTTCTTCGCTATCGAGCTTGGCCAGCTCGCCACGCTTCTCGTAATACAGATCGCGAATCGACCGCAGCCAACCGTCGATCAGGCCCAACTGACGGTCCTGCATGGCCGCACGCACGCCACCGCAACCGTAGTGGCCGGTCACCAGGATATGGCGCACCTTGAGCACCTCGACCGCATACTGGATCACCGACAGGCAGTTGAGGTCGGTGTGCAGCACCACGTTGGCCACATTGCGGTGCACGAACAGGTCGCCCGGCAACATGCCGACGATCTCGTTGGCCGGCACGCGGGCATCGGAGCAGCCGATCCAGAGAAACTCCGGGGTCTGTTGACGCGCCAATTTGGCGAAGAAGTCCGGGTCGCGCTGGTTGATGGCGTCGGCCCAGCGGGCGTTGTTATCGATCAGTTCCTGCAGGTCATGCATGGTCGTTGCCTCATCAGGGGTTGCCCGTGTGACCGACCCGCCACCCGAAAGGTCACTCTTCGAGCAAGGTGCAGGCCATCACCAGGGCATCTTCGCGGCCACCCGCGACCGGGTAATAGTCCCGGCGTCGGCCGATTTCGTTGAATCCGTAACGCTCGTACAAACGATAGGCCGACTGGTTGCTGGCACGCACTTCCAGGAAGCATTCGCGGCCGTTGAGCTGATAGGCACGCGCCATCAGGTGCTCCAGCAGGCGCAGCCCCAGGCCACACCCCTGGTTCTCGGGCTTGACGGTAATGTTGAGCAGGTGCGCCTCGTCGATGATCACATTGATCACCCCGTGGCCGACTTGCTGCTGGCCGTCGAACATCAGCCAGACCTCGTACGATTTGAGCGCATCCTGAAAGATCCCACGGGTCCAGGGATGACTGAACGCGGCATATTCGATCTTAAGCACGGCATCCAGATCCGCCTCGGTCATCGGGCGGAAGCTGATCGAGTTACTCATTCAACGCTCTTCCAGCGCGCCATCAGCTGGCGCATCGCTTGCCAGACGTCCGCCTTGCGCTGCGGCTCGTCCATCAACAGTTCAAGGCCTGGCAAGGCCCAGGCATCGCCCAGGCCCTCGACCTTCAGTACTTGGTAATAGGCCTCGCCGTCGACATTGCCGGCAAAGCGCAGCGCCGGCAGGCCAACCAGCCACAGGCAGGTGCACGGCGCTTCTTCCAGGCGTGCCTGGATGAAGCCCTGAACGAAATCGCGGGCGGCATCCGGGCCCTGGTCCATATTGCCGCGCACCAGCAGCGGCCAGCGTACCGGTTCGCCGATGATCTGCGGAGCATCGGGCAGGCCGGCAGCGCGCAGCATGTCCTTGAGCAGCAGGTAGGACGGATCGCGACTCTGGAAAGGCTGGCCGGTGGCCAGCTCGACCAGCAGCAGACAACTGCCAGCGCGCAGCAGCTGCAGCGCGAAACGTGGCGGCGGCACCGGGGCCGGACGCGGCGCAGGGGCGGCTTCCTCTGCCTCTGCCGGCTTGGCAGCGGGCTTGGGTGCACTGCCCGGGCGCGGGATTTCGATTTTCGGCCGTTCGCCCGAGCGGGCCTGTGGCGTGACCGGCGCTTCGTTGGCGACGGGCGCGGATGGCCTGACCTCGAATTCGACTTCCTCGACCGGCACCTGCGGCAGCAGCAGCTCGGGGCGCGACGGGGCGGCGAACGGCAGTTCGGCACGCGGCAGCCAGTGCACCACTTGCATGGCGGAAAGATAGGCGCGGCGGCGGGGTTCGGTGAGCAAGGCGCGGGTGTCCGGGGGTGAAAACAGCTGAGTATTCTAACGTGTATGCCTTAGTTTTTGCAGGGCCTGTGAGATCGAGCGCCGCCCGCGCGGCGCATCGCGAGCAAGGCTCGCTCCTACGTTTGTTTCGGGCCAGTTATGCCTGCGCGATTTGCGCGCGACCGCCTTGGTGCACGACTCGATATTGAGTCGTACAAGCAAGGCGGTCGCGCGCGTCTGCCACAGACGTTATTGGCCGTAAACAAACGTAGGAGCGAGCCTTGCTCGCGATGCGCCGCGCGGGCGGCGCTCGATCTCACCGGCGACAAAACTACCCCGCCATACACACAAAAAAATAAAGGTTATCCCTCATTACAGACCAAGGGGTGAAATCCTCCCCCAAGGATGCAGTACAATCGCCCCCTTTTATTTGGCAACGAGTCGACGCCAATGATCGAACCCAAGCGCGTCCTGCGCGCCCTAGCCGAACACTGGGCCTTGATCGAGCCGCTGTGCGAGCGTTTCGACCAGGGCACCCTGAGCCTGGTCGAACTGCGCCAGCAGCTGGCCCGCCAGCAAGTCGAAAGCACGCCGCAGGACATCACCCAGCTGCTCGACGTGTGGATCCGCCTGGATATCCTGGTCCCGGTGGCCAAGAGCCCGAACCGCTTCGAGCTCAACGCCCAGATCCACGACTTCCTCGCCTACCTGCGCCGCGAGCACCGCCTGGGCCTGTGCCTGGAGATCGAGGCTTACCTGCGCCACCTGGAACGCCTGGCCGGGCATATCCAGGATGCCTTCGACAACCGCGACAGCGACGACCTGGCGCGCCAGCTGCGCCTGCTCGACATGCGCGTGCGCGACGTACTCAAGAAGCTCGACAACGACGAACAGGCCCTGGTGGCCGTTGCCGAACGGGCCAAGACCAGCAATCGCCAGATCCCGCTGCGCCAACGTTATGCCGAGGTCCTGGCGACCTGGGACGAGTACGTCGAGCCGATGATCCAGCTGGTGAACGCCGACGGCGCCTTCGAACAGGGCGTGCGCAAGGTCGAGACCGTACTGCTGAAGCTGCTGGGCGAGCAGGCCCGCCTGGGCCACCTGGTCGACGACGACATGCTGCTGCGTACCCACGCGCGCATTCTCGAAATGCAGACCAGCGCCCAGCTGACCCTGCGCCATGCCCGTGAGCTGCTGCTGCCACTGCGCGAAGAAGCGCGCCGGCACAACGCTGTGACCCGTGGCGCGGCACTGGCCCTGTCGGTGATCCGACGCAAGGGTATCGACGCCGTGCCCCACGCCGCCATGCCGCTGTTCACCCGCCCGCAGAGCACCTTCCTCGGCAGCGCCAGCCAGGTCGAGGCCTATGTTTACGCCCTGGCCCGCTTCGAGCCGAAACCGGCCAAGTTCCCCAAGGCGCACAAGACCCAGAAAGGCCCGCTGCCGCGCGCGCCACGCACAGTCAAGGAAATGCTTGAGCGCTGCGAAGACGCCCTGCCGCTGCCCGACCTGATGGTCTGGCTGCTGGAGCAGGAGCCCGAAGGCGCCACCGACGAATTGCTGTACTGGTTCTCGCGCCTGTCGCGGGAAAAGCGCTTCAAGCGCGAGCGCCTCGATCGGCGCGAGTACACCACCCAAGAACACCTGGTCAGCCTGCGCTCGTTCGCCCTGACGTCCAGCCGCGAACCATCGCCTGAAACCAACGCGAGCCCAGCCAATGCATCTTGATCTTTCCGAACTGTCCCAGCTCGCGCCGATCTTCCGCGAGCTGTTCAAGGGCTTCCACGTCAGCCGCCGCGCCCCTGAAATGTACGGCCAGCTGTCGAACTTCCAGGACCAGTACCGCACCCTGTTCAAGGCCCTGGGCTTCGAGCTGGTGTGCGACACCCGTGGTTTCTACTACTTCGTGCCCGAGCAGGCCGCCGCGCAGGTCAACAAGACCGCCCAGCGCCTGTCGCTGTTCACCTTCATCATCGTCGAGCACCTGGCCGACCAGGGCCGTGACCCGATGGCCGTGCTCGACGGCGGCAGCATCGGCCGTGACGAGCTGCCCTCGCTGCTGGACAAGTACCGCGACCTGTTCCTGCAGGCCGAAGTGCAGACCGTCGACGAGCTGGAAGAAAAGATCATGCGCCGCATGACCCAGCTCGGCTTCGCCCACGAGGAAGGCGGCATCTACCGCTTCCTGCCGCCGATGCACCGCTTCCTCGACGTGTGCCTGTCGGTGCAGCAGGACCGCGACCTGGCGGCCAGTCTGCACAGCGACCTGCCGCTGCCGACCCCGGTGCTGGTCGAGGAAGAAACCCCGGAGCAACTCAACCGCACCGACGACCCGCTGGACCTGGCGCCGTTCGACGACGAGGAAAGCGAAGAGGACGCCCTGGCCCGGGCCATCCGCGAAGAGCAACAGGAGATTGACGCATGAGCCAGGAACGCTACGGCATCCGCCGCTTCGCACTGCTCAACACCGCCGGCTACAGCCTTGGCCTGTTCCCGCTGGAACACCCGCTGTCGGTCTACGGCGCCAACAACCTGGGTAAATCGGCATCGATCAACGCCCTGCAATTCCCGATTCTGGCGCGCATGTCGGACATGAGCTTCGGCAAGTACAGCCTGGAGCAGTCGCGCCGGTTCTACTTCGCCAGCGACACCTCCTACATTCTGTGCGAACTGAACCTGCCCCACGGCCCGCACGTGATCGGCGTGGTCGGCCGCGGCCCGGGCGGCGGCTTCGGTCACCAGTTCTTCGCCTACAAGGGCGAGCTGGACCTGGCCCACTACCAGAAGAACGACACCTGCCTGCGCCAGAAAGAGCTGTTCACCAACCTCGAGCGCCTGGGCCTGAAGGCCTATGAACTCAAGCCGGACGAACTGCGCCGGCTGCTGGTCGGCGGCCACACCTCGGTGCCGCTGGACCTGACCCTGATCCCGCTGCGCTCGACCAGCGAGCAGAGCCTGAAAACCTTCCGCGCCCTGTTCATCAACCTGCTGCACATGCGCGAAATCACCGCCGCCAAGCTCAAGCAGCTATTCCTCGATGCCTTCGAGCACAGCCTGCGCTCGGGCAGCGTCGACTACATCGCCGCCTGCGAAGAAGCCTTCCGTGACGTGCGCCGCATGGAGCAGGACTACAACGCCCTGGTCGCGGCCGGCCCATTGGTCGAAGCCCTGGCTGGCGGCGTGGCCCAGCGCGACATCCTGCGCGGCAAGCTGCACCGCCTCTCGCCTCTGCTCGACAACCTGCTGGGCACCTGGCAGGAATACGCCATGGCGCGCAAGGAAGAACTGGTCATCCAGGCCGAGCACTTCCGCGGCGAGCAAGACCGCCTGCAGAACGATCAACGTGGCGGCACCCAGGAGCTGATGCGCCTGGAACGTGAGATCACCGGCATTCAGCGCTGGCTTGGCGAGCTGTCGGTGCTCAAGCACCGCTTTGCCCTGGTCGACGACGTCAAAGTCCTGGAACAGCAGTTGCTGGCCGCCAAGGACGCCCACGACGAACTGGCCGGCGCCCTGGCCCAATCGCGCCAGTTCTCCGCCGAAGACCTCGACGAGCGCGTGCGTGACCTGGAAAAACGCCTGAAGCAGGTCAAGCAGCAGCTCGACCACGCCGACAACAACAGCTACGCCCGCCTGCGCGAAGAGTTCTCGCAGCAGGACGTCGACCGCCTGATGCGCCTGTTCAACGGCGCACTGTTCAGCCTGCCGCTGGGTGATCGCGGCATCGAACTGGACGACAGCGACCTGTGGGTAAAATCCCTGGAAGCGGTGCTCGACGGCTTCAAGGGTGAGCGCTTCGAGGCACCCGGCCTGTCCATCGACCTCACCCACATCGACCCGCCGGCCCTGCAGGCCCTGGCCGACCGCGCCGCCCTGCGCGACCAGAAGGATCGACTGGAGCGCGAGCTCAAGCAGCTCAAGACCCAGCAGGCCGTGGCCGCTGACCGCTCGGCGTCGAAAGCCCAGACCGAAGCGCTGTACCAGCAAGTGCTGGATGCCCAGAAAGCCCTGGAAGACTTCCGCCGCAGCGAAACCCTGGCGGCTGAAGAGCCGGAGAAAATGGAGCAGCTGGCGCAACTGGAAGCCGCCCAGGACGAACTCAAGCGCTCCAGCGACGCCTTCACCGAACGCGTCCAGCAACTGTCGGCCAAGCTGCAACTGGTGGGCCGCCAGATCGGCGATCTCGAATCCAAGCAACGCACCTTGGAAGATGCCCTGCGCCGTCGCCAACTGCTGCCCGCCGACCTGCCCTACGGCACGCCGTTCATGGAAGCGGTCGACGACTCGATGGACAACCTGCTGCCGCTGCTCAACGACTACCAGGACAGCTGGCAGGGCCTGCAGCGTGTCGACAATCAGATCGAGGCGCTGTACGCCCAGGTTCGCCTCAAGGGCGTGGCCAAGTTCGACAGCGAAGACGACATGGAGCGCCGCCTGCAGCTGCTGGTGAACGCTTACGCGCACCGTACCGACGAGGCCCTGACCCTGGCCAAGGCGCGTCGCGCTGCAGTCACCGACATCGCCCGGACCCTGCGCAACATCCGCAGCGACTACGACAGCCTCGAGCACCAGCTGGCGCTGTTCAACCGCGAGATCAACAAGCGCCAGGTGTCCAACCTGGAAAGCTTCCGCGTGGTCCTGGCGCCGAACAAGGAAGCGCTCAAGCACATCGACCAGATCATCCACAGCGCCGGCCAGTACGAGGAAGGCGAAACCCTGTCGGTGTTCGACCTGACCCAGAGTGCCGAGCAGGACCACAAGAACGAAGAGGCCAAGGAGTACCTGGCGCGGCTGGTGGCGGCCAACCACAACCAGCTGGGCCTGAAAGACCTGTTCGAGCTGGCTTTCGAGATCACCAAGGTCAACAGCCAGCCGGTGATCCACGCCGACATCGACGGCGCTGCGTCCAACGGCACCACCATGACCATCAAGGCACTCACCAACATGTACTTGTTGCTGCACCTGATGGACCGCGACCTGGCCGGCCGCATTCGTCTGCCCTACTACCTCGACGAGGCGGCGGACATCGACGAACGCAACCAGGCGGCACTGTTGGAGACCAGCTTGCAGCTGGGCTTCGTGCCGATTCTGGCGAGCGTGAAGCCGCAGGTATCGGCGCGGGTGGCGATCGACCTGGAAGGTGGCAGCGGGCCGAATGGTATCTACATCGACGAGGCGGACTGGAAGTACATCAGCCGCCTGGATGTGGAGAAGGCGATCGTGCGCGAGGATGAGGCCGAGGAATTGGCCTGATTCGGTGGGAACGGGGCCGCTTTGCGGCCCATTCGCCGGCAAGCCGGCTCCCACAGTATCTCCACAGCCCTCAAGAGCGGTAGATATCCTGTGGGAGCCGGCTTGCCGGCGATGGCTTCAACGCGGTGTTACTTGGCCCACGGCAAGATCGGAATCGCTGTCACCGCATTCTGCGGGCTGCCCTCGATCAAGCGGTCGCTGTACACCAGATACACCAGCGTATTGCGCTTCTTGTCCAGGAACCGCACCACCTGCATGGTCTTGAACACCAGCGAGGTGCGCTCCTTGAACACCTCCTCGCCGTCCTTCAACTCACCCTTGAAGCTGATCGGCCCAACCTGACGGCAGGCAATCGAGGCCTCCGCACGGTCTTCCGCCAGCCCCAGCCCACCCTTCACGCCGCCAGTCTTGGCGCGCGACAGGTAGCAGGTCACACCGTCGACCTTGGGGTCATCGAAAGCCTCGACCACAATGCGGTCGTTCGGCCCGAGGAACTTGAACACGGTGGACACCTGGCCGACTTCTTCAGCCCCGGCCAGCATTGGCAGCGCCAGCGCCACCACGGCAATAGCCCGCTTCAGCATGCTCATACCAGCACCAGATTGTCGCGGTGTACCAGCTCTGGCTCGGCGATGTAGCCCAGCACGGCTTCGATGGCATCGGACGGCTGGCCGATGATCTTCTGTGCTTCCAGCGCGCTGTAGTTGGCCAGGCCGCGCGCCACCTCGACGCCATCCGGGCCGACGCAAACCACCATTTCGCCACGGCGGAAGCTACCCTGCACGGTCTTCACGCCCACCGGCAGCAAGCTTTTGTTGGCCGCTCGCAGCGCTTGCACGGCGCCAGCATCGAGCACCAGCGTGCCACGTGTCTGCAAGTGACCAGCCAGCCATTGCTTGCGTGCCGCGAGCATGCCGCGCTCAGGCGACAGCAGCGTACCCAGGCGCTCACCGGCCTTCAGGCGGTCGAGCACGCGCTCGATACGCCCACCGATGATGATGGTGTGTGCGCCGGAACGGGCCGCCAGGCGCGCTGCGCGCAGCTTGGTCTGCATACCGCCACGGCCCAGGGCGCCACCGGTACCACCGGCCACGGCATCCAGCGACGGGTCATCGGCACGGGCTTCGTAGATCAGCTGGGCTTCGGGGTTGTTGCGCGGGTCTGCATCGAACATGCCGTCGCGGTCGGTGAGGATCACCAGCAGGTCGGCTTCCACCAGGTTGGCCACCAGCGCGGCCAGGGTGTCGTTGTCGCCGAAGCGGATCTCGTCGGTGACCACGGTGTCGTTCTCGTTGATCACCGGCACCACACCCAGGTCGACCAGGGTGCGCAGGGTGCTGCGGGCGTTCAGGTAACGCTTGCGGTCGGACAGGTCGTCATGGGTAAGAAGGATCTGCGCGGTGTGCTTGCCATGCTCGCCGAAGCTCGACTCCCAGGCTTGTACCAGGCGCATCTGGCCAATGGAGGCTGCGGCCTGCAGCTCGTTCATCGCACTCGGTCGCGAGGTCCAGCCAAGCTGGCTCATGCCGGCAGCCACGGCCCCGGAGGAGACCAATACCAACTCCACGCCCGCTTCGCGCAGCGCCACCATCTGCTCGACCCAGACAGCCATGGCGCCGCGGTCGAGGCCCTTGCCATCGGCCGTCAGCAGCGCGCTGCCGATCTTCACGACCCAGCGCTTGGCGCCTGTCACCTTGCTTCGCATCTTCTCTTCCAACCTATGTCGAATCTGTAGATACCGTAGATACCAAAACGCCGCTTGAAAAAGCGGCGTTCAGTGTACTGCAACCGGTCAGTCGCGCACGTAAATGATTTCCGGACCGTCTTCGTCGTCCTCGAAATCATCATCCCAATCGTCATCGTCGCCGATGTCGTGCACGCTCTTGACGCCGGTGCGACGCAGGGTACGGGCGTCGTCCAGGGCCTGCAGCTGGGCACGGGCTTCGTCTTCGATGCGCTGATCGAGGTCAGCCAGCTCTTCGGCGTAGTCCGGGTCGTTGGCGATGCGGTCGGCACGGTCTTCCAGGTAACGCATCAGGTCGTGGCTGAGCTGCTCGGTGCCCTGCTTGGAGATGGCCGAGATCACATAGACCGGGCCTTCCCACTGCAGACGCTCGACCACTTCCTTGACGCGCTCGTCGCGCTCGTCGTCCATGATCATGTCCGACTTGTTCAGCACCAACCAGCGCTCACGCTCGATCAACGACGGGCTGAACTGCGCCAGCTCGTTGATGATCACTTCGGCGGCATCGGCCGGGCTGCTTTCATCCAGCGGCGCCAGGTCGACCAGGTGCAGCAGCACGCGGGTACGGGCCAGGTGCTTGAGGAAGCGGATACCCAGGCCAGCACCGTCGGAGGCGCCTTCGATCAGGCCGGGGATGTCGGCGATGACGAAGCTCTTCCAACGGTCGACGCTGACCACGCCCAAGTTCGGCACCAGGGTGGTGAACGGGTAGTCGGCGACTTTCGGCTTGGCCGCCGAAACCGAACGGATGAAGGTGCTCTTGCCAGCGTTCGGCAAACCGAGCAGACCGACGTCCGCCAGCACTTTCAGCTCCATCTTCAGGTCACGCTGATCACCCGGCTTACCCGGCGTGGTCTGGCGTGGCGCACGGTTGGTGCTGGACTTGAAGCGGGTGTTGCCAAGGCCGTGCCAGCCGCCCTGGGCGACCATCAGCTTCTGGCCCGGGGCGATCAGGTCACCGATCACTTCCTGGGTCGAGGCATCGATCACGGTGGTGCCGACCGGCACGCGCAGGAACAGGTCATCGCCCTTCTTGCCGGTGCAGTCGGTGCTGCCACCGTTGGAGCCGCGCTGGGCCTCGTGGTGACGGGTGTAGCGGTAGTCGACCAGGGTGTTGAGGTTTTCGTCGGCCACCATGTACACCGAGCCGCCATCACCACCGTCGCCGCCGTTGGGGCCGCCGTTTTCGATGAACTTCTCGCGACGGAAGCTCATGCAACCGTTACCGCCGTCACCGGCCTTGACCCGAATGGATACTTCGTCAACAAACTTCATTCAAAACCGCCTCTCGTCAGACGACGAGTTGAATACTTAAAAAACCTGAGGCTCTTGCAAAAATGAGCGCGGCGGCCCCGTACGACCGTAGAAACCAACGCCGGCAGCCCATACAAACAGCTTTGCAAGAGGCTCACCACAAACGAAAAAGCCCCGTCGCATGACGGGGCTTCTGGAGCGACGTCGCGATTAGGCTGCGACGATGCTCACGTAACGGCGGTTGAACTCGCCTTTCTTCTCGAACTTGATCACGCCTTCGATCTTGGCGAACAGAGTGTGATCTTTGCCCATGCCAACGCCGTAGCCGGCGTGGAATTGGGTGCCGCGCTGGCGGACGATGATGTTGCCGGCCTTGATGACCTGGCCGCCATACATCTTCACGCCAAGGCGTTTCGATTCTGAGTCGCGACCGTTACGAGTACTACCACCAGCCTTTTTGTGTGCCATGGTTCAATTCTCCAATAAATTCAGGGGATCGAGGGGATTAAGCCTGGATACCGGTGATTTTGATTTCGGTGAACCACTGGCGGTGGCCCATACGCTTCATGTGGTGCTTACGACGACGGAACTTGATGATACGTACTTTGTCGTGACGGCCTTGCGAAACGACTTCGGCAACCACTTTAGCGCCGGCGACGACTGGAGCGCCGATGGTGACTTCTTCACCGTTGGCAACCAGCAGAACGCGATCGAAGGTAACGGATTCGCCAGTGGCGACTTCCAGTTTCTCGATCTTGAGGAATTCACCTTCAGCGACTTTGTACTGCTTGCCGCCGGTAACGATTACTGCGTAAGACATGGGTATTTCTCCGATAATCCTGCTCACCCAGCGCTTTATATGATGAGTATTGGCTGGCATGGCTGCACTAGGCTGGAACGGCCCTGTGCAATTGCGTAAGGCAGGTGCTGCCCAGGAAGTTAGGGTGCGCGATTGTACGCAACCCAGGTTTGCCTTGCAAGTACCGCCCCCGGCCCACGGGCAGCGCGCCTTGACACACCGGGACCTGCGACCTAGCATGCCGCGCAACCTCAATGGAGCAGCCGATGCAACCCCAATCCTTCTACCGCGCGGTGGCTGACGATTTCAGCGCCGTCGACGAGATCATCAAGAAGCAGCTGACCTCGCGCGTGCCGCTGGTATCGAAGATCGGCGACTATATCACGTCCGCTGGCGGCAAACGCCTGCGCCCCTTGCTGGTGCTGCTGTGCGGCAAGGCACTGGGCCGTGAGGGCGACGACCTGCGCCTGCTGGCCGCCACCATCGAGTTCCTGCATACCGCCACCCTGCTGCACGACGACGTGGTCGACATGTCCGGCATGCGCCGTGGCCGCTCCACCGCCAACGCCCTGTGGGGCAACGCACCGAGCGTGCTGGTGGGCGATTTCCTCTATTCGCGCTCGTTCGAAATGATGGTCGAACTGGGCTCGATGCCGGTCATGAAAATCCTCTCCCAGGCCACCCGCGTCATCGCCGAGGGCGAGGTGCTGCAGCTGTCGCGCGTGCGCGATGCCAGCACCACCGAGGAAATCTACATGGACGTCATCCGCGGCAAGACCGCGATGCTGTTCGAAGCCTCGACCCACAGCGCCGCAGCGCTGGCCGGTGCCACCGACGAGCAGCGCGAAGCACTGCGCACCTTCGGTGACCATCTGGGCGTGGCCTTCCAGCTGGTCGACGACCTGCTCGACTACGAAGGCGACGCAGAAGCCCTGGGCAAGAACGTCGGCGACGACCTGGCCGAAGGTAAACCGACTCTGCCATTGATCTACACCATGCGTGAAGGCACGCCGGAGCAAGCGGCGCTGGTGCGCAAGGCGATCCAGAAGGGCGGCCTCGAAGACCTGGAGCAGATCCGCGAAGCGGTCAAGGCTTCGGGTGCGCTCAAGTACACGGCCGAACTGGCCCGTGATTATGTGAAGCGTGCCATTGCCTGCCTGGAAGTGCTGCCCGCCAGCGAATGCCGGGATGCGCTGGTCGAGCTGAGCGAGTTTGCGGTCGCGCGTACGCACTGACCACCGCGTCGCCTCTTTCGCGGGTAAACCCGCTCCCACAGATACAGCGCAAATCCTTGATTCCGCGCTGAGCCTGTGGGAGCGGGTTTACCCGCGATGCATTTGTGCGGACAAAAACACTTCCTCGGCAAAACCTTATACAATATGGGTCTTTAACCGTCCGTCTGTTTAAGGAACCGAAGTGAGCACTCTGCCACCCTGCCCCAAATGCAACTCCGAATACACCTATGAGGATGGCACCCAGCTGATCTGCCCTGAGTGCGCCCACGAGTGGTCGGCCAGCGGCGATGCCGAAGCGGCCAGCGACGATGTGGTGAAGAAGGATTCGGTCGGCAACGTCCTGCAGGACGGCGACACCGTCACCGTGATCAAGGACCTCAAGGTCAAAGGCTCTTCCCTGGTGGTCAAGGTCGGCACCAAGGTCAAGAACATCCGCCTGTGCGACGGCGACCACGATATCGACTGCAAGATCGACGGCATTGGCGCGATGAAGCTGAAGTCGGAGTTCGTACGTAAGGTCTGACTTTACACAGAAATTGCCAATTGGCGCTTGCTATTTAGATAATAAGAATTATTCTCATTGGGACTGCTATCCAAGGAGAATAGCCATGACTTATCTGATCGACGCCTGGCTGGACCGCCCTCACCCTTACCTGCGCATACTTCATCGCGAAACCGGCGAGGTGTGCGCGGTGCTTGAAGAAGAAGCGCTCGATGAACTGCGTGACCAGGGCGACCTGGACATGAGCGGGTTGAATTCGAGTGAACCGGGGGTGCTCAAGGAGCTGGTGCGCAACCTGTTTCTGTTCTGCTATGCGCGGGCGTTGCGCCCCACGGGAACAGACTGGAATTGAGGCTGGCAGCGCCGCCCTCATCGCCGGCAAGCCGGCTCCCACAGGTGCCCCGCAAGCCTTGAGCTACGAGCAATCCTGTGGGAGCCGGCTTGCCGGCGATTGGGCAGCAAGGTCTTACAGAACGTCGAGCAGCTCGACGTCGAACACCAGTACGCTGTGCGGCGGGATGCTGCCAACGCCTTGGGCGCCGTAAGCCAGCTCGCTCGGCACGTACAGGCGCCATTTGCTGCCAGCGTTCATCAGCTGCAGGGCTTCGGTCCAGCCAGCGATCACACCACCTACCGGGAATTCAGCCGGCTGGCCGCGCTCGTAGGAGCTGTCGAACACAGTGCCGTCGATCAGGGTGCCGTGGTAGTGGGTACGCACGTTGTCTTCGCGGGTCGGCTTGGCGCCTTCACCTGCGGTCAGCACTTCGAACTGCAGGCCCGAAGCCAGGGTGGTGATGCCGTCACGCTTGGCGTTCTCGACCAGGAATGCCTTGCCTTCGGCAGCGGCGGCTTCGGCCTTGGCGGCAGCTTCGGCTTGCATCACTTCACGGATGACCTTGAAGCTGGCCGACAGGTCGGCTTCGCTGACGCGGCTGTCGGCGCCGTTGAAGGCATCGGTCAGGCCGGCCAGGATCGCGTCCAGGCTGACGCCTGGTGGCGGGTTGTCGCGCAGCTGGCCGCCCAGCTGACGGCCGATGCCGTAGCTGACGCGAGATTCGTCGGTGGTCAGGTTGAGTTCGGACATTGTCGTGCTCCACTGCAGGGCGCAGTGAGGCCGCGCCCTTGATGAAAAGGGCGAGCAGCCTAGCACACTGGGAAGCTGTGAGCAGCTACCAGGCCGAGCGCGGGGAAATCGGTACTTTGAGGTCTTCTTCCGGGTGTGAGCCCATGCCGACCATTTCGTCCTGCACGGACCAATGCACCAGGTTCATGGAGACCATCGGGATGGTCTGCAGCAACTTGCGCGCATCCTCCACCGAATGCACCCGCAAGCGCTGGCCACGGGTATCGGCCAAGGGATGGGCATGGCCCTTGACCCGGGCCTCGAGCAGGTAGTCTCCCCCCTCGATGGCGATCAGGTTGACTTCATCGACATGGCCGGCCCTGGCCTCGGAATTGAGCTGATGCAGGTTCATGAGAGCACCTCGCTTTGGGAACCACGCATGAGTGCTCATTTTTTGTACAGGCGCTTGGAAAGCACAAGCCGAAAACGACACCGCCCGTCCGTTTTGCAACGGACGGGCGGTGCCAGGCAGGGTTAACGCCCGGATCAGTGCTTGGTCAGCTTGTCCAGATAACCCATGCAGAACGCCGACACCACGAAGGTCATGTGGATGATCACGTACCACATCAGGTAGTCGGTAGAGATGTTCTGCGCGTCCATGAACACCCGCAGCAGGTGGATGGAGGAAATGGCAACGATCGAGGCAGCCACCTTCATCTTCAGCGACGAGGAATCCATCTTGCCCAACCAGTTGAGCTTTTCCTTGCTTTCATCGATATCCAGCTGCGAAACGAAGTTTTCGTACCCCGAGATCATCACCATGACCAGCAGGCCGCCAACCAGCGACATATCGATCAGTGACAGGATGACCAGAATCAGGTCGGCTTCGCTCAGGGCGAAAACGTTGGGCAATACATGGACGACTTCCTGGAAGAACTTCAGGGCAAGTGCCAGTAAGCCGAGGGACAGGCCAAAGTAGATGGGTGCGAGCAGCCAGCGCGAGGCATACATCGCGTTTTCGAGAATACGTTCCATGAAGTAATAGGGACTCGTCAGGTGACTGGAAAAGCGTGCGCGAGTATAGCCAGCCACCTGTGACAGCAAAAGCCTGCGGCTTGATGCCGCAGGTCTGCTCAGGTTTCAGGATGGAACTGATAATCCCCAAGGTTCCGGCATCGCTCGCCATTGATCCGTCGCAACTGCGCCTGCAGGTGCAGCGCCCAGATCTGCGGGTCGTTGGCCACCTGGTACCCATGCAAGGTCAGGCTGTCGACGATGGCATTGAGCACCGATTCGGCCACCAGTGGCCCATGAAACGGGCCTTGGGCCTTGATCGCCGAAGGTTGTTCACCGGCCATGCCGGCTGCGAACAGCAGGGTCCACATGCCGTTGTCCCCGGCCAGTGGGCGAATGCTGCATTCAATGCGAGTCACCAGGCCCAGGCACTGGCGAGTAAGGCTGAGGTTGCGCATGGCCGCGTCCCCTCCAATGAGCCCTGTTCAGCCTGCAATCCCAGGCTGTTTCCATCCTGAACCCTGACAACGTCCTTAGGTTCCAGCATAGAAGAACACCGGAAAAAGATGGAAAACCGGCGCTGAACGGTAGCACATCGCCTTCAGCGCCGATTTATTGACTCAAGCCGGTTTGGCTTGGGCAATCATGTCCTCCAGTCGTTCTTTTTCTGCCTCTTTGATGTCTTCTTCGCTGATCATCTCGGCGATTTCACGCAGGCGTTCCACCACTCGGGCATTGACGCTGCCTTCGGTGAACTGGCCCTTGTCGTCCAGCACCCCGGCCTCCTCGCCCACCAGCAAGCTCAACGCCTCGTCGGCCTGGCTCACTGCATAGACATGGAACATGCCGCTCTCGACCGCTTGCAGTACCCGTTCGTCGAGCATCAGCGTGGCGACGTTGGCCCGCGGGATGATCACGCCCTGGTCGCCGGTCAGGCCACGGGCATCGCACAGGCGGAAGAAGCCTTCGATCTTCTCGTTGACTCCACCCACAGCCTGCACTTCACCGAACTGGTTGATCGAGCCGGTGATCGCGAAGCACTGCTTGAGCGGCGTGCGCGACAAAGCCGAGATCAGCGTGCACACCTCGCCCAGCGACGCACTGTCGCCGTCGACGTAGCCGTAGGACTGCTCCAGGGCAATGCTCGCCGAAATCGCCAGCGGGAACTCCTGGGCGTAACGGCTGCCCAGGTAACCGGTGAGGATCATCACGCCCTTGGAGTGGATCGGCTGGCCAAGGTTGACCTCTCGCTCGATATCGACGATGCCGCTGCCGCCTGGGTAAACCGTGGCGGAGATACGCGCCGGCATACCGAACGCCGAATCACCGACTTCGAGCACCGTCAGCCCGTTGCACTTGCCGATGGCGGCACCTTCGGTGTCGATCAGGATGATGCCGGCGAGCATGTCGTCCAGCACCCGCTGCGAGACCCGTCCGGTACGCGTGGCCTTGGCCTTGAGCGCACGCTCGATATGCCCGGCGTCGGTCATCGTGTCGCTGGCCAGGTGGCGGATGAAGTCGGCCTCGCTGACCAACTGGAACAGGTCACCGATACGCGCCGACAGCCGCGACTGGTTTTCCGCCAGGCGAGCGCTGTAGGTGGCCAGGCGTGCCACGGCATCGCTGGTCAGCGGCGCCATGCCTTCTTCGTTGGTGCGGGTACGCAGCAGCTGGGCGAACTGCTCCAGATTTTCGTCGACCATGGGCATGTCTTCGTCGAAGTCCACCAGTACCCGGAACATCTCCTGGAAGTCCGAGTCGTGGTCCTGCAGCGCGTAGTACAGCTGACGCGAACCGATGATCACCAGTTTGACGTTCAGCGGGATCATCTGCGGCGTGAGGCTGACGGTGGCCACACGGCCCAGCTCGCCCAACGGCGACTCCATCTTCAGCTTGCGCGACTGCAGGGCGCGCTTGAGCGCATCCCACACGAACGGCTCACCCAGCATTTTCTCGGCTTCCAGAATCAGGAAGCCGCCATTGGCGCGGTGCAACGCGCCTGGGCGCAGTTGGCGATAAGAGGTGTACAAGGCGCCCTGGTCAGTGCTGTATTCGATACGGCCGAACAGGTTGTCGTAGGTCGGGTGCGGCTCGAACACCACCGGTGCGCCGCCATCGGCATGGTGGCCGACCACCAGGCTCGGGGCGTACTGCTCTTCCAGCAGCTTGCGCGCTGCGGCGTCGGCCTTGCTGTCGTCGACCAACTGCTCGACGACCGTGCGCAACAGGTTCAGCTGCATGGACTGCAGGTACGCGCACACGGCCGCGTTCTCGGCGTACTTTTGCGACAACGGCGCCAGCAGCGGCTGCAAAGCCAGGGTGATGGTTTCTTCGTTGAGCTGGCGCAGCTGGTTGTTCGATTCACGCTTCCACTGCGGCAGGCTGGCGAGCTCTTCGTTGAGGCGCTCTTCCAACAGGGCGATGTCTTCGTGGAACTGCTCACGCACCTCTTCCGGCAGCTGCGCGAACTCGGCTTCGTCCAGGGCCTTGCCATCGGCCATGGGGGTGAAGGCGACGTTGCTGGCGTCGCGGTACAAGGCCACGTCCTTTTCCAGCGAGGCGCGTTCGATCACGTCCAGGGCGCGGTCGTAGCGCTGGTTGAAGGCGCGGTCGATGGCGCCCTTCTTCTGCTGGTAGGACGGGTGCTCGAACACCGCTGGGAAGGTGGCCAGCAAGTTGTCGATCAGGCCGCCCATGTCGGCGATGAACTCGGCGGCGCTGCCCGACGGCAGCTCCAGCGCACGCGGCTCGCGGGTGTCATCGAAGTGGTTGACGTAGACCCAGTCGGCGGGGGTCTGCTGACGCTTGCCCTCGGCCTTGAGGTAGCGTTTGACGAACGAGAAGCGGCCGGTGCCGGGCTCGCCCATTACATACACGTTGTAACCAGGGCGTGGCATGGCCACGCCGAATTGCAGGGCCTCTACGGCACGCTCCTGGCCCAGGACTCCGCGAAACGGCTCCAGATCGTCGGTGTTGGTGAATGCAAACTGCTCGGGGGAAAAACGCCGGGTCAGGGCTTCAGGCGCGAGACGCAGGCGCGCAGCGACAGGATCGGGCATTGGGTTTCCTTACTTCGGCGGGCGGATAGCAGCATTCTGGCGCTGCCCGCGCGCGCCTTGCAAGGCTCGGCGGGACTTTATGTCGCAGCTGCGATAACCCTTGAATTGCGAGCAAATTTTTCGCAATCAACAACGCAACCTTTAGATCGTGCCTAAACTCCAAGCTGCGCGGGTGGGTGAAACGCTTTCCCGACCTGGCAACCGCGTTGCCAGACAACCCTGACCCTTGGTTAAGACAAATAGAGAACAAATGCTATGAAACGGATTCTTCTGGGTACTCTGTTCACCGTGGTCTCTCTCAACGCCCTGGCCGAAGCGCCAGGTGGCCCGAACTGCGGCTGGGGCAACATGCTGTTCGAAGGCCAACGCGGCACCCCGGCCCACTTCCTGGCCTCCACCACCAACGGCACCTCCGGTAACGCCACCTTCGGCATGACCTCCGGCACCAACGGCTGCTCGACCAAGGCATCGCTGACCTATGGCGGCAAGTCGTGGTTCGCCATGAATGGCATGATGAACGAGCTGTCCGAAGACATGGCCATGGGCAAGGGCGAAGCGCTGACCACCTATGCCGTGGTCCTCGGCGTGGCACCTGAAGACCGCGACTACTTCGCATCGGTCACCCACCAGCACTTCAACCAGATCTTCAGCAGCGCTGACGTCACTGCCGAGACTGTCCACAGCAATACCCTGGCCGTTCTGAAAGGCGACCCACGCCTGGCCAAATACGCTACCGAGGCTTGAGTGCAGTTGCTCCCGCCCCGTTCCCGGGGCGGGTTTCGCCTTTTCTTTCGGCATCGTTAAGAAGTAGTTGCCCGACATGCTCAAACGCCTCGCTTACCTGGCGCTGATTGCCTGCGCCCCCGTTCATGCCGCGCCGGTGCTGGATGACGCCCGCGTGCAGCAACTGGCCAACACCCCTTACTGGATTGCCCTGGGCCATTACGAAACCGCCAAGCTCGGCGGCTGGCGCAGCTATGTGGACGATGATGCGTTCTTTCTCGCCGACGATGGCGCCCACCACCCCGAGCGCGAACTGCGGGCTACCGTACAGGCGCTCTACGCCCCGGCGAGCCTGGGTGACAAACACGCCCAATGCGTGTTTCCCGCCCGCACCCGCTGGCTGCGCGAGCAGCTTGGGCTGACTGACCTGCCGCAGCCGGACTGCCAGGAGTTCAAGACCTGGTACCAGTCGATCGACCCGCACAGCGCCGCGTTGATATTCCCGGCGGCCTACCTGAACAGCCCGTCGTCGATGTTCGGCCATACCCTGCTGCGCATCGACCAGTCCAACACCCGCAGCGACGACACCACGCTGCTGAGCTACGCGATCAACTTCGGCGCGTACATCGAAGGCAGCGACAACAGCATCCTGTATGCCTGGAAAGGCCTGATGGGCGGCTACCCCGGTCTGTTCGCGCTGATGCCCTACCAGGAGAAGCTGTCCGAGTACCGCAGCCTGGAAAACCGCGACCTGTGGGAGTACCAGCTGGACCTGACGCCCGAAGAGACCGGGCGCATGGTCGAGCACGTGTGGGAACTCAAGCAGATCCAGTTCGATTACTTCTTCTTCGACGAGAACTGCTCGTACCGTCTGCTGGAGCTGCTGCAGGTGGCCCGCCCGAGCCTGGACCTGACCTCGCAGTTCCCGTTGACCGCCATCCCCACCGACACGGTCAAGGCGGTGAAGCAGTCCGGCCTGGTCAGCAGTATCAACTACCGCCCCTCACGCGAGCGCGAACTGCTGGCCCGCGCCGAGCCGCTCGATCACCAAGAAAAGCGCCAGGTATTGGCCGTCAGCGCCGACACCGCGCAATTGCAAAGCCCTGAATTCACCGCCCTGCCCCGTGAGCGCCAAGCCCTGGTGCAGGACGCCGCGTACCGCCTGGAGCGCTATCGCGCCAACGGCCAGCAGCGCGACCCCGAGCAGGCCAAACGCAGCTTCGAGCTGCTGCGGGCGATCAACCGCAACCCGCCGCCGGCGCTTGAAATAGAGCGCCCAGGCCTGCCCGAGGACGGCCATGACTCGCGCACCTGGCAACTGGGCGTCGGCACCCGCGAAGACCGCGCCTATGCCGAGTACGGCCTGCGCATGGCCTATCACGACCTCAACGACAACGCCTATGGCTTCCCCTTGGGCGCGCAGATTGAAATCCTCCAGCTCAAGCTGCGCCAGTACGAAGGCAACGACTGGCAGGTGCAGCGCCTGGACCTGGCCACCATCCGCTCCCTGACGCCTCGCAACGAGCTGCTCAAGCCGTGGTCATGGCAGGTTACCGGGGGCCTTGAGCGGGTACCGGGCAAGCATGATGACGAGGTACTGGTCAGCCATGTGAACGGCGGCGCTGGTGGCACCTGGCAACTGGCCGACGGGCTGCTGGGCTTTGCCCTGGGCACGGTACGGGTCGAGCATCACAACGACTTCGCCCAGTTCATCGCCCCTGCGGCGGGTTTCAACGGCGGGCTGTTGTGGCGCAACGGGTTGGGCAACATGACGCTGGAGGCGAAGGGTGATTACTTCACCAATGGCGAAGTGCGGCGCAGCGTGAGCCTGAACCAGCAGTGGGAGATCAGCCAGAACCTGGGGTTGCGGTTGAGTGCTTCGCGGGAATTCAGCCACCTGGCGACGGCGCAGAATGAGGTGATGCTGGAGTTGAAGTGGTATCACTATTGAGGGTTTCTGCGCTGGCCTCTTCGCGGGTAAACCCGCTCCCACAGGTACACCACAGTCTTTGAAACCTGTGGTGTACCTGTGGGAGCGGGTTTACCCGCGAAGAGGCCGGCACAGACTGCCAAGATACCCAACCGACTCTTTGACACCGTTTTGACGACTCCCCAACAAAACGCCACCTAGACTTTCCATGATCGATCAGAGGTCTTGTGGATATGTCGCGGTACTGGTTTGGGTTGTGCGTGGCCCTGTTGCTTGCAGGTTGCGAAACCACCCACGAACAGATGGTCAACCAAGGTTATCCGCCCGCCTACGCCGACGGTTTCCAGGACGGTTGCAGCAGTGGTCGCCAGGCGGCCGGGCTGACGGTCGGCGACTTTCGCAAGGACGTACCCCGCTACCTGCACAACCGACAGTACGAAAGCGGCTGGGACGACGGCTTCCGCCAGTGTCACGCCATGCAGAACAGTGAAGACCAACGCCAGTACCGTGAGCGTTACTGGGACGAACGCGACCGTGAGTGGCAGCAGGAAAAAGACCGCGACGCCGGACGTGCCTATCGGCGCAACTAGTTTGTAAATGCTGGGGTCGCAAACGGACATTCCCTGAAACCGCTGACCTGTCACCATGGTCTCCAGCACAAGGAGGCCCCAGCATGAGCCGAGCATTCGTCAACGAAGACCAAGCCGCCGCCCAGGCCGACCAGCCGGTGGAGCGGCGGGTCAGCGAGCAGCCCAATTACGTCACCGCCAGCGGTCTGCGCCAGTTGCAGGAGCGCGTGGCCGAACTCAATGCCTTGCGCAGCGAATTGCAGGCCCAGGGGGAGCACGCCGACAAGCAACGCCTGGCCGATGCCGAGCGTGATCTGCGCTACTACAGCGCGCGGGTGCAGAGCGCGCAGGTGGTGCCTGCCGCAACCTCGCGGGACAAGGTGCAGATCGGCAGCCAGGTGAAATTCGTCGATGAGCAGGGCCAGGAGCATGCGGTGCAGCTGGTTGGCGAGGATGAGGCCGATGCCAGCCGTGGGTTGATCAACTGGGGGTCGCCGCTGGGGCGGGCCTTGCTGGGCGCGGGGCCTGGGGATGAAGTGATGTGGCGGCGGCCGGCGGGGGATCAGTTGATCGAGGTGGTCGACATCGAAGGGGAGCGGTAAGGGGCCGCTGCGCGGCCCAATCGCCGGCAAGCCGGCTCCCACATGGACCGCGACGATCTTGAGATCACTGCAGCTCCTGTAGGAGCCGGCTTGCCGGCGATGAGGCCGGTACAGCCAACACAAGACAGTTGCTCCCACAGGTACTGCGCTGGGCTACATACTTGTGGGAGCTGGCTTGCCGGCGATTGGGCTGCAAAGCAGCCCCAGATACCCTAAATCAAACTACGCCCTGAGCCAGCATCGCGTCGGCCACTTTCACGAAGCCTGCGATGTTCGCGCCTTTGACATAGTTGATCTTGCCGTCCGCCTCTTCACCGTAGTGCACGCACGCATGGTGAATCGACTGCATGATGTTGTGCAGCTTGCTGTCCACTTCACCAGCGGTCCACAGCAGGCGCATGGCGTTCTGCGACATTTCCAGGCCCGACACGGCCACGCCGCCGGCATTGGAGGCCTTGCCCGGGGCATACAGGATGCCGGCTTCCAGGAAGATATCCACAGCCTCCAGGGTGGTCGGCATGTTGGCGCCTTCTGCCACGCAGATGCAGCCATTACGCAGCAAGGTGCGGGCGTCTTCGGTGTCCAGCTCGTTCTGCGTGGCGCATGGCAGGGCGATGTCGCACGGCAGGCCCCATGGGGTCTGGCCCTTGCGGAACTCCAGGCCGTACTGGCTGGCCAGCTCGCTGATGCGGCCACGCTTGACGTTTTTCAGCTCCATCAGCGCGTCCCACTGGGCATCGGTTAGGCCCGCTTCGGCGTACAGGGTGCCTTCGGAGTCCGACAGCGAGATGACCTTGCCGCCCAGGTCCATCACCTTGCGTGCGGCGTACTGGGCCACGTTGCCGGAGCCCGAGATCGCCACACGACGGCCATCGATACGCAGGTTCTGGCGCTTGAGCATTTCTTCGGCGAAGTACACGCAGCCATAGCCGGTGGCTTCCGGGCGAATCAGGCTGCCGCCGTAGGTCATGCCCTTGCCGGTCAGCACCGAGGTGAACTGGTTGGCCAGACGCTTGTACTGGCCGAACATGAAGCCGATTTCGCGGGCGCCGACGCCGATGTCACCGGCCGGCACGTCCAGGTCCGCACCGATGTGGCGGTACAGCTCGCTCATGAAGGCCTGGCAGAAGCGCATGACTTCGGCATCGCTCTTGCCCTTGGGGTCGAAGTCCGAGCCGCCTTTGCCGCCACCCATGGGCAGCGAGGTGAGGGAGTTCTTGAACACCTGTTCGAAGGCCAGGAACTTGAGCACGCCCAGGTTCACCGACGGGTGGAAGCGCAGGCCGCCTTTGTACGGGCCGATGGCGCTGCTCATCTGGATGCGGTAGCCGCGGTTGACCTGAACCTTGCCCTGGTCATCGACCCACGACACACGGAACAGCACAGCGCGCTCCGGCTCGACCATGCGCTCGAGAATACCGGCTTTGAGGTAGTGAGGGTTGGCTTCCAGGAAGGGCCACAGGCTGCGCAGCACTTCTTCCACCGCCTGGTGGAATTCAGGCTGGGCAGGGTCGCGCTGCTTCAGGCGCGCAAGGAAATTATCGACAGATTCGATCATGGTAGACATCTCACCAAGAGGATTGGACTTATTGGTTTTTTCTGGAATGTACCAAGAAGCAATCGCACTGGAACAGGGCGTTATGTCGTTTTTCTGAATTTTTTGGTGCGCTTTATATAATTGTATACAAAACCAACGCTTTTATGCTGAACAAACTGGCCTCTTCGCGGCTAAAGCCGCTCCCACAGAGCCCCCGCTGATGCCAGGTTTTGCGATGTTCCTGTGGGAGCGGGTTTACCCGCGAATGGGCCAATCCCCGTTATCCAGCCAGGCACAAAAATGGGGCCACTAAGGGCCCCATTCCTGTGCAGCTTGAACCGGCTTACTGGGCCAGCTTCTTGTGCCGTACACGGTGCGGCTGGGCAGCAGCGTCACCCAGACGCTTCTTGCGGTCAGCTTCGTACTCGGTGTAGTTACCTTCGAAGAACACCACGTTCGAGTCGTCTTCGTACGCCAGGATGTGGGTGGCCACACGGTCCAGGAACCAACGGTCGTGGGAAATCACGATGGCGGCGCCCGGGAAGTCCAGCAGGGCTTCTTCCAGCGAACGGAGGGTTTCGACGTCGAGGTCGTTGGACGGTTCGTCGAGCAGCAGGACGTTGCCGCCCTCTTTCAGGGTCAGCGCCAGGTGCAGACGGCCACGCTCACCACCGGAGAGGTCCTTGACGAACTTCTGCTGGTCGCCGCCCTTGAAGTTGAAGCGGCCAACGTAGGTGCGCGATGGGATCTCGTAGTTGCCGATGCGGATCATGTCGGAACCGTCGGAAACCTGCTGGAACACGGTCTTGCCGCCGTCCAGGTCTTCGCGGCTCTGGTCGACGCAAGCCAGTTGCACGGTTTCGCCGATCTCGATGCTGCCCGAGTCCGGTTGCTCCTTGCCCATCAGCATGCGGAACAGGGTCGACTTACCGGCACCGTTACCACCGATCACGCCGACGATGGCGCCCTTCGGCATGGCGAACGACAGGTTGTCGATCAGCACGCGATCGCCGTAGCCCTTGGTGACGTTCTTGAACTCGATGACCTTGTCGCCCAGGCGCGGACCGGCCGGGATGTAGATCTCGTTGGTCTCGCTGCGCTTCTGGAATTCCTGCGACTGCATTTCTTCAAAGCGCTGCAGACGGGCCTTGGACTTGGACTGGCGGGCCTTGGCGCCTTTGCGCACCCACTCCAGTTCCTCTTTCATGGCCTTCTCGTGGGCGCTCTGCTGCTTGGATTCCTGCGCCAGACGATCCGACTTGGCCTCCAGCCAGCCCGAGTAGTTGCCTTCGTACGGGATACCGGCGCCGCGGTCCAGTTCGAGGATCCAGCCGGCGACGTTGTCGAGGAAGTAACGGTCGTGGGTGATCGCCACCACGGTGCCGGGGAAGTCGTGCAGGAAGCGCTCCAGCCAGGCCACCGAGTCGGCGTCCAGGTGGTTGGTTGGTTCGTCGAGCAGCAGCATGTCAGGGGCCGACAGCAGCAGGCGGCACAGGGCCACACGGCGCTTCTCACCACCGGACAGGTGCTCGATGCGGGCGTCCCAGGCCGGCAGGCGCAGGGCGTCGGCGGCGACGTCCAGCTGACGCTCCAGGTTGTGGCCGTCGGCAGCCTGCAGGATGGCTTCAAGCTTGGCCTGCTCGGCAGCCAGCTTGTCGAAATCGGCATCAGGCTCGGCGTAGGCGGCGTAGACCTCGTCCAGGCGAGCCTGGGCGTCCTTGATCACGCTGACCGCTTCCTCGACCACTTCACGGACGGACTTGTTCGGGTCCAGTTGCGGCTCCTGCGGCAGGTAGCCGACGTTGATGTCGGGCATCGGACGGGCTTCGCCGTCGAATTCCTTGTCGACGCCCGCCATGATCCGCAGCAGGGTCGATTTACCCGCGCCGTTCAGGCCGAGAACGCCAATCTTGGCGCCAGGGAAGAACGACAGGGAAATGTTCTTGAGAATTTCCCGCTTCGGCGGCACGACCTTGCTCAGCCGATGCATGGTGTAGACGTATTGAGCCAAAACCAAGCCCTCTATCAGATAGGTAAAGACATCGACGTACGCCCCGGCCGAGTGACCAGGGGGATGTGTTTACGGGGTGTCATTGAACAAAGTCGACCATTCTACGCCAAGACGCGGCGTTGCACAGGGTGGTCGGATGGTGGGGATGAAGTCGCGGGGATTCAGCGAGGCTTTACATAGTCCGCTACGGCCCTTTCGCGGGTAAACCCGCTCCCACAGGTGGATTGCCCCAAAGGTTGGATTTGTGTCCAGCTTCTTGGGGCTGTCCATGGGCTGTGGTGGCCCTGTGGGAGCGGGTTTACCCGCGAAGAGGCCCGCACAGACGTAGCGAATGTGTCAGACGTGACGCTGCCTGGCCTTGCCACGCGGCAAACGGCAACGGTCACCCTGCTCCGCCAGGCGCGCGGCCCAGGCGGCCTTCACGCTGAAACCGCCACTGCGGGCCGGTTGCTCGGCAGCCATGGCCGGACTGGCTGGCTTGGCGGCAGGTGCGCTGACGACCTTGGCGGCCGGCTTGGCCGCAACGACCGCCGGTGCTGCAGCTGGCTCTGCGGCCGCTTTGGCGGTCTTGCGCAGTTCAGCCAGCGACGGGCTCTTGCTCTTGGGCGCGGAGGCTGCGCCAGGTTTGTCCAGCGAACGCTGGCAAGACTTGCAGGATACGTCCTCGGTCACGGCAGTGCTGACAAGGGTCTGACTGCTGCGCCCGCAGGCGGAATCGAGGCCATTGGTGGAATAGTGGGTAACCAAAACCGAACATCTCCGATGCGTTGTCATTGAAGCGGGCGGCATTCTCGCACAGGTTGCAGGGGCTTGCCGAACCCACCGGTTCAGCAGCGACCGTCGGCACAGGACAGGCTGGCTGGCACTTTGCCACAATGACAGGCATGCTAGCCCGCTCCCGGTGTCCGGCCGTATAGTGCGCCACGCCCGTACGGACACGGTCTCCGGCACACACCGTGCATGATCAAACCCTGCCATCGCCAGCCCAATCGCAGGACCTCCGCTTGACCGATCTCACACACTCGTCTTCGCAGCGCCCTGCCTCCACCGCTCCCGCTACGTCCATGCGCGGCTCGGTCAAAGGTGCACTGGCCCTGCTGGCCCTGGTTCTGCTGGGTTTGCTGCTGTGGCAGCTGTTTGCCCAGTTCCGTCACACCCAGGCCGACCTTCGGCAACAAAGCCTGGCGGCAAGCGCCGACCTGGCGGACCACCTGAGCCTGAACATGGCGCTCAAGGCCCAAGAGGCCGTGAATGTGGTCCAGCCCTATGTCAAAGCGCCGACGCCCGCGGCACTGCCCAGTCTGCTGCAGACCCTGCGCGAACGCCTGCCAGACTTGCGTGAAATGGCCTGGCTCGACGATGCCGGTACGATCCGCAGCGATAGCTGGGCCGGCAGCCCCGACCGCCAGTTGATTGGCGAACTGGTCGAGCTGAACAAGGGCCGCGCGTACTTCTTCGCCAACTCGGCCGACAACCGCATCGTCTACCTGCTGCTGCGCCAGTCAGCCGAGCAGGATCGCGGCTACTGGCTACTGCGCCTCGCCCCGGCCTACTACAAGACCCTCACCATCCACCTCGATGGCCCAGGGCACCCCTTGTGGCTGCTGGAGAACAGCCGCAGCAGCGACGTCCTGGAACGCCACGCCCCGGCGCATACAAGCGATGACCCGCTGCAGAGCGTGATGCTCGCCTTCATCGACAACAGCACCTGGCAGTTGCGCGGCCTGTTCGACGCAGGCCTTGCCCGGCAGAAGCTGCTGCCGGCGCTGGCGGGTAAATGCCTGCTGGCGCTGTTCTGCGCCCTGCTGCCGGTGCTGGCGCTGATCAACATGCGCCGGCGCCAGCGCGCCCTGCAGGAAGACCGCCGCCGCTACCACGAGATTTTCGAAGGCACTGGCGTGGCCTTATGCGTGCTCGACCTGTCCAGCCTGCCCGGCCAGCTTGACCGCTACCACCTGCGCAACCGCGCCGCACTCAAGCAGAGCCTGGCCCTGGACCCCAACCTGCGCCGCTCGCTGCTGCTGGAGCTGAAGATCACCGAAATCAACCAGGTGGCGCGCCAGCTACTCAACGTCGACTGCAACGAAGGGGCCTGGCAACGCCTGATCGACGGCAGCGGCGATGGCCGCGACAGCGTCGGCATGCAACTGATCGACGCGCTGATAGAACAGCGCCCCCTGCTTGAACTGGAAGTACGCCTGCCCGCCCCGCTCGGTGGCGAACTGCACCTGTGGCTGATGGCCCGCCTGCCGCAGCAACGGCGCAACTACCAGGCGGTGATCCTGAGCATCAGCGACATCACCAGCCGCAAGCAGGTGGAGCTGTCGTTGCTCGAGCGGGAAAGTTTCTGGTCGGATGTGGTGCGCACCGTGCCCGACCAGTTGTACGTGCAGGACGTCTCGACCAAGCGGATGATCTTCAGCAACCGCCACCTCGGCCAGACCTTGGGTTACGACCGCACGGAGCTGGCGCAGATGGGTGACCGTTTCTGGGAGCTGCTGCTGCACCCCGAAGATGCCGCGCACTACCAGGCCCTGCTTCAGCAGCAACGCGACACTGGCCACAGCCAGTCGCTGCATTGCCAACTGCGCTTCCGTCACCGTGACGGTGGCTGGCGCTGCTACGAGATACGCGAACAGGTACTGACCCGGGACGCCGATGGCGAGGTCACCCGCATCATCGGTGTGGGCAAGGATGTGACCGTACAGATCGAGGCCAGCCAGTCTCTGCGCGACAGCGAACAACGCTACCGCATGCTCGCCGAGAGCATCAGCGACGTGATCTTCTCCACCGACAGCCAGCTGCAACTCAACTACGTCAGCCCTTCGGTACAAGCAGTGCTGGGTTACCAGCCCGAGTGGATCTTTGAAAACAGCTGGCAGTCGATCATCGCCAACCCAGCCCAGCTCACCGGCATCTATAGCCTGATGGAGCGGGTCAGCAAAGCCATGGGCGACCGTGAACAACTGGCACAACTGCGCAGCCAACTGCCTACCCAGCTGTTCCTGTTCGACTGCATGCGTGCCGATGGCCGCAAGATCCCCATCGAGCTGCGCCTGGTGCTGGTGTGGGACGACCACGAGCGCTTTGAAGGTGTGCTGGGGGTTGGTCGCGACATCAGCCAGCAGCGCCGTGCGGAAAAAGACCTGCGCATGGCCGCCACGGTATTCGAGCACTCGACCTCGGCCATTCTGATCACCGACCCGGCCGGCTACATCGTCCAGGCCAACGAAGCGTTCAGCCGGGTGAGCGGCTATGCGGTGGGCGAAGTGCTCGACCAACTGCCGGGCATGCTGACCGTCGACGAACAGCAGGAAGGCCACCTGCACTATGTGCTCAAGCAGTTGCACCAGCGCGGCAGCTGGGAAGGCGAAGTGTGGCTCAAACGCCGCAATGGCGAGCCCTACCCGGCCTGGGTCGGCATTACCGCCGTGCTCGACGACGAGGGCGACCTGGCCAGCTACGTGTGCTTCTTCACCGACATCAGCGAACGCAAGGCCAGCGAGCAACGCATTCACCGCCTGGCCTACTACGACGCCCTGACCCACCTGCCCAACCGCACGCTGTTCCAGGACCGCCTGTACAACGCGCTGCAGCAGGCCGAGCGGCAAAAGGCCTGGGTGGTGCTGATGTTCCTCGACCTGGACCGTTTCAAGCCGATCAACGACTCGCTCGGCCATGCCGCGGGCGACCGCATGCTCAAGGACATGGCCCTGCGCCTGCTGGCCTGTGTCGATGACGACGACACCGTGGCACGCATGGGTGGCGACGAGTTCACCCTGTTGCTGCAACCCCGCGCCACCCGCGAAATGGCGCTGAACCGCGCCATCCATGTGGCCGAGAACATCCTCGCCAGCCTGGTGCGGCCGTTCGTGCTGGAAGGCCGCGAGTTCTTCGTCACCGCCAGTATCGGCATCGCCCTCAGTCCGCAGGACGGCAGCGAGCTGAGCCAGCTGATGAAGAACGCCGACACGGCCATGTACCACGCCAAGGAGCGCGGCAAGAACAACTTCCAGTTCTACCAGGCCGAGATGAACGCCAGCGCCCTGGAGCGTCTGGAGCTGGAAAGCGACCTGCGCCATGCCCTGGAGCAGAACGAGTTCATTCTTTACTACCAACCGCAGTTCAGCGGCGACGGCAAGCGCCTGACCGGCGCCGAAGCCCTGCTGCGCTGGCGCCACCCGACCCGTGGCCTGGTGCCGCCGGGCGACTTCATCCCGGTCATCGAAGAGCTGGGCCTGGTGGTGGATGTAGGCGACTGGGTGCTGCGCGAGGCCAGCCGCCAGTTGAAGACCTGGCACAAGGAGAAAGTGCGTGTGCCGAAAGTGTCGGTGAACATTTCCGCGCGGCAATTCTCCGACGGCCAACTGGGCACGCGGATCGCCACCATTCTGGAAGAAACCGGCCTGCCGCCGGCGTGCCTGGAGCTGGAGTTGACCGAAAGTATCCTGATGCGCGAGGTGAACGAAGCGATGCAGATTCTGGACAGCCTGAAGAACCTGGGCCTGAGCATCGCCGTAGACGACTTCGGCACCGGCTACTCGTCGCTCAACTACCTCAAGCAGTTCCCCATCGACGTGCTGAAGATCGACCGCACGTTCGTCGACGGCCTGCCCGAAGGTGAGCAGGATGCACAGATCGCCCGGGCAATCATCGCCATGGCCCACAGCCTGAACCTGGCGGTGATCGCCGAGGGCGTGGAGACCCATGAGCAGCTGGAATTCCTGCGTGAGCACGGCTGCGACGAAGTGCAGGGTTACCTGTTCGGGCGGCCGATGCCGGCCAACCAGTTCGAGGCGCAGTTCAGCAACGAGACGTTGTTCATGTTCCAGTGATGTATCGCCGGTAACGGCCCCATCGCCGGCAAGCCGGCTCCTACAGGTACTGCAGTGACCTCAAGCCCTGCGCGTTCCATGTGGGAGCCGGCTTGCCGGCGATGAGGGTGCACAGCGGCCCGCAAAAACGGACCTTTGAGTCAACTCCCGCGTCCAGCCAGCCCAGACACGGCGCGGGATACAACATGAAGGCCATTGGTCCGCGACTTGATGCCACTTCATATGCCAGGCGCGAATCAATCGGTTAGAATGCCCCCCCAATTCAGCCCGATCCTTGAGGACCGCCATGTTCAGCCGTGATTTGACTATTGCCAAGTACGACGCCGAGCTCTTCGAAGCCATGCAGCAAGAAGCTCTGCGCCAGGAAGAGCATATCGAGCTGATCGCTTCTGAAAACTACACCAGCCCCGCCGTCATGGAAGCCCAAGGCTCCGTACTGACCAACAAGTACGCCGAAGGCTACCCGGGCAAGCGCTACTACGGTGGTTGCGAATACGTCGACGTGGTCGAGCAACTGGCCATCGACCGCGCTAAAGAGCTGTTCGGCGCCGACTACGCCAACGTTCAGCCGCACGCCGGCTCCCAGGCCAACGCCGCCGTCTACCTGGCCCTGCTGTCGGCCGGTGACACCATCCTGGGCATGAGCCTGGCACACGGTGGCCACCTGACCCACGGTGCTTCCGTCAGCTCCTCGGGCAAGCTGTACAACGCCATCCAGTACGGCATCGACGCCAACGGCCTGATCGACTACGACGAAGTCGAGCGCCTGGCTGTCGAGCACAAGCCGAAGATGGTCGTTGCCGGCTTCTCGGCCTACTCCCAGGTCCTGGACTTCGCCCGCTTCCGCGCCATCGCCGACAAGGTCGGTGCCTACCTGTTCGTCGACATGGCCCACGTTGCCGGCCTGGTTGCCGCTGGCGTGTACCCGAACCCGGTTCCGTTCGCCGACGTGGTCACCACCACCACCCACAAGACCCTGCGTGGTCCGCGTGGCGGCCTGATCCTCGCTCGCAAGAACGAAGAGATCGAGAAGAAGCTGAACTCCGCCGTCTTCCCAGGCGCCCAGGGCGGCCCGCTGGAGCACGTCATCGCTGCCAAGGCGATCTGCTTCAAGGAAGCCCTGCAGCCTGAGTTCAAGGCCTACCAGCAGCAAGTGGTGAAAAACGCCCAGGCCATGGCCAGCGTGTTCATCGAGCGTGGTTTCGACGTCGTTTCCGGCGGCACCCAGAACCACCTGTTCCTGCTGTCGCTGATCAAGCAGGAAATCTCCGGTAAGGACGCTGACGCCGCGCTGGGCAAAGCCTTCATCACCGTCAACAAGAACTCGGTCCCGAACGACCCACGTTCGCCGTTCGTCACCTCGGGCCTGCGTTTCGGCACCCCAGCCGTCACCACCCGTGGTTTCAAGGAAGCCGAGTGCCGCGAGCTGGCCGGCTGGATCTGCGACATCCTGGCTGACCTGAACAACGAAGCGGTCATCGACGCCGTGCGTGAAAAGGTCAAGGCCATCTGCAAGAAGCTGCCGGTTTACGGCAACTGATTGGCGATTGCCTGATGTGAGAAAGCCCGGCCTTGTGCCGGGCTTTTTTGTGGGTGGTGGGGTTCGCCTTGAGATGTGGGTGGATGCGTAAATCGAGCGCCGCCCGCGCGGCGCATCGCGAGCAAGGCTCGCTCCTACGTTTGTTTCGGGCCAGTTATGCCTGTGGGATTTGCGCGCGAACGCCTTGGCGCATGGCGCGGTATCGCGTCGTACAAACAAGGCGGTCGCGCGCGTCTGTCACAGGTGTTATTGGCCGTAAACAAACGTAGGAGCGAGCCTTGCTCGCGATGCGCCGCGCGGGCGGCGCTCGATCTCATCAGCGCTACAAATCGATCGGCAGGTGGAGGCCCGGCACCGCCCAACACAAATCCCCGCCCTCCTGTATTACCCTGTGCCCCTTCCAAGCCCCCGAGCACAGGCCACTCCGTGACCAGAGAGCAACTCGAAACCCACCAGATCCCGGTGTACTTCGCCGCCGTGATCGCCGCCGTCGTCTTCGGCCTGTTGGCCACCGACACCGCGCGCCACCTCCAAGCCTTGGTCACCCCCGCCATCGCCGTGCTGATGTACGCGATGTTTCTGCAAATACCCTTCCTTGACCTGCGCCAAAGCTTGAACAACCGCCGCTTCATGGCTGCACTGCTACTGGCCAACTTCGTGCTGGTGCCGTTGCTGGTGTGGGGCATCACCCGTGGCTTGGTTTCGCACCCGGCAATCCTTGTAGGCGCCCTGCTGGTACTGCTGACGCCGTGCATCGATTACGTGGTGGTGTTCACACACATCGGCAAAGGCGACTCACGCCTGACCCTCGCGGCCACCCCCGTCCTGCTGTTGGTGCAATTGGTGCTGTTGCCCGTTTACCTGGCGATGATGCTCGGCAGTGGCGCGCAAGTGACGGTCTCCATTGCCCCGTTCGTGGAAGCCTTCGTGCTGCTGATCGTGCTGCCGATGATGCTCGCCGTGCTCACCAGCGCCAGCGCCCGCCGCAGCCGAGTCGTGTCGGCGTGGAACGACGCTTGGGCGTGGATGCCCGTGCCGGCCATGGCGCTGGTACTGGTGGTGGTGATCGGCTCACAGATCACAATGGTGATGCGAGACTTCAACAGCCTGCTGCCGGTGATTCCGGTGTACATCGGCTTCATGCTGCTGGCGCCAGTCGTTGGCTTCGTGTCGGCGCGGCTGTTCCGCTTGCCAGTGGCCGAAGCGCGCTCGGTGACCTTCAGCGCCTCGACACGCAACTCGCTGGTGGTGCTGCCCCTTGCGTTGGCGCTACCGGAAGAGCTGCGCGGGTTGGCAGCGGCGGCGGTGATTACCCAGACGCTGGTGGAGCTGGTGAGTGAGTTGATCTATGTGCGGCTGGTGCCGCGGTGGGTGCGGGCTTGAGCAAGGCCTACGTGCCTTGCTCAAAGCGGCGATCACGAAATCAGATCGAACGCTGATTCACGCGCGCCGAAAGCTGCTCGGCGCTTTCCTTTCGCTCGGAATAACGGTCAACCAGAAACTCCGCGCGGTCACGCAGCAGCAAGGTGAACTTCACCAGTTCCTCCATCACATCGACGACCCGGTCGTAATAGGGCGAAGGCTTCATGCGGCCGGCGTCGTCGAACTCCAGGTAGGCTTTGGGCACCGAAGACTGGTTGGGGATGGTGAACATGCGCATCCAACGCCCAAGCACGCGCAGTTGGTTCACCACGTTGAACGACTGCGACCCACCGCACACCTGCATCACCGCCAGGGTCTTGCCCTGAGTGGGGCGAACCGCTCCGAGGGCCAGGGGAATCCAGTCGATCTGCGCCTTGAACACGGCCGACATCGCGCCATGGCGCTCCGGTGAGCACCACACCTGCCCCTCCGACCACAGCACCAGTTCACGCAGCTCTTGCACCTTGGGGTGCTCGACAGGAGCGTCATCTGGCAAGGGCAGGCCGGATGGGTTGAACACCCGCACCTCAGCGCCGAAATGCTCCAGCAGGCGTGCCGCTTCTTCGACCAGCAGGCGGCTGAACGAGCGTTCGCGGGTCGACCCGTAAAGCAGCAGGATGCGCGGTTTGTGGTCGCTGGCCTGGACGGTGCCCGAAGGCGTCTCGAACAGGGAAAGGTCGAGATTGGGAAGTTGCTCTGACATGTGTCCTCCTAGAGCGTACCGATGCGATCCAGCTCACGCTTGAGCTCATCACACCCGAGCGTGTCGAAGGGAAGTGCGAAGAAGGCGTTGCAGCGCTGCTCGATGCGCGCCAGCGTGGCCCGGAAAGCGGCGTCAATCGACGCCTCGTCACCCACCACATCGGATGGGTCTTCCAGCCCCCAATGGGCTTTCAGCGCCGGGCCGAAGTACACCGGGCACGCTTCACCGGCAGCCTTGTCGCATACCGTGATGACGATGTCCGGCGGGTTGCCCTCGAAGGCGTCGTTGCCCTTGCTGCTCAGCCCTTCGATGGAAATACCGGCCTGCTGCAGGGTGACGAGGCTGCGCGGCAGCACCTGGCCCTTGGGGAAGCTGCCCGAACTCACCGCAGTGAACCCCGCCGGCGCCAGGTGGTTGAACAGGGCTTCGGACAGAATGCTGCGGCAGCTATTGGCCGTGCACATGAACAGGACTTGCATGGGTTGCTCCTTCGCGTGGTAACGGCTTCAGAGGCTCAGGCGCAGAGCCAGGGCCGAAAGAGTGATCAACAGAACCGGCAGGGTCAGCAAGATGCCGACCTTGAAGTAGTAACCCCAGGTGATGCGCATACCCTTGCGCTCCAGCACGTGCAGCCAGAGCAGCGTGGCGAGGCTGCCAATGGGGGTGATCTTCGGACCCAGGTCGCAGCCGATGACGTTGGCGTAGATCATCGCCTCGCGCACCAGCCCATCCACACCGCTGCCGTGGATCGACAACGCCCCGACCAGCACGCTGGGCATGTTGTTCATCACCGAAGACAGCAACGCCGAAAGCAGGCCGGTACCGATGGCCGCGCTCCACAGGCCCTGCCCGGCCAAGCGCTCGAGCAACATGCTGAGGAAGTCAGTGAGGCCGGCGTTTTTCAGCCCGTACACCACCAGGTACATGCCCAGCGAGAAAATCACCACCTGCCAGGGCGCTTCGCGCAGCACGCGGCGGGTGGAAATACGGTGGCCACGGGCGGCCA
Organism: Pseudomonas sp. Teo4; assembly: GCF_034387475.1. NCBI lineage: Bacteria > Pseudomonadati > Pseudomonadota > Gammaproteobacteria > Pseudomonadales > Pseudomonadaceae > Pseudomonas > Pseudomonas sp. Teo4. The sequence goes on from NZ_JAXCIL010000002.1 coordinate 249,616, forward strand.
CCGCGAACAGAATCGCCGCACACACGGCCGCCACCGCGCTGACCGGAATACCCAGCGGCTCCAGCACGAACAGGCCCGTCAACAGCACCAGCAGCATCCATCCGCCGACGATGAAGGTGGCACGGTCATGGATGGCTGCTTTGGGCGCTTTGAGCGCCTCCAGCGAATACTGCGCCGGCAGGTCGCGACGGAAAAACATGAACAGCACCAGCAGCGTGGCCGCCACACTGGCCAGGTTCACCGGCACCATCACCGACGCGTACTCGGCAAAGCCCAGGCCGAAGTAGTCCGCCGAAACGATGTTGACCAGGTTGGACACCACCAGCGGCAGGCTCGCCGTGTCGGCAATGAAGCCAGCGGCCATGACGAAGGCCAGGGTCGCGGCGGGCGAAAAGCGCAGGGCCAGCAGCATCGACATGACGATGGGCGTGAGAATCAGCGCCGCACCGTCGTTGGCGAACAGCGCCGATACCGCCGCGCCCAACAGCACGATGAAGGCGAACAGCCTGCGCCCGTCACCACCGGCCCAGCGCGCCACATGCAGCGCTGCCCACTCGAAGAAGCCGGCTTCATCCAGCAGCAGGCTGATGATGATGATCGCAATGAAGGTGGCCGTGGCGTTCCAGACGATGGCCCACACCGTGGGAATGTCGTGCAGCGACACCGCGCCGACGGCCAAGGCGATGATCGCACCCAGCGCGGCACTCCAGCCGACGCCGAGGCCTCTCGGCTGCCAGATGACCAGGATGAGGGTGAAGATGAAGACAGCAGCAGCAACCAGCATGGGCACGATCTCGAAGGGGTTCAGCAGCAGGCGCTGGCGCGGACGGGGCGGTCGTTCATGTTCTGCAGGCGCGAGGTGTTGTCCTGCAGCCACTCGGCGTTGGCCTGCAGCGTTACCTGCAACATCTCGTGCACCCAGGCGGGCAGTTGCGGGTTGAGGCGGTAATACACCCACTGGCCCTGGCGGCGGTCCAGCAACAGACCACTGCTGCGCAGCTGCGCCAGGTGACGGCTGATCTTGGGTTGGCTATCGCTGAGCGCGCACATCAACTCACAGACACACAGCTCACCCAGGCTGGCGATCAGCAAGGTGGCGCGGGCGCGGGTCTCATCGGCCAGGCTTTTGAAGACCTCGGTAGGCGTGATCATGGGGGCTGCCCTTAACATATGGATAAACGAATATACGGATATCCATATACAAAGCGCAACCCCCGCTGAGCATCAGAAGCGGAAGCGCTTCATCATGTCGTTAAGCCCGATCGACAAGCTGGCCAGTTCCTGACTGGCGGTGCTGATCTGGCTGGCGCCGTCGGAGGTCTGCAGCGACAGGTCGCGGATGTTCAGCAAGTTGCGGTCGATCTCGCGCGCGACCTGCACCTGTTCTTCCGTGGCGCTGGCCACCACCAGGTTACGCTCGTGGATGGTGCTCGCACCCGAGGTGATCTCATCCAGGGCCTGCCCTGCCAGCTCGGCCACTTCCAACGTTTCGCGCACTTGCTGGCTGTTGCTCTGCATCGACGTCACCACACGGGCGGTGCCGTTGCGGATGGCGTTGACCATTTCCTCGATCTCCAGCGTCGAGCTCTGGGTACGCGCCGCCAGCGCCCGCACTTCATCGGCCACTACCGCAAAACCTCGCCCAGCCTCACCCGCCCGCGCCGCCTCGATGGCGGCGTTGAGCGCCAGCAGGTTGGTCTGCCCGGCAATGGCACCGATCACATCGAGCACCTTGCCCACTTCCTGGGACTGCTCCGAAAGCTCGCCGATCTGTCGGCAGGCCTCACCGACATTGTCATTCATCCTGTCGATCGAGCTGATCACCTGCCCTACCCGCTCACGGCCAAGACGCGCGGCGTCCTCGGACTGCCGGGACACCTCGGACGTGCTCACGGTGTTGTGCGCGACCTCCTCCGCCGCCGCGCTCATCTCGGTGACCGCCGTGGCCGCCAGCTGAATCTCGTCACTCTGGCGGTTGAGGTCGCTGGAAGTCTGCCGGGTGATGGCGGACATCTGCTCACTGGCCGCCGCCAGTTGCTGGGACGAGTCGGCGATCAACCGCAGCGCATCCTTGAGGCTGTCCTGCATTGCCGCCAGGGCTGTCATCAGTTGCGTGGCCTCGTCGCGGCCATGGGTGCGCACCACACGAGCCAGGTTGCCCCCGGCAATGCCCTGCGCCACATCGATGGCCTCGCGCAGCGGGCTGACGATACTGCGGGTCAGCAGCCAGGCCAGGCTGACGGTCAGCACCAGCACCAAGCCCAGAATCGTGTAGGTGAGGTACAGGGCGCGTTGGTAAACGGCGCTGGCATCGGCGGTGTAGCGTGCAGCGGCTTCGCGGCTGGACTTGACCAGGGTGTCGTACAGCTCGCCGATACGGTTGGAGATGTCCTGCATCTCACCGCTGAGCATGGCCTGCATCTGCGGCACCTGGTTCTGGTCGGACAGCAGCTTGTACTGGTCGATCAGCACGCGGTACTTACCGATCAATTGCTGCATTTCGACGAAGGCGGATTGGCTCGAAGGCGGTGCCACAGCGCTGTAGTCCTTCATCCCGGCATCCAGCAGCCCCTTGAGCTCTTCCAGTCGCGTCAGCGTCGGCGCCAACTGTGCCGGGGCCCGGGCGAGGGTCATGCGCATGGTGATGACCCGCAGGCCCAGCATATGGCTGCGGATCTCGCCCAGGTAGCGGGTACCGGCGTTGGTGACCTGCTCGGTGTACACCACCGCTTCGCGCATGGTGGAGATTTTGTCGATGGAGAACAGGCCGAGGATGACCACCAGCACGGCGATCAGACTGAAGCTTAGGTAGGAGCGAGTGGCGATGTTGAGGCTGCGTACGGACATGGCGGGTTACCGGCAGGTGGTGGACTGCCCGTACGATCGGCCGGATGTGCTCAGGTTTTACCCAGGATTTGCGGGCTTTGTGCGGTGATCGAACACAATCACTGTGTTCGAGCGGTAGCGGGGGAAAAGGGGCAGCGGGTGTGCGCTGCCGAGCCGTGACGATCCATTTGAATTTACACAATGTGAAGCGTTTGGATACACTTTGCCATCAAGTGGCCATATGACATCACGGAGTGATGGGTGAGGATTTGTTGTGCGTTGTTGTCGTAATGCAAAGCGTTACGCGCGAAGAAAATTTGCTCCGTCCATCAAAGTGGCAGACACCAAACTTGAACTGGTGCGTCGGCTCCCACTTGTTCGTCTAGGGCTTTATCTTCTCTTTGCCTCGTGGGTCATGTTCAGTGACCCGTTCGGCCTGTCCTCTGCTGCGGACAAGGCATTGTCGGATCAGCTCGGGCGGTTCCGTGCGTTCGCTCAACCTGTCGCCCCTGCCCCCGTAACGGTCGTGGCCATCGATTACCCGAGCATCGCTGGGTTGAACAATGACGGACAGGGTTGGATGGCGGCCAATGACTGGCCGCTGACCTATGCGGACCATGGGCGAATCCTGCGTGACCTTGCTCTACCGAAAGACGGTGAGGCCGCCCCCGCAGCTATTTTCTACGACATCTTCTTCGAGCGCCCACGCACCACTAGCGGAGACTTGGGGCAGCTCGGCCGCATCTTGAAGCGGCTGGACGAGAACCCCTCTGCATCGAGAATTTACCTGGCCGGTGGCGGCAAATTCGTGCCGATGTCCCAACAGTCCCGCGAACAGCTGCAGCCCACGCCACTGGCAGTCTCAGCCTGGGAAGGTAGCGGCGACCTTTACCCGTTGCAGGCGCCTCTGGCAGAAACGGCAGGCGCTAAACCTGTAGCAACGGCGGCCAGTGCACTCTACCAAGCGCTATGCAGGGCGCGGGGTGATGATTGCCACTGGATCGATTCGACAAACCTGCCTGACCTGGCCATTCAGTGGAGTATCACGGACACGGACGACTGCCGAGCCGGATCGCAGAACACTTGGCAGGATGTCGCAGCCATTCGCAACCGGCTATTTGGCTTCGAAGCAGAAGCGCATAACCCGCCTGCCGAATGCATGCCTGTGCATCAGGTGCGGTTGTCACAGCTGTACGCAGAGCACCCGGTTAGCCTCAGGCCGCCACACCTCAAGCCCGGCGAACCGTTCGTGGTGCTGGTGGGGAACGTCATGCCAAGCCTGAACGACTATGTTGCCTCGCCACTTTATGGGCAGGTGGCTGGCGTATACCTGCACGCCAATGCATTGGCGAACTTGAATGAACTGGGCCAGAGCTACGTACGAGAAAGCGACTCTAAAATCCCAATCTCCGTCTGTTTTTCTGCAGCAATTGTGTACTGGATGTGGCGGTTCGGCACGCTTGGTTACCGGGGCCAGGTTCGGAAGGCGGCTGAAGCCACGAGCGATTCGCTTGTACTGAGCTTACTCATTGGTGGGGGTTTAACCCTGCTCACCCTAGTGATGGTCTCGTTAACTTTCTATCTGTGCTACGAGCTGCGTGTCGCTCCCGAAGGGTGGATGTCCTTGGTGGCCTTCCTACCGATACTGAGGGGAGCAATCGCGGCGACTGAGTCAAATTACAAGGACGCACCTGGTGAAAAATCGCACTCCGATCTACCTGCTACTGCTCGCTAGCCTGAGCATCGCTTCCGTCTCGGCCGAGACACTGCGGATCCAACGGATTACCAACCCCGATCAGGTTGAGGTCGAGGCTGCCAAGGGCGGTGAACATCGATGGGTATCGCAGTTGGGGAATTTGTCCTACCCACTACCGGCCAAGGCCGTGGGAGTCGATCGCCTGGAGTTCCGCCAAGGCACCGGGGCATGGAGGGTTTCGCGTGCCGACGTGGAGTTGGTGAATGAGAAACTGGTGGTCGACTCCTGCAGCACCATCCCTGTGACCCTGCCCAGCGACGCAACCTATGCAAGCGTCAAAGGAGCGGGCGAAGGATGCAAATGACCAAGCTGGGATGCTGCTTGCTCGCACTGGCACTTGTGGTGCTTTCCGGCTGTGCTGTCGACCCCAAGTACAGCCCGCTGAAACCACTGGAAGGCGCCGATCGGAAGGTCAATATCAATGACATCCGGCTATTGCGACAAATGGACCGCACTCCGATTCTGGACCCGAACCTGATCGGTTTTGTGCAGCGCATTCGCCAGCGCCTCGAGGACGCTTGGGGTAAGCCGTGCGATTGCGTTGTGGTCGTCGACTCGTTCAGTGGCTATGAGGCCTATTCCCTCTCGACGACAACCATCGTGGTGTCGGCCGGGCTGATCGCCCAGGCGGGTTCCGAAGACGAGGTGGCTGCGGTTATCGCGCACGAACTCGGGCATGTCTATCAGGGCGACACCACCAAGGGCAGCCAGCAACAGATCGCATTGGACATGGCCAAACTGGCTGGCTGGGCCACTGGGGCGGGCGGTTACACACTGCTGCTGGGCGAGACTGTGGATGACGTCACCAAAGGCCTCGTCTACCGGCGCTGGAATCAGGATCAGGAAATTGCCGCAGACGGTTTCTCTGCGCAGTTGCTGCTCAAGGCTGGATATTCTCTCGATGGCCTGAAAATGGCTATTCGTCGTCTCGGGCGATACAGCGAAGGCGCACTGTTGGCAAAAGCTCCGCAGACGCCTAATTGCGTCACGAGCAAGAACGGCAATTATCAATTCAACCTGCGAGGCTGCAGCAAGGCCCTGAGCGGCGTGGACGAGAGCATCTATCAATCGTCCGAGAACCGGCTGGAACCCATCATGAAACTTGCCGCCAGCCTGCCGCCCGAGCAGCGCCGGCGCCGCCAGGGTGGGCCACTGCCGGTGTTTTCTTCGACCGACTACCTGTTCCGCCTGAATGATCTGGTCTCCAGCAACCAAGCACAGCTCAAGGCGACATTGGCGAAAATTGAAGCTCAACCGATGCCCAAGACACTGCAGGGCAATGTCGCCGTCACCAACAAACTGGCCATGGCTTACGCCATAGCCGGCGACTCGGAGCGCGCCAAATCCTATTTGCGCACCAGTTTGCAGAGCACTGGGCGTACTGCCTGGACATTCAACATGCTGTTCAAGGAAGTCGACCGAAGTGGTGATCAGAAGCAGGTCAGGAAGGCCATTGAAGATTCGCACCTGGAAGTCGGCTACATGGCTCAGCTGTTACCGGTGGAGTACTACCTGACCAAGCGCCACGGCCTGCAGGTGTACGAGTTGGTCGCTTATGGCCGCTGCGCGTCCAATCTGGTCGATGATGTGGCCACCTACAATGCCTGCTCCAAATTCGAGAAGCTTGCGAAACAGTATGGTGGAGCGAGTTGGTGAGGAGGTCTCACGCGCACAGTACCTTCGGCTGCGCTGTCGGAAATAGAACAGTGGTCATTGTTGCTGTACCGGCCTCATCGCTGGCAAGCCAGCTCCCACAGGTACGGTAGCGATCTCAAGATCGGCGAGGTTCATGTGGGAGCAACTGTCTTGCTCAATATCTAAAAAGCCTGCGTGATCCTTGTGGGAGCCGGCTTGCCGGCGATCACCGGCAAAGCCGGTGCCATACACCGCGCTGCCTGTATCGCCCCGGTTCGTCGCCACGACAAGCCGGCGATGCTCTGCCAACTCAGGCCTTTTCAGCGACAACCCTGACTCGGTGACAATCAGCCGGCCCAAGCAGTTCGCCGCTGGCAGAACGGACAGCCATCGTCATCAACGGCTGGCCGGATGCATTGTCCAGCAGCACCGAGCGCGTCTCATCCGGCTCAAACTGAAACCGCTCGCCCCACTGCCGCAGGCTGACCACAATCGGAAAAATCTCCCGCCCTTTGTCCGTTAGCACGTATTCCTTGTAGGCACTGCCGTCCGACGCCGGACATATCTCGAACACCCCTACTTCAACCAGCGCTTTGAGTCGCGATGCCAGGATGTTTTTGGCGACCCCCAGGCTCTTCTGAAATTCGCTGAAGCGGCGGATATCGTCGAACGCATCCCGAATGATCATGAGCGACCAACGATCACCGATCACCTCGAGCGATCTGGCGACCGGGCATTCACGACTGTGGGGCGAAAGGGCTTCGGCCATGCTTCTACCTTCTGAACGACGAGACTATCGGTGCGGTCGGGTGACCTGCGCAATTCTGGTTGCAATTTAAAACAAGAGCGAGCAAGAATTCAATCAAGTTGCAATTTGAAACCAGATTACCGACAGGGAAGACGTAATGACAGCCGAGTTCGAGTCACCGACGCGTCGCTTATCAGCATCCCGCTCAGCGCAGATTCCTTCGAGTGAAGATCACAGTGGCGACAAACAACCATCCGGCCTTCCTGCATCGCTCACCCTGCTGTTCTCGGTGACCTGTGGATTGGCGGTCGCCAACGTGTACTTTGCCCAGCCTCTGCTCGACTCGATGGCCAAGAGCCTCGGTGTAGTATCAGGGCTGATTGGTATCGTGGTCACCATGACTCAAGTCGGTTACGCACTGGGGCTACTGGTTCTGGTGCCATTGGGTGACCTGGTCAATCGCAAGCGGCTGGTGCTGAGCCAGACCCTTCTGTCTGCCATGGCGCTAGCGGCGGTCGGCGCGTCGCAGACTTGGCTGTTTTTGCTGGGCGCCATGGTCATCGTGGGTTTGATGGCGGTGGTCGTCCAGGTACTGGTCGCCTATACGGCGGTGCTGGCAACGCCTTCACAACGTGGCCAGGCCGTCGGTACGGTCACCAGCGGCATTGTCATGGGCATTCTTCTGGCGCGTTTCATGTCGGGGTTGATCGCTGATCTGGCCGGTTGGCGCGCGGTTTATTTTGTCTCCTCAGGCCTGATGCTGAGCCTCGCTGCGGTGCTGTTCAAATGCGTGCCCGATACCCCATCGCGACAGGCTGGCGGCACGTATGCAGGGCTGATCCGCTCGCTATTCGATTTGCTGCTCACCGAGCCTGTGTTGCAGATCCGCGGGCTGCTGGCACTGCTTATCTTCGCCGCGTTTTCCGTATTGTGGACCGCGATGGTATTGCCATTGAGCGCCCCACCGCTCGCGCTGTCCCACACGATTATCGGCCTATTCGGCCTGGCAGGTGTGGCCGGTGCATTAGCCGCCCGGAGGGCCGGCCGCTGGGCAGACCAAGGGCTCGGCCAACGCGTCAGCGGCCTCGCGTTGGGCCTGCTGACGTTTTCATGGTTACCCATCAGCTTCGCCCAGACCTCACTGTTCGCCCTTGTCTGCGGCGTGATTCTGCTCGACTTCGCCGTCCAGGCCGTTCACGTCACCAACCAGAGTCTGATTTTTGCCGCACGACCGGATGCCCAAAGCCGCATGGTTGGGGCCTACATGTTTTTCTATTCCGCCGGTAGCGCACTCGGCGCGGTGGCTGCGACTCAGGCTTATGAGCGCTGGGGATGGCCTGCCGTTAGCCTGCTGGGCGCTTCGATCAGCGCTAGCGCTTTGATCCTGTGGTTTTTGACCTCCCGCTGCCCAGCTGCCTATCAAGCAAGAGCGCGATGAAAGATGGCGTCGGTCGACAACACGCAGTTCGACCGCGCCAGCATTCAGCGGTATCACAGGTTACTGAGCGAGGTCGCCTTCAGCGGCGTTGCCCTGCATCAAGCTAACTTTTGCGCATTGCTCACTGGCCAGGCGGCTGATGATGCGGATGGCCTGATGGATACCTGCGGTGTTGCGAAAGCTCAGGTGCGGGTTGTGTTCGCACTCCAGCATTTCGTCGTGCTGGACCAGGGCTTCGCCGAGCAGTTCAAGGGTCCAGGCGTAGCTTTGCAGGGTGGAGAGGCGTTCTTGATCAGTCATGGGGCACCTGCTTGGGTGCGGGGTGGGTGTGGATGGGGTAGAAGGTTGGAGGGGTGTGGGCCGGCTTGGGGCGGAGGCGGAGAGCGGATGCGAGGATCCTTGATGGACTTAAGGTAAGCATGCATGAGGTCCTTTTCAGTTGAAGCACCACGCTGACCGTCGCCAAACGGTTAGGGTGGCAGCTGTGCGCAGGTTGGCGAACCGAGGAAAAGGAACTCGGCAGACCCGAAGGTCTCCCACGCACAGCCGCCATTACACGAAACTGCGGACGCAAAAAAAAGCGCCTGCAATCGTGATCGGGGCGCCGTTGCGCCTTTTCGTACGGGTCGCCAAACCCGGTCGCGGAATTGGCCGCGACGGGGGCAATTTATCCCTCTGCGCCTGCTATCGCAAGCATCACGGGTGTGCGAAAGGTCTCTGATTGCAATAAGAAGCTCGTGCAAGCCGGCAGCGCTCGGAGCAGTAGCGCACCTCCTCCCAGCAACGTGCCCAGCGACGCCGCCAGGCGAATGGCCGGCCGCATACCACGCAAGTCTTCTGCGGAAGATGGGACTTTTTCACAGCGACTCTCCGGCATCCATCCGCGCCAGCAACTGCTCGCCACGACTCCAGAGCGCAGCGACGCGGGACTCATCCATGCGATGCAGGTTGCGATAGGCCATGGCCATACGCGGATTGCGGCCCAGGCGGTCCTGATGGCGCATCAGGAAGTGCCAGTACAACGCGTTGAACGGGCACGCATCGTCCTCGGTCGCATGGTCCACCCGGTAACGGCAGGCGGCGCAGTGATCGGACATCCGCTGGATGTAGCGACCGCTGGCGCAATAGGGCTTGGAGCCGAGGTAGCCGCCGTCGGCGTGCATCACCATGCCCAGGGTGTTGGGCAGCTCGACCCACTCGAAGGCGTCCAGGTACACCGCCTTTCCAGCGTGAAGACCACCAAAACATATATTCCAGCAAAAGCTGGAAACAGGCTTTGCGCGGTGACCGAACACATTTGCTGCTGCGAGGTAGCGCCCCATCCCTGCCGCTGGCGTCGGTCGATAAAACGCAGTTCGACCGCGCCAGCATTCAGCGGTATCACAGGTTAGTGACCGAGGTCGCTTTCAGCGGCGTTGCCCTGCATCAGGCTCACTTTTGCGCATTGCTCACTGGCGAGGCGGCTAATGATGCGGATGGCCTGGTGGATGCCTGCCGTGTTGCGAAAGCTCAGGCGCGGGTTGTGTTCGCACTCCAGCATTTCGTCGTGCTGGACCAGGGCTTCGCCGAGGAGCTCGAGGGTCCAGGCGTAGCTTTGCAGGGTGGAGAGGCGTTCTTGATCAGTCATGGGGCACCTTCTTGGGTGCGGGAGAGGGCTGGGTGTGGATGAGGTAGAAGGTTTGAGGGGTGGGGGCCGGTTTGGGGTGGCGGCGGAGAACGGATGCGAGGATCCGTAAGGGATTTCTGGTGGTCATGCATGAGTTCCTTTCGTTGTGGAACTGCCACCGCTCGCGGCCAAGCAAGTTTAGGTGGCAGCAGTACGCGGGTTGGCCGACCGGGACGAAAGGAACCCGGCACACCCGAAGGTGTCCCGCGCACCACCGCCATAACACGACATCGCGGGCACAAAAAAAGCGCCTACGATGAAGACTGGGCGCTGACGCGCCTTTCGATTCCGACCGGCCAAGGTCGCATCGCCGATGCTTCGGCGACGGAGGGAATTTATCCCGATGTGCTTGCTGTCGCAAGCATCACGAGTGAGCCTTCCTCAAGAAGCCCCGAATAACGATTCACATCACAGCGTGTGCTGCGAACGCTGACTACGGCAGCGCTCGGAGCAATAGCGCACCTCCTCCCAACAACGCGCCCAGCGACGCCGCCAGGCGAATGGCCGGCCGCAAACCACGCAAGTCTTCTGTGGAAGATGGGACTTCTTCATATCGACTCTCCGGCATCCATCCGCGCCAGCAACTGCTCGCCACGATTCCAGAGCGCAGCGACGCGGGACTCATCCATGCGCTGCAGGTTGCGATAGGCCATGGCCATACGCGGATTGCGGCCCAGGCGGTCCTGATGGCGCATCAGGAAGTGCCAGTACAACGCGTTGAACGGGCACGCATCGTCCTCGGTCGCATGGTCCACCCGGTAACGGCAGGCGGCGCAGTGATCAGACATCCGCTGGATGTAGCGACCGCTGGCGCAATAGGGCTTGGAGCCGAGGTAGCCGCCGTCGGCGTGCATCACCATGCCCAGGGTATTGGGCAGCTCGACCCACTCGAAGGCGTCCAGGTACACCGCCAGGTACCACTCGCAAATAGCCGCGGGGGCGATACCTGCAAGCAGGGCGAAGTTGCCGGTCACCATCAGCCGCTGGATGTGATGCGCATAGCCCAGCTCCAGCGTCTGGCCAATCGCCTGGGCCATGCAGCGCATCTCGGTGCGGCCGGTCCAGTAGAACTCCGGCAGTGGCCGGCGATTGCCGAACACATTGAGCGCAGCGTAGTCCGGCATGCGCAGCCAGTAGATACCGCGCACGTATTCGCGCCAGCCGATCAACTGGCGGATGAAACCTTCGGCGGCATTGAGCGGGACCCGGCCCTGGCGGTGGGCGCTGTCCACATCGGCGCAGAGCTGGCGCAGGTCCAGCAGGCCGATGTTCAGGGCGGCGCTGATACGCGCATGGAACAGGTAAGGCTCACCCTCGGCCATGGCGTCCTGGTAGTCGCCGAACGATGGCAGCGAGAAATCCAGGAAGTGCTGCCAGAGCGCCTGCGCCTGGGCGTGGTCTACCGGGTAGTCGAAGCCCTCCAGGCGGCCATAGTGGCCGCCGAACCGGGCGCCCACCAGGGCCACCACCTCACGGGTGATGGCGTCCTGCCCGAATCGCGCGGCAAACGGGCCACGCGCGCCCTTGGGCAGAGCCTTGCGATTATCGGCATCGAAATTCCAGCTATCGCCCAACGGCTGGCCATCCAGCTCCAGAAGCAGCCCGGTGCGTTTGCGCATCTCGCGGTAGAACAGCTCCATGCGCAACTGCCGGCGATTGCCCGCCCACCGCGCGAAATCCTCACGCGAACAGAGGAAACGGCGATCGGCGTGCCAGTTCAGCGGCAACCCACTGACACGCAACGCCTCCTCCACCCGCCACTCACCGCATTCGGTGAGGTGCAGCTGCGGCCCGCCGAGGGCGTCGTGCCAGCGGCGCAACTCCCCCGCCAGGCTGCCGCTGTTGTCGGGTGCGTCGAGCCGCACATAAATCACCCGCCAGCCACGCTTCTCCAGCGCTGCAGCAAAGTGGCGCATGGCGCTGAACACCAGCACGATCTTCTGCGGGTGATGCGGCACGTACTGCGCTTCCTCGCTCACTTCGGCCATTAGCACCGCGTCGCTGGCCGGGTCGAGGGCATCGAACAGCGAGAGGTCGAAGCTGAGCTGATCGCCCAGGACCATGCCCAGGCGGCGCACACCGCCGCTCACCCGCCTACCCGTCCAGCAGGGTCGCGGCGGAAGAACAGGGTCACCTGGCCCAGTTCGACACCGAGCTTGCTCATGCTCGAACGGTTGATGAGGGTATCCTCGTCCATCAAGTACATCCAGTCATCGAATTCCACTTCCCAGGTCGTCCCGTCCACGTCCAGGTTCATGCGATAGCGCCAACGCAGCGCATTGCCCGCCACCTCGCCATCGGCCTCGCCGATCACGTCCCCGGCTCGCCCCCGCCAGCGCCCCTCGCCCACCGGAACCAAACTCCAGACCCGCTGCTGACGGGTACCGTCGCTGTAGAGAAAGTGCTCGTCGAGGATCAGCCGCTCGCCCTCGCGGCGGCTGATAATGTCGACCTTGAAGCGCTTGACCACCTCACCCGAGCGATTCTGGAAGATGCCCCAGGCCTGCACAGGCCGAGAGAAGTAGCCCGGCAGATCGAGCTGCGGGCGCTCCCCCGCGTAGTGCCCGACCTCGGTGCTGCCGCAGCCACTGAGCAGCAGGCTGCACAGCAACCACATCGCGATGCGCATCATCGACCTCCTCACGGACTTGTCTCATTGAGGCCCAGCAGTTCACGGCGCAGTTGGGGATGGCGAGTGCGGGCATCCAGCCAAATGGCGAAGAAGGCGCGGGCGAAGGCGGTGTCGGCTACCGTGTGGCGCAGCGCGCCATCGACATAGAAGCGGCCCCCCTTGCCCGGCAGGTAGAGGCCTGTGATGCGCTGGCCCGGCTGGACGTCGACGAAGGCCTTGCGCATCTCGCTTTCCCAGGCTGCCAGGCGGGCCTCATCGACCGAAGGGCCACCCAGGCGGCGCATTTCGTCGAGGCTGGCTTGCACCAGCGTGTCCCGCGACAACTCGCGGCGGTAGATCAGTTCTAGAGCAAAGGGCTGCTCCCAGGAAACCTGTACAGCCGGGCTCCACATGCGCGCCTGGTAGACCCGCAAACCGAACCAGGTGAAATCGCCCTGGCCGACCAGTACGGCGCCTGGTAGGTCGCTGCGCCAGTCGGCCCAGGTTGGTGGGCCTGTCAGCAGCAGGGCTGCCGTGGCTAGGCAGCGCACGAGTGTGCGGAAAGAAGTTGCCAGACTCATGGGGCCTCCAAGTCTGTTCAGCTCTTTAGGATACTTATACAGAATTACATGTTTGTATAGGTTTTGATGCTGGCGCTGGCCATCACGTACCGGAATGGCCTGTGAGCTTCTCGCATACGATCAGCGCGAGAGTCACCTGTAACCGGGGGGCTGTTGCACCGGGTTTCAGCTCGATACCGCAATCGTGACTGATCGCAGCAGAGGTAGATGGTCGGCTACATCGTCTGCGGGAACGTTCGGCAGGCATGCGGCCCTGTGCTTGCCCTTGAACACAAAGGCCTGCATCGCTGCAAGCCTTGATATCTAGGGCGGAGACAGGAATCGTATCAACACGAAAGAGGCTGAATTCAATGGGTATTGTTCTTCAGGGTATGACTCATTATCTCTAAAATTATCCTCAGCCTATTTCCAGGTGGCGAACCATCGTGAAAAAGCCCTGACTTGCGGCAGACCAGTCTGGAAGGAATTCAAAGTGATACGCCGAGCCACCCACATTCAGCAGGAGGGTGGTCATCAATAGCTTTCATTGCCGAGCTTATGCACTGCGCTGACAGTCGAACACGGTAAGTCCTAGGACGAATGACTCGATGGCTTCGATAGTCTGGGTCCGCTCGCCGTGCAGCAGCCTTGCAGCGGCATTCGCAATCGAGAGCTCGCCTTGAAGAGCGGCATCCACAAGTTGCAGGCCAGCCTCCTTGATGTCATCCGTGAGCGCCAAGTTGCTCCAAGCCTCCCTCGCTTCGTCGAGAGTCTCGAAGATCGCCCGATAGATGCGTTCCTCCTCGGGCATCCTGGTTCCCTTGCTGCTCCAATACGCATCAATACCTTGGAGCTCTGCCAACGGGTTGGTGAGACGAGTAAATACGTTTAGCGAATCCAGTGGAGCTGCCTGGAGTCCTGCGGCGGCACACCAGGGTTGCGCCAGTTCATTTGGTAGGACAGGGAACAGTCTGTCGAAGCCAGATGTAGCGAGATTCGTCAATCCGAGCTTGTTCATGACCGGCAGGACGCAAATCTTGCGCCCGTCATCAACGAGAGCGCGCCAGGCTGGCCAGCCACTCTCTAGATCCACGCCTGTTCCATCGGTGTTCACAGGCAACGTGACCAACACATCCGCAGGCGGCCACACCCCGGGAATGGTAGCCTCAGGCAGCAGATGAACGCCGATGCCAGGGCTTATTGCGGTCATCTCGGCCCTTAGTCTACCTTCCAAGTTATTGAACTCGGCCTCGCGATATCGGCGCGCTGCAAGTGCAGCTTTGCCAAGCGCACTTCCCTTTGGGGCCTTCTGGCAGCGGTGGGTGAGGAACGGATGCAGCCCTCTTTTCTCGGACTCACCGGCCATGGTCTGAAACATTTCCACGAGGCGTCGTAGCTCATCCAACTCTTTCGGAGCCTCGATTGACAACACATCCCATGACTCCTCGGACGCCGCAATCGTGATGCTTTTCTTTAGGTCTGCAAGCCACCCCATGTAGGCCGAAGCACCCTGCGGCAGCGCAAGAAACCTCCGGACGAGGTCCGTGGAGCAACTGGACAGGATCGATGGCAGCCTCGACAGGCTCTGAACCTCAGCAGTTGGCTGCTCCTCCTGTGGCGCCACCAAGCTGATAGCAACGTCGTACACGCGCCCCAAGACGTTGAGTGCCGTTGTATCAGTCTTCCCTCTGAATTGCCCGTCAAGCAGGGCTCTGAGGTTCGGGACGAGCAAATTGAGCAGATCCAGGCATTGCGCTAGATATGCGGTGTAACTCTTAGCAGCTAATTCCGAGTTGAGAATGGCCAGCCACGCACGATTGCGGGCAACCTGTTCGGGCGCAGGAACGTTCGCTCTGGGCATGCGTTTGCAAGCAAGCGGGTAGCCTCCAATTGTGGACGGGACGATGCTCCCGTCAGCTCCGAGCGCGTTGCTGGAGACAATATCTGCTGCAGGTGTCAGCGCCAGCAAGGTCTCACAAGTCTGATACACCTCGTGATTAAGGTCGGTTTGCACGGAGGTTGCTACATACCAGAAGTCTGAGCGAACCTCTTTACCTTCCTCGCATGGGCTAAGACACGGCGCCTCAGCCCATGCGACATGGTCGGAGAAGCGCTGGAACAACACCTCTTGCCCTACTGCATCGACCCAACTGATCGCCAGCGCCCTGTCGACCCTTGCTGTGACTCTTAGTAGCGAAACTACGGCTTGGAAGTCCGCGTCGACAAGCGGGGGAGAAAGTGTGGCCAGCTCCCTCAAGTGCGAAGCTGGGATGACTTGGCCGAGTAGCGAAGCCATGAGCCGGGTCAAGTCCCCCATGCTGCTCCCCACCTGAAGCGTGCGGCGCAGATCGCTTGGAGCTAACCGAGCCAAAAAGCGAGCGGTCAAACCTGAAGCGATGACCTCAGTCCTGATTTCAGTAAAGCGTCGAGATACCGAGACTATCGGACCGATATCTGGTGGCTCGACGTCGCCAATCGCAAGTCCAGCAGGCGTTCCCAGCAACGACTTCGCCATCGCTAGTGTTTCGGCGGTCTGGAGCCATCGTCTTATCACCCGATGCGCGTTCGTGTGATCCAGCCCTGTCAGAATCGCGCCGAGGAGCGCCGTTGTCGGTGCTGCCTCCAATCTAAATGCCAGACCTTCAATGACCTCGTCATCGCATCCCTCGTGCCTAGAGAGCGTGCGCTCAAGGAACCGAGACATCTCGGATGCCGGCACCAGCCAAACTGCAGTTGCGACCGTAGTCGACAACAAGGGGGGCGCGAACTCGTGAGACAGAAAAAGTAGCTCTGCAGATCTCAACTCATGCAGCCCCACGATCCTGCCGTCATGTGTGTCTTGAACCAGGTGCTCATCCTTGAGTCTGGTCAGCGCTAGCGAGACCGTAGTCGCTGGCTTGGACAAGACGCGAGGCAACTCTGACACATCAGCACCGCAACCCGCGGCGTTCACACAAGCCACCATCCTCAAGACATCCAGTTCGTCGTGTCGAGTGACGTCGTTCATCCGCGCAGCAATCTGCGCGTGCAGCGTCTCGCTCAATCGATGCCCCTGGGTAAGCACGTGGGTGTACTCAAGTAGGTGGCCAGCCGCCAGCGCCCAGGGTTCTCGCCATCCTTGCCAAGCGGTTTGCCCTCTATCCCTCAACTCTCGCCACACTCGTTCAGCAAGAGTGTCGTCGCCCTGAACCTTGACCTGGGCAGCGCGACGGTTATCTACCAGCGGATAGCGATCCTCCTCTCGTACAGATGCCAAAAGCAGCAGCCCGGGAGTGCGATTTACCTCCGCAGTCAACGCGGTCCAACCCTCCGAGAACCCTCGGCCCACGTCATCGATGATGAAACCGACGGGCGCATCTGCAGTCGCTCGTCTGGAGCGCGCAAGCTGGACAAGTGACGCAACTGCTGTCTGCGGCAGACGATGAATCTGAAACCAACGCACTGCGTGGCGACTGGCATACGCGGCTTCCCAAAGAACTGCTGACTTTCCTGAGCCGGAAGCACCGTGAATGAGCGCGTTTCTACGGCTTTCCAGTCCTTGGAGAACGGCTGCACGGAGCTCAGGGCGTTCCACAACAAGTCCTGCGGCTACATGTGATGCCTGCGCATCGACACCCAGGTAGAACTGCGGATCCTCATCAGGAGTCAGGAAGTCCACAGCTGAACACAAGCCCTCGGTTAGCGCTGCCTCGACTAGTGCTGAGGTCAAAAGCGGCTGTAGCGCATCGAACCGCTGCTGAACATCAGATACTGCAAGCCCAAGATAGGCGTTCTCCGGCCGAGTACCATTTACATCAGAAAGATGCCCCACCACGCCCAAGAGGTCCGCGAAGTACATCTCGGCTTCGAAGGCGGTGCAGGCCTGTCTAGCCGAAATCTGGGCTACTGCGCTTCCGCGAGGGTCAGGCAGCACAAGCACCTTGGTTCGCGCAATGAGGCCAGCCAGCCCCTTGCGTCCCTTCAGCTGGGCTACGACGGTCGGATAGGCGGAAAGGTCCTGCAACTGGCGGATGGCAGTGCGGCGTTCGTCAACATTGCTTTCGAGCACCAGCAGAAATTGGTCGTCAGATAGCAGCCCTTTTCCTTCCCACATCTTCATGACGAAGCCCGCCACTGAGCGAGCTGAAAACGGGCCCATGTGGTCGCGTCGTGACTTGACCTGCGCGAGTGCTCTAGCGCTGGCCGTCCTGAGCTCAAGATCGTCCCCCCCTTCAGGGACGACGTTGCCGTACCCAAGCTGGCCAACAAAGCTTTCCACGGCAAGGCTTGCCGCAACCGCATCCTGATATCGGAACCCGCGTCCCGCATGAGAGCCTGCTCTTGTCGCCAAACCAAACCTCTCCTTCCGTGACTTGCTTAAGAAACACGAAACGGTAGCTTTGATACGTCACTCGCCGCAACATCGCGATCAAAGTCAACGCGCGTATAGTCACGAGAGTAATAGGAAAAACTTTTTAACTTGAAGTACGCATCCATATCCATATAGCGTCGAGACAGCTCTAGGCTTGCAGCCTCAGCTGAACCTGCATCAAAATCATCACTTAAATGAATCGCAGAGATACCACTTTCATACGCACTAGTTGAGTCAACTACTTCAGCACCAAGCTCAGACCACTCTCGCAAGAGTACATTTGCGGCTATTGGCGGCCCATACGCCACAACGGGACCAACCGAAACTCCTGCAATCGAGTCTTTATGATTATCAAGAAAAGACCGCGTTTCCTCAAGCGTCGTGGCCGTTTCTCCGGCATAGAGTAAGACATTTACTTTGGCGGATATGCCGTTATCCCTACAGGCTTCGAGCAAAACAGATGCTCGGCGAATATAGCGCTCGGGATCCTTCGATTTACGCATATTTAGGATTTGTGTTGGCGAGGCCGTTTCGAGCCCCAGATCAAGCACCTTCATCCCCGCTTCCGCAAGACAAGCAATCGTTTCAGGCGTAAGCACATCTACACGACTTTCTGTCCGCCACGAGATATTGAGGCCGCCAGCCTTTAATGCCTTCGCAAGGCCAGTACCCCATTTCACATTAGGGACGAACATTGATGACTGAAAATAGGGCCGGATCTCACGCCCCCCGTACTGATCAGAAACTGCTGATAACGCATTAGCCATGTGATTCACCGCACCTAACTTCTCAAGTGGGATATCTCGCTCCTCGCAGAAAGCACACCCCATGCCACAGCCACGTGACGCTTCAATGCTCGGTTGATAACGCTCAAAGCCTGATACCAAGGTATGGTTCAGGGCGACATCTGGCTTCGGAGCAGAGAGGATCCGCAAGTCAGGTGCTTCAGTAAGCAGGCTGGCTATTCGTGGCTCTGCTAGGCCTGGGACCAAAAGGTCCGCTTCCGGCAGCTTCGCGTGTAACCAGTCAGGATCAGGTCCAACGACCCATCGCCCACCAACAATAATTTTGGCCCCTGGGTCAGAGCGACGTACCAGCCTACAAAAAATCTGAGCCCAAGGAAGGGCGTAGAAGCTTGGGATGGATAGCATTATGGGGAAATTGGACGGAAAGATCCCTTCTTCCAGCAGCGCCCTAAGAATCTCGGCGGGCTCGCGATGCTCACCATGCACCATGAAGGTCGAAGTCCCCATGGTATCGAGGGTCGTTGCAAGAGATAATGCACCGTAATTAAGATAGAGCTGTCGACGAGCAAGCATATGGTCGCGTTTTTTGGGCGATAACATGCCAGCGGATACGAATACCACTGTATTAGAACGCTTCATTAAACACCAGTTTCTCTTGACTTTACAGCGAAAGGATACGTATGCCATTTGTAAGCATTGAGGGCATTGACGGTAGCGGGAAGAGCGAGCAAGTTAAACGACTTGTTGACCATCTTAGAGCTCTAGGGCTCTCGGTGCTACAGACAAAAGAGCCGGATGGAGGGCATTTGGGTAGCGAGGTTCGGGCGATCTTAACGCATGCCGATCGAAACCTCGCCCCTGCTGAGCAATTGTTGTTAGTCAGCGCTGCACGTTATGACCACGTGAAAAATGTCATTCGACCTGCATTAGCGAAGGGCCAGTGGGTCATCTCCGATCGTTTCGTTGACTCAACCTATGCATTCCAAGTCGCAGTGTCCGATGCCGATCTTCATCAGTTATTTCGATCAGTCACCGACATTGTTGTAGGCACTACGCTCCCCGACTTCACATTCATCCTCGACCTTCCGCTCGAGGTCGCAGGAGCCCGGAGAGACCAGCGCCATGACGATATCAGCGACCCGGCGGAAGCGACGCGGGATTTCGCGGCCATCCGGAACGGGCTATTAGAGGTGGCAATCCAAAATCCGGGGCGTTGCCACATCATCGACGCGAACCAGCAACCGGGTGAGGTTGCACGCGACATCTGGCGCATAGTGGAACTGGTACTGCGAGATTTTCCTGCAAACCACTGAGCAACTAAAGTCTATCGCGTAAAATTTGATAACCTGAGTCTTTAATGAATCCGCAAACCCGTAACCTACTCATTCAGCGTGTGATTGATTCGCTAGGCATGTTGGCACCCGGTTCAACTTTCGAGCGTTTCGGGGTCATCCTGATTCAGCGGATGTGTGGTGTCAAACTGGTTCAACGTGGCTCTTCGGTCAACGGCAGTCCAGTTGGGGGCGCTTTGGACGCTGTCTCCGAAGATGGTCGGATTGTGGTTGAGGCGTCGATTCAAAAAGGATACTTTTCCGGTGCAATGAAAAAGCCCTGGGATGATCTCAAGCATACCCTCGCGCTTGCGCCACTCGCCGAAGAGATCTATTTGCTGAGCTCGCAGCGCGCGGAAACAGGCGCTATCGAAGCAATGGTGAACTCAGCTTCGCAAGAGAGCCGCATGGTTGAGCGACACCTCCATCTGATGGACAGCCGCGCCATCGCGGAGGCTATCATTGACACGCTGATGCTCTGTGACGATGCAATCGACGACCTAGCGGAATATCTGCCTGTCCTTGCCGAGATACGAGATGATCACCCTGCGTCATTGAAAGTGCCTCTACTGAGCGAGTTTTACGTTAGAAATGAGAAAGTTGATGAAGAGCTCGATCAACGGCTAGAAACATCAGCCTGTGTTGAGATCAGTGGCATTGGTGGTATTGGTAAATCACAAGCCGCCGCCGCATGTCTAATGCGGAGTGCAAACCGTTTTGAATACAGATTTTGGGTCAGTGGCCGAGATATCGACACTGTCGAGCGGCTCTCTTCAGTACCAGTCAAGCGAGGCGGCGCCGAGCGTAATGTTAGCGGTTTATTGAAGAAGAACTGCACCTTTTTAGTCGTAGATGATGCACGCCCAGATCTGAAGATCGAGGAATTAGCTGCTCTTTGCGGGCCAGATTCGCGAATCCTGATCACTCGGCAGAGCCCCTCAAAAGGAGCATTCCCTATGCCACCCATGGAGGAGATGCAGGCTCGAGAACTGGTTGGCAAAGGCCTCAGCACCCACCCATCTGAGGAAGAGTTTCAAACGATTTGGAGCGCTGTCGGCGGACATCCGCTAAGCCTCGTTATGCTGAATGCTGCCGCCCACGAAGAGGTGCCGTGGGACGAACTCGCCAACGACTGCGCTAATGTCGCCAATATGCCCCATAACGGTGCACGGCTTGCCGACTGCATTCTCGGCCGACTGAAACCAGTTCTGGAAGAAGAGTTGTGTATGTTCCAGTGGGCAGGCCAAAGCCACTGCGATCGTGAATTTTTCAAATATGTTATCGGTTCACTGCGTTTAAAACCGTTTGAGCGTCATGGTTTGACTGCACCCGAGAGCAAAGCATCAATCCGTGTTCACGATATAGTTTTTACCGCCTTAAACTCGTTGAATTGGCTAACCGAGGAAAAAGCGAGAACAATCAATAACAGACTCGAAGAGTTCATTCTCCAGCAAATCCGAACGGATGGGCATGCGCTGCAACTGATCGCATCTCAGCTTAAAGGGAAGATCGCTAGCAATGTCAAAAGTGGTGATCGGCGTCCAGCCTTCCTTTACACCTTAGCTATGGTCTGGAAGGGCACTGAAATTCAGCATGAACTACTGTCTGATCCGCTTGAGGATGCAAGTCGACTCAGACAGCTAGACGCCTCACAAAATGAGGTAGCTATTTTAGTGGTTCTCGAGACCATAGAAGCAAAAGAACGCTATCTACGTCAAACTAAAGGCGAACCGACGGCCAGAACATGGCTTGGAACAATCCTAGAAGCATATGACGACCTAGCGGCCATGTCCGGCCTTGATATTCGCCAAGCTGCTGAAATCAAATATCACCATGCGAAAACTCTCCATAGCCTGATGAGGTACGAGGAGGCGAAGCGCTTATTCTTGGAGGTAGTTTCCAGTTACCCACTGAATCAGGCAAAACTTCAACTTTTGAGATCTTTTGGTCGTCACCCTGATGGCTATGAAACAGCTCAACGATATGCCTCAGAGATAATCGATGCAAAACTGAACAACGACAATGTATCCCCTTCCCTGCTAATGGCACTGGGCGATGCCCTTAATGGAGCGAGACAAACATGGGCAGGGGAACTCCTCAAGCAACATGAGGAGCTATTTCTACAGCAGGCTCTATATAGTGCCGCCATCGGGATACCGCAAGGTTATCACTCCGTCGCAAGTTTCATTCGTGCATTGACCTGGCATGAACCAGAACGGGTTAAAAGCGTATTGGAGCAGTTACCCGAACCAACCCCTCTGATGTTGGACGATGACCAAAGCCGCGGTGGCTATGCAGAAATCATGCTGCTCGCATCGGACGTCAATGCTGCTGAGCTAAGCCTTGTTCTAGAAGCTTTCGAGACGCTGAAGTCACCAGATCCCTATCAGAAGCGCAAGTGGGGAGAATCGCTTTATAAACTTGGCCGCCACGAAGATGCAGAAAATATTTTAGAGTCCATCGAAGATGGGAGTGGGCGGATATGGCTGGCTCATAACCTCTCGCAGGTGAAACTTGAGTTAGGCAAGCTAGATGAGGCCCTTAACCTCGCCACTGAGTCTATTGAGGGAGCAAATGGCGTCAACATCAAATACCGTAGTAGCTTCCTTTTGCAGCGTGTCAAAGTTAAGATTGCGCTTGGCCAGGACCCAACTTGCGACATAGCCGAAGGTCGAAGTCACACAACCAACCCCGGACTCCTAAATCAATTTTCCTCATTTGAAACTAGCAACGCATAGTTTTGAAAGTAAGTTCTTCGTTTCGCTTAGGTGGAGATCGTACGAACCGGACGGTCGCCTAAACAAACTAAGCGTTACTCTTGCCCTCCTCCTCCTCCTCCTCAAGTGAAACTCCACACCACTCACACCTGCAACCAAAATACACATCATAGGCGCCTTGACACACTATCTGGTGCTCCTCGCCAGCTTGAGCATCCCGCTCAATGCAGTCATTACAAAGATTGATAGTGGGATACTGTTCAGAGGTGCTGTCAGATTGCATATCCCCAAAGACGGTACATGTTTTCATAGTTAGCGGCTCCTGGCTGATAAACCCAGCATAATCACTGTGAGGCTTAGAAAAACATGAGATTTTTAAATTCTTCCGACCTTTGCTGAAAGGATCTAAATATAGATAACCACAGGGAACCCAATGCTTTTTCGGACCTCCGAAACGGGGCAATGAGCATGATAAATCGCTTTTGCTAAAGCTGCCAAAGGTTTTCCGGCCTGATCTCCTAGGTGTACTAGCGGTACGGTACTAAGTTTCTTACCTGTAACGTAGAGTTCGCTAAGACGAACTCAGCCCCTCTAGCCTTCAGCACTCCAAAGTAAAAATTATTAGCCAGTTAAGACGAAGAGCGTTTTAAACCCAAGTACTCAAGAATAAGATGATGGCAGTCAAAGTTAATTGGATAGCTCTTGCCAGCAGGCACAGTCCGAGTATGGGTCGATTTTCGATGTGGCCTTGCAGAATATCCATTTACTGACTGCAATGTACAACCAAGCTTCTTTTCAATACCAGTAAGGGCATCTTCAGTGCTTCCGCTTAACAAATATCCCAACATAGCGCCAGAGCCAGAAAATGGAGCATAACGGCAAGTCAAAAACTCATCATTTACATCCTTAGCATAATCAGCCAATCGACCGGGTGTCTCAAGCACCTTTGCCTCGATTGGCCACATAACACGCTCATCAGCACGTAGAACAAAAGCAAGATCATATGCCGGCGGCTGCGCGGGAGGAGCCGCCATCGTCTCATGCTCAAAAGAGCCATGTTGCACATAGAATGGCTCATCTCCACTCATGGCATCATCTACTCTTTGCTCCAGTAGTTGCGTGATGCTTCGCTCAAGGTCTTTAGTTTCAATCACTGGACGATTGGAAGCCATTTCGTCATAAGCTTCCCAGATGAACCCTAGAAGCTTCTCCGAAGGATCGGGCATCCAACTGCAGGCCAATGCAGAGAAAGTAGGATCTGGGGAATTGCTAGAAGTGGGCCACACCGATGTCACTTACTCACCTCCATGTTTACAGCTGATTGCCCCCAGCGGAAAAGATCAAGAGCCACTTCATCCGCATCGTTCAGTCCTGCACTCCGCGTCCAGTATCGAGCTATATCCGGCTTCAAAATTAGCACTGTTGGCGCACCACTACTGGAGTCATATACCTTTACGACTCTTTGATGATATATGCCACGCCTTTTGGTTTTACCTTCCGGGTGAGAAAAATCTATACGCTCCAACTCCCTTAGCAAGGCAACAGTTCCGATGTCTACGACATCTACCGCTGAGTCCGACTCGACGCCAAGCTGGAATGCTACCAGACGATATGGCAAAGGCCGTGAGCCCACACACCTAAAAATAGTTGCTTTTACCGCCTTATCATCACCAAAACCCGCCCTTATAACGCGAGTAAAATACTGGCAGTATTCCCGCAACATCTGCTCACCATAATTTCCACTGGTAACCTGCCTGCCCGCCGAGCGCTCATCGCCCCTAAAATCTGCAAGAGTGTAGTTGAACATATCTTCAACCAATACTCTTTCTGCATCTTTTAAGCGATAAGCCTTGAATGCAACATGATCAATTTCCTCAAAAGAAGAAATATCTCCCAGCGTGCTCGAAGAAGGAGGTAGCGGAACCCTAAGCAGCTCATTAACCAAAGCAGCAGGACGGTAGGCTGCAATTCGACCGCTAGTTAACTGTAGAAAGTAGACCGCAACCATACTATTCAATGCAATCAAGGCCCGCTCCAGGATATCTGAATCGGCATGAATACTTACATAACTATCATTGAATATTGCAGCGTTCTTCATAGATGACGAAGCCAATCTGGCCTGAAATCTTGATACTGCTTTCTGCCACCCTTTCTTAATTATAAGTTGCGGCCAGGCAAATGCGCTAAAATCAGAAGAATCTTTAGAATGAACCGAGACATCAGTTACTTTAGGTAGAGAGTCTACATCAATAGTAAGCAGCGATCCTTCCGGGAACGACCGTCCCTCAAACAGGGGGCGTCCGTTCAAGCCAGGCTCCGGTCTAGATCTATCACCGTAGATCACACCCTGCCTAATCTTTACATCGCGACTCAAAGATTCAGAATAAAGACTTGCTTGCTTCTGCAGTTTTTTCAGAAGAATCCTGTCTCTACTTCCACCCCACATCAAAGATATCCAGACAAGATCGTCAGATATAGCTTCTCGAACCGTAACCCAGCGGCAATCTTGCGGCTCTACAACTATAGTAAACTCATCAACCAGAGGTTTTAAATGCTTAGGACTAACATAAGAAATACGCTCGTCGAGCTCTGGCTTTCGAGCCCGCATAATTACTACGCACGACGGTGAAACAGACGTCTTGGTTGTATGCGACTTCCTCTTAAAGACCGTAAACCTCAAAGCCGAAAGATTATAAATAGCCTCAACGCGGTGCCTTAAGAAAAGTTCCTTTCGGAATCCCGCAGCTCTAGACCCGTTAAAAAGCAATGCGCTTGCTGATTGAATCATCGCAATAACGCCGCTACTTTCTCTCAGCATCATTGCAGCTTTAGCCAAGAACAAACCGCCTATATCCCTATTAGCGACAGTCCAAGCGGGACGTGAATTTTTTGCCCATTCAATAGCAGAATTGGTTACTAAGTTTTCACCCCACGGAGCATTACCAACGACTAAATCGTATGACCCGAGGTCGTGCTCGGTACTGAAACCAGGCAGCGTCTCCTCGAAAAAATCCGAGCAAATTAGTCGCTTACCTCGCATACTTGGAAATACAACTTGCGTCCAATAATGCCTTGGCTCGATCTCATCGCACATAGCCAGATATAGACTAAAACATGCTACACGTACAGCATGTGGATCTTTATCTACACCAAATATGTTACGATCCAAAATCCTGCGCAATACCTCCGCCCGAACAACTTGATTCGGATTGGAAAGTTTCCAACGGTGCACTAGCCGTTGAAATGCCTTGACGAGAAAAATACCAGACCCGCACGCAGGGTCTATTACCTTTAAGTCCCACTCTTTCCCTCCCCACGGTAGAACCCTATCAAGAACAAAGTCTACGAGATGAGGTGGAGTGTAGAATATCCCATCAGCAGCGGCACGCTCTGTAACAAATGTTTCGTAGATGCTACTAATGAACTCTAAAGGAATAACATCAAAGGAATACTGCGGCCATAAACATCCCTGCCCAGAAGGCATATCCACATCACCACGTATAAACTCAGCAAGAATTGCAAGATGCTCACTACTTACAGCACCCTTTTCTTTCGCCCATCCTTGAGCGCGACGCTGTGCAGTATCACCCTTACCTGGGAAGAGGTCACCATTAAACCTGACGTTCAACCAATCAAACAGGCTATAGGTATCATGATAATCTGAAAGAACACTATCAAAGCTTGCATGAGTCTTCGCCAAGATCCCATCTGCATGAAGTCGCCCTAACTTTGCCGGAGTCAGTGCGGCTGCGCCATCAGAGTCTTTTCTGTCAAAAAGAAATTGTACAAAAATTATTCTAGCCAACAAATCATGGCAGACGTCATCATCCACAAGCCCGGACTTAGCTAACTCACCACGAATATAGCGGAGATTGCCAAGAAGCATCTGATCCGCTCTACCATCACGGTCAAAACGATCAGGGTATTGCGAGAAGAACTCTCCAGAAACCAAGTTAATCCAGTGCAGAGCACGAGCCGCGTTATTTTCTAAAGCCTCGCCATCGTCTAGATCCTCGGACATCAACTGATGGACAAGAAACTCTGAAATTGACTTACCTGGATCCGGTGCCTCGCAACAGCTCCATACACGCAGAAGATTCGGCTCTAGCGTTATAAGAATCGGGCTATGCGAAAAGTTCCAACTAAGACGGTGGAGTTCTCTGAGAGTTCTTTCACTAGCCACGCTTGCAAACTCAACAACGATCGCAATGGGTGGTTCGGTTGTAGAGGAATGTACATCGGGAGATAGCACACCGACGTACGCCTGCTGGCCGTCAGTAAAATGAACCAGCGCTCGACCAATTTTTTCGCGTGCGAGGTCTGCAAAGATCGCAGCCCCAGCTCCGCTAGGGTGCGTGACATTTTTCGGTTCTGGCCAACCGAGGATGGCGTGAGCCTTCGCAAGTGATATGGGCGTCGCGTCCTTCACGATCCTAGCTCCAAGCGTCCTTGGCGCTCCCCGCCAAAACGTCCTGGCTTAGCGGTTCCGCGATGCTTTTTGGGTGTCATTTCTATTCGTTCTATAACCGAGTGGTAGGCAATACCGCATACATTCATCTCAGCGATCAACGCAGCGATGACAGCCAAATGACTCGGGACAACGCCAGTTTTGGCGTAATTAGAGACCGAGTTCCTGTTCATCCCTACCAGGTCGGCAAAGGCCCGTACGGTAAGGCCCGCTCTTCCCAGCTCGGTTAAAAAATCAGCGTATGTCATTGCTATAGCGGCGACCAGAGGAATACACAGAATTTTATGACATCCACACATAAAAGTCTGTGTTTTTGCAACGATAGCGATAGGTGGAGCCCCAATTCACATAACCTGAGACCAAGGCAGCTCTGCTGCCGCAGCCGGTCGAGGGTTGGAACGCAGGACCTGAGCCGAACAACGTTAACACCGACCTCAAGCCGGGCTGATGTACCTCGAAAATAGGTACACTAGCGGTACAGCACGAAGGTACTCACCTGTAACCTACCGTTCGCTAACGTACTGATTGCCCTGTGCTTTCGCGTACTGTACCGTTTCCTCGTGCAGCCCAATGAAACCTAGCGCTTGCGGCCCTGCGTAACCATGAGCCTGTCATAGCCGCAATTACGGCCATCGCGCTTACCCGCCACCAATGCCATGTCGGTCACCTCATCTGCCGTTCTACGATCCTCGCCCCACGTCATCCCGCCAAGAATGCCGAGTGTTATCAGGGATCAAGGCCCCTGCGACCTGTGGGGAATGTCCTCTACGCGGGACTGGCGGCTCCTTACGACCGGGAGCAAGGGCATCTCATGATCTGGCCTCCTGAGCACCGTTACCGGTGGGCGGGTGGAGGCTGCATTGGCTGACGAGACCAGTGCCGCGAGATCCTGAGCCAAGTGCAAGCAGCAATGCGATGACCGGGGCATGCCTGACTGTCAGTCAGGTGCAGTCCATTCCGTGGTCTGTGGCACCATCATCTACAAGGCTATTGCTGGTGACATCGGCGTTTGTCACGCCAATTGTCACGAGGGGGAATGCCGCAAAGCCATGTGCGATCAGGGCTGAAGCAGTGGTAGAAGTGCCCGTCTCTTTCCACAGAAAGAGACGGGCACAGGTTGGCGCAATAGTCGGCCAAGCGGATAGGTTGCTGCAGGGCAGCGAGGTACGGTGTGTCTGGCGCACGAGGGCCATATGTGTAAGAGCATCCATCACCGGGGAAGTGACCGGGCGAGCTGCCGGATGCTAATCGCCCTTGGGGAGAACCACCGCGGGAGCGGCGTGGCCTTGAAGGTTCGGGCCACCTGGGGTGCTGTCTTCGACAGCGCTTGCACAGCCAACTCTACCCCTGTGGACAACCCCGATAAGGGGCAGCAATTCACTACTCCATAAGACTTCCGGGGCAGTTATCCACTGATGGCGCGGTGGCTTCCTCCGCCCCTCAATGAAGGCCATGTGATAGCATTCCCGCACCCCAGGAGGGGTAATTATCAACAGCCGCAAGGAATAAGCCCTGTGAAAGACTTCGTCATCAGCGTCAACAATACCGTCCTCTACGTCTCCCTGGCCGTGATCTGGCTTTTCGCCTTCGTCGCCATGTTCACCAGCGGCTTCCTGCCAGCCCTGGGGATTTTCGTAGTGGGTACCTTGAGTTGGTGCATCGTTTCGGGCTTCTGGTTTGTCCAGTCGGCCACCTATGAAGAGCTGCGCAAGCTCAACGCTAATAAGGGCTGAAGAAATGGGGCGATGCCGAATGTGTGTCGCCCTGCTTTGAGGGCTTGGCTTTATATGGTGCATGCACGCTCGCGGCGAAATAGCACTCGCCTACCCCGTGTTTTCCGAGATGTTCCATGGCAAGCCTGAATGCAACGCACGACATCCTTTGGCTTGGGGTGGCAGGCCCATAATCGCGTTTGGAAAGCACAAACTGCCTTCATGGCAGCCCACCGTTCCAGAAGGAAATCCCCTTAAGCGGGGTCACGTGCTGGATGGCACGGGCTTCGCCCGTGTTCGCGGGCAAGCCCGCTCCCACAGGTACCGCGCTAACCTTTAGATGTTGAGCAAGGCAGTGGCTACCACTGGGATTGCGCCAGCCTTTAGATGCTGAGCAAGGCAGTGGCTCAAACAGGCACGGTGCAATTTCTGAAATATCAGATACCCAGGTTTTCCCAGTTCGGCTGGACTAGATGGATTGCCCTGGGCAACGAGCGCACGAGCTATGAGTGCAAACGGGTATCCACAGCCTTGCCGCAATACCAGATGCTCCCCCTCGCCACGCAGACTTTTCCCCAGCCTCAACCCACGGATCCAAGTCCTCCTTGGCCCAAGGGAAACACGCGGCAAACGTTCTCCAAGGAAAGCATTCCGCAAATTTTCTTACCATAGCGGCCAGCAAAGGAGCTGCCGTGGTTACCACACCATCCCCCATTTTCAAGATGAAACCCGCCGACCTGGTGGACCACCCCACAGGCGGCAGCGTTTTTGGTGTGATCCCGCCGATTACGGCCATGAACATCAACCTTGCCGAGGGTAAGGTTTACGTCAAAGTCGGCCAGCATTTTCACCACGCGAGGGCGATCGGGTGCTCGGCTTCCACTACTCAGTGGTGACCTGGACACCTCAGCCCACTCCACGGGGAACCAAAGTCGGTGAAATTAAGATCGATTGGGCAAAAGAAAAGGCGACCCTTGCGGGGTCGCCTTCGGATGTTACTGAGGCTGTAGTCGCAGCGATTCTTTAGTTTCCGGATCCATGATCCTTAAGTTCAGAACCCAGTCGAATCATCGGCCGTATGGTGGGGCCTATCGACTGTCCCTACGTCAGTGAGTGCCAGTTTCACTGCTGCCAGATTCGGGGGGCCAATTACTGGCAAGCCATGCCCGAAAATGCGCGTTTGCAGTCCTCGGGGATCATTCTCGAAGATTTGCCCTGAAAGGTCAAACCAGCTGTTTTCGGCAATTTGTTACAGCAGAGACTGGGGCCGTCACGTTTTCGAGGCATGGAAACAAAAAAGGCCTGCATCGCTGCAAGCCTTTATGTCTGGTGCCGGAGACAGGAATCGAACCTGCGACCTTCGCGTTACGAGTGCGCTGCTCTACCGACTGAGCTACACCGGCGTGTAGCGCAACGTACCACTGCTCGCACCCGTTACGCAAACCCCTGTTTCCCCTGACTTATTGCCCTACCCTCAAGGCGCCTTGCAACCTTTCGGCGCCAGGTCTTCCTCGATGTTGGTCACACAGCTCCACCCCGTCGCCGAACGCGTCAGGGTAATGGCCTTGCCCATCACATTGGCCGGCGCATCCACCAGGGTGCATTCAATGGTGCCGCTGCCGTCGGCGGCCTTGCCGCTCACCGTGATCGCGCAATTCGAAGTCGCAGGTTGGCCCCCAAGCGCAGCCACATCAGACACATCCTTGCCTTCGTTCAAGCGCAGGTCCATCGCGGTCTTCAGCGCTGAAATCTCCAGCAAGCCTGCCGCCGCCTTGGTGCGGGACTGGTGGTTGGTGTACATCGGGATGGCGATTGTCGCCAGGATGCCAATGATCGCCACGACGATCATCAGTTCGATCAGGGTGATACCTCGTTGCCCTTTCATGAACATCTTCCTTTTTAGTACGCGTACTCGTTGAGGTCACTCTCGACCCCAGGCTGACAGCGGCGCAGTAGGCCTGATCAGACACCTTTTGTCACCCCTGCCCGTCTGGGCGTCATGTTCGCTGAACTACTCTAGTGAGCATCAGGGAGGCGCGCCCGACAATGGACTCGGCAAGCTGTTTCGAAGCTTGTCGCACAGGCATCAAAGGACTGTTCATGACCCCATCGACTCACCTCTACACCTGGCATGGCACCCATGCCGACGGCACGCCTGTCAGTGGCAAAACCGCCGGGCGCAGCCCTGCCTATGTGCGTGCAGGCTTGCTGCGCAGGGGCATCCGCGTTGTGCGTGTACAACGGGCAGGCTCGCCGGGTTGGCAATGGCCGAAAGCCCGTGAAAAAACCGATGCCCCGGGTTTCAGCCGGCAATTGGCGACGTTGCTCAAGGCAGGTGTGCCGTTGCTGCAGGCGTTCGAGGTGATGGGGCGCAGTGGCTGCAGTGCAGGGCAAGCGGCGTTGCTTGCGCGGTTGAAACAGGATGTGGCTTCGGGTTTGGGGCTGGCCGATGCGTTGCAGCGCCACCCGGCCTGGTTCGATTCGTTGTACTGCAACCTGGTGCGGGTGGGGGAGCACTCCGGCACCCTCGACCGGCAGCTGGAGCAACTGGCCGGCATGCTGGAGCAGCGCCAGACACTGCGCAAAAGGGTGCGCAAGGCCATGCTTTACCCACTGTTATTGCTACTGACTGGGCTTGGGGTTTCGGCGCTGCTGTTGCTTGAGGTGATTCCCCGTTTCCAGAACCTGTTTGCAGGCTTCAATGCTGAGTTGCCGGCTTTTACTCAATGGGTCATCGATTTATCCACAGCACTGGGGCGCTATGCGCCGGGGCTGTCGATCGGTGGGATAATCCTGGCGTTCGGCATGCACCGGCTCTATCAGCAACGCGCATCGGTGCGGTTGTGGATAACCCGATACGCGCTGCGTCTACCGGTGTTTGGCAAACTCCTGGGGCACGCTGCACTGGCGCGCTTCGCACGTAGCCTGGCCACGGCCTATGCTGCGGGGGTTGCGCTGCTGGATGCGCTGGCGACGGTGGCGAAGGTGAGCGGCGACGATATGCACGAGCAGGCCATTCTGCGGTTGCGACAAGGCATGGCCAATGGGCAAGGGCTGCATCAGGCGATGGCCAGTGAACCGCTGTTTCCACCGTTGCTGGTGCAGCTTGTGGCCATCGGCGAGTCCAGCGGTACGCTGGACCTGATGCTGGAAAAAGCCGCCAGCCACTACGAAGAACAGGTCAGCCAGGCGCTGGACCAGTTGACCAGCCTGTTGGAGCCGGCCATCGTGCTGGTCCTGGGCGTGCTGGTTGGCGGCCTGGTGGTAGCCATGTACCTGCCGATTTTCCAGTTGGGTAGTTTGATCTGAACATGACTTTATGGACTTTCCTGGCTGCGCAGCCGGCTTACCTCATGACTTTGACAGCCTTGCTGGGGCTGCTGGTCGGCAGCTTTCTGAATGTGCTGGTGCACCGCTTGCCGATCATGCTCGAGCGCCAATGGCAGCGTGAGGCCCAGGAGGTGCTGGGACAGCCGACCTGCGAACATGAGCGCTTCGACCTGTGCCTGCCCGCATCGCGCTGCCCGAATTGCGGGCATCAGATTCGCGCCTGGGAGAACATCCCGGTGCTGAGCTACCTGGCCCTGCGCGGGCGTTGCTCGGCGTGCAAGTGCCGTATCAGCCCACGTTATCCACTGGTGGAGTTGGCGTGTGCGGCTGTGTCGCTGGTGGTGGCCTGGCATGGCGGCACCGGCATGCAGATCCTGTTGCTACTGCTGCTCACCTGGTGCCTGCTGGCCTTGAGCCTGATCGACATCGAACACCAGTTGCTGCCGGATGTGCTGGTGCTACCGATGCTCTGGCTGGGCCTGATCGCCAACGCCTTTACAAACTTCGTGCCTCTGCCCAGCGCGCTGTGGGGGGCAATTGCCGGCTATCTCAGTCTGTGGAGCGTTTATTGGGTTTTCAAGCTGGTGACCGGCAAGGAAGGCATGGGCTATGGCGACTTCAAACTGCTGGCACTGATCGGGGCCTGGGGCGGCTGGCAGGTATTGCCGATGACCTTGCTGCTGTCATCGGTGCTCGGTGCAGTGATAGGCCTCTGCCTGGTGCGCCTGCGTAGGCAATCTATCGGCACGCCGTTGCCGTTTGGCCCTTATCTGGCCATTGCAGGGTGGATTGCGATGCTCTGGGGTGATGAAATATACACCTCTTATGTGCAACTACTGGGATTCTGATGACCACTGCGGCCTTCACCCCCTGGATTCTTGGCCTGACCGGCGGTATCGGTAGCGGCAAAAGTGCGGCTGCCGAACGTTTTGTCGAACTGGGCGTGCACCTGGTCGACGCGGACCAGGCTGCGCGTTGGGTGGTCGAACCCGGCCGCCCTGCCCTGGCCAGCATCGTCGAGCGTTTCGGCCCTGGTGTGCTGCAGGAAGACGGCCAGCTTGATCGTGCGGCCCTGCGCCAGCTGATCTTTGCCGACCCGGCCCAGCGCAAGTGGCTGGAACAACTGCTGCACCCGTTGATCGGGCAGGAGATCTTCAGCTACCTGGCCAAGGCCGAGTCGCCCTATGCAGTGTATGTTTCGCCGCTGCTGATCGAGTCTGGCCAGCACCAGAAAACCCAACGTGTACTGGTGATCGATGCGCCGCAAGCGCTGCAGGTGGAGCGCACGTTGAAACGGGACAACACCAGCACCGAGCAGGTGCAGGCCATTCTGAAGGCCCAGCTGGCCCGCGAAGAGCGCCTGCGCCATGCCGATGATGTGGTGGTCAATGATCGCGACTTGAGCGCACTGCATGAGCAGATCGACCGCCTGCACCACTTTTACCTGACTTTACGAGGAGGCCAGCCATGAGCCAGCCATTGACCGTCGATTGCCCGACCTGTGGCGCACCTGTGGAATGGAACGAAAAAAGCCCGTTCCGGCCGTTTTGCTCGGATCGCTGCAAATTGATCGACCTGGGCGCCTGGGCGGCGGAAGAACACAAGATTCCTGGGGCGGATGAGTCGGAGGATGAGCTGTATTCCGGGGACCTTGAGCCTCGGCACTGATTTGGGGCTGTGCGGTGATCTTGTGTTGCCTGTACCGGCCTCATCGCCGGCAAGCCGGCTCCTACAGGTACTGCGGTAATTTCGAGGTCATCGCGGTCCATGTGGGAGCAACTGTCTTGCTCAGTTTCTAAAAAGCTGCGCGATCCCTGTAGGAGCCGGCTTGCCGGCGATGAGGCCGGTACAGGCAAAACCTACACTCACCGCTCATCATCCTTCCACGGCGCCTGCAAATAACGGGTACGGTTGAACGTCTCCAGCCATTCCGGGCAGAACACCACCAAAGCGCTGACCACCATGCCGTTGATGAAAGCCTCCGGGAACATCATCAGCCACAGGTAGCCCACGAAATCGCTTAGCCATTCCGGCATGGCAAAACGCCCATCCAGCCACAGCAGACCCAACCCTGCCAGCAAGCAGGCCAGTACCGTCAGCGCCGCCGGAAAAAAACCTGAACAGAAGATGTACACGAACAGGTTACGCGGCTGCGCCCGCTCGACCAGAATCGCGCACACTTCGGTAATCAGCACAGGCAGGCCGATCAGCAACAAGCCATTGACCCCCAAGGCCGCCAAGTCCTGCCGGCCAAGCGCCAGCAACCCGAGCTGGGCCAGGAAGCCGCCGAGAATCGCCAGTGGCCAGTCCAGCAGCAGCGTTACAGCTGTCATGCCGATAAAGTGGTAAGACACGCCGGTATCGAAGTCGCGCCTCACCAGCCAAAGCGCGAACAGGCAAAAGACCGTGCCAAACAGCAGGTGCTGGCGGCGGCTGTCGGTGAACAATTCCACCCAGCGCGTACGCGTCGCCGCCCATATCAATAGCGGTACATACGCCAGCCAACCCACGGTCATACTGGTGGAAGACAGGACCTGTGCGCTGATCAACTCAAGCTCGCTCCCGTTTCAGATACCCCGAGTCTATACCCTGGCGACGTTTCCCACGGGCAAACAAGCTCTTACCGTTCACAATTGCCGACTAAGCTAGTTCACATGGATGACTCAGACTACCTGCGCCTGCTTACCATCCAGGCCGAACAAGCCAATGCATTCCTGTCCAATGCCCGCAAATGGGAGCGCGAGCGTTGGGTCTGCCAGCGTCTGCTGCAAGGCCTGAATATTCCCTACCGCAGCGAAGACTTCACCCCCGCCGGCCAGGAGCCGCCGGATGTATTGTTTCGCGATGCGGCATTCGAGGTGTTTTTCGTGCTCGATGAAGGGCGGCGGCTCAATGACGAATGGCGTGAAGAACTGCAACGCCGGC
Source organism: Pseudomonas sp. Teo4 (assembly GCF_034387475.1). Classification (NCBI taxonomy): domain Bacteria; kingdom Pseudomonadati; phylum Pseudomonadota; class Gammaproteobacteria; order Pseudomonadales; family Pseudomonadaceae; genus Pseudomonas; species Pseudomonas sp. Teo4. The sequence goes on from NZ_JAXCIL010000002.1 coordinate 284,436, forward strand.
GAAGCGCCTTTTCCCTGGCCCAACTGGTGCGGCGCGAAGCACGGCCACGGCGAATCAGCGCCGCCGAGCTGCTCGCACGGCTGGCCCCCACCTTGCGCAAGAAGTCACACAACTACCGCGAACGCGGGCTGGACCTGAGCGAGCTGGATATCATCGCCTTCTCCAGCCTCAAGCGCGAAGTGCTCGACCTCAACACCCATTTTCCGCCGCCCACCGAATACCTGCGCCAGGGCTGGCGTTCGTTGTCGCTGGTCGGGCCGACGTTCGCCCGGGTGCTGTTCGCCCACCCCGATGCGCCGGACTTCCTGCGCGGCAACCTGGGGCGCAGCATCGTGTTCGATGTCGGAATCAGTCTTTGATCCAGTGCCGAGAGTCTTTGCAATGGCGTACACTCGGCGCCAGAGATAGAAAGCATTATCATTTGTTTCCAAGCGCTTGCGTGAACGCTGTAGCGTTTGCGCAGTCACAAACGTCTATCTGACGAGGCCCACCATGACCAGCCGACTGAATCCGGAAGATCAGCGTCGTGTCGATGAGTATCTGCGAGCCCCCCAGCACCAAGTCGAGCGCAAGCCTTTCAGGCCGTGGCTGCTCCTTGTTCTGGTGGTGGCCGTGACCATCGGGCTGGGCCTCATTAGCCGCCTGTTGAGTGGACTGGTGCTATGAGCTGCTTCGCGCTCGCCCTCCCCTCACGCTGTTTGCGGCCGGCCCCCAGGGCCAAGCATTCCGTAAACCTTATGAGATATCCCCATGACTCATCGCATCGTGATTGTCGGCGGCGGCGCCGGCGGCCTGGAACTGGCGACCCGCCTGGGTAAAAGCCTGGGCAAGCGCAAGCAGGCCGAAATCACCCTGGTCGACGCCAACCTCACGCACATCTGGAAGCCGCTGTTGCACGAAGTGGCCGCCGGCTCGCTGAACTCCTCGGAAGACGAGCTGAACTACGTGGCCCAGGCCAAGTGGAACCACTTCAACTTCCAGCTGGGGCGCATGAGCGGTCTGGACCGTGAAGGCAAGCAGATCCAACTGGCCGCAACCCTCGATGAAGAGGGTCGCGAGCTGCTGCCTGCGCGCACCCTGGGCTACGACACCCTGGTCATCGCCGTGGGCAGCAACACCAACGACTTCGGTACCTTGGGTGCGGCGCAGCACTGCCTGTTCCTGGACACCCGCAAGCAGGCCGAGCGCTTCCACCAGCAGTTGCTCAACCACTACCTGCGTGCCCACGCTGGTGATGTGGCGAGCGAGAAAATCAGCGTGGCCATCGTCGGTGCCGGTGCCACCGGCGTGGAACTGGCCGCCGAGCTGCACCACGCTGCCCACGAACTGGCGGCCTACGGCCTGGACCGCATCCAGCCCAAGGACATGCACATCACCCTGATCGAGGCCGGCCCACGGGTGCTGCCGGCACTGCCTGAGCGCATCAGCGTGCCGGTACACAAGACCCTGGAAAAACTCGGGGTGAAGGTGATGACCAATGCTGCGGTCAGCGAAGTGACCGCCGAGGGCCTGAAGACCAAAGACGGTGAAGTGATCCAGGCCAGCTTGAAGGTGTGGGCTGCAGGTATCCGTGCGCCGGGCTTCCTCAAGGACATCGATGGCCTGGAAACCAACCGTATCAACCAGCTGGTGGTGCGCCCCACCCTGCAGACTACCCGTGACGACAACATCTTCGCCTTCGGCGATTGCGCCGCCTGCCCGCAACCGGGCAGCGACCGCAACGTGCCGCCACGGGCCCAGGCCGCGCACCAGCAGGCTTCGACGCTTGCCAAGAGCCTGAAGGCGCGCCTGGAGAACAAGCCGCTGCTGACTTATGCGTACAAGGATTACGGCTCGCTGGTGTCGCTGTCGCGGTTCTCGGCGGTGGGCAACCTGATGGGTAACCTGATGGGCAGCGTGAAACTGGAAGGCTGGCTGGCGCGGATGTTCTATGTGTCGCTGTACCGGATGCACCAGATGGCGCTGTATGGAGTCTTCCGCACGGCGATGTTGATGCTGGGCAGCAAGATTGGTCGCGGTACCGAGCCGCGGTTGAAGCTGCACTGACCGAATGAAAGGGCCGCATCAGCGGCCCTTTTTTTGCCTGTATGAATCTGGATGAAAGGCAAGTCACCACGTGGGAGCTGGCGCAGCCTGCGATCTAGGGCGTAGCCCTAGCATATTTCCTGAATAGGGCTGCTTTGCAGCCCATCGCAGGCTGCGCCAGCTCCCACGGGGTGATCTGGAAAAATCGAGGCAAAAGAAAAAGGGCATCTCATTTGAGATGCCCTTTTTACATGGTGGGTCGTGTAGGATTCGAACCTACGACCAATTGGTTAAAAGCCAACTGCTCTACCAACTGAGCTAACGACCCGGAAAATGGTCGGGGTGAGGGGATTCGAACTCCTGACATCCTGCTCCCAAAGCAGGCGCGCTACCGGACTGCGCTACACCCCGAGATTGGCTCCGCGACCTGGACTCGAACCAGGGACCCAATGATTAACAGTCATTTGCTCTACCGACTGAGCTATCGCGGAACTGAACTTCGGTACTACTCACTTCTTTGCTACTTCGAAGTCTGTGTTAGCTTCGAACTCTTTAGCTTCTTCGCTTTCGCTTTGTCGCTGCTGAGGCCGGCTATTCTACATTCTTCGTTTTGCTTGTCAACCCCTTTTTTTCATTCAACTTACTGATTTGTAAGTTGTTTTGCGATCACCGGTGTTGCTAGTGATTCGCTTAGTGGCTGACAACGCGGCGTATATTAGGGGCACTCGATTTAGGATGCAAGCAAAAATTTCAAAATTTTCAAAAACTTATTTGCAGGATAAAAAAGCCCCGCCGTAGCGGGGCTTTCGGGTCAGGCGAAGACGATCTCGTCGCCCTCCACCTTGGCGGTGATCGCCGTGCCAGGCAGGAACTTGCCAGCCAGAATCAGCTGCGCCAGCGGGTTCTCGATCCAGCGCTGGATTGCCCGCTTCAACGGCCGGGCACCATACACCGGGTCGTAACCGACCGCGATCAGCTTGTCCAACGCCTCAGGGCTCAGGCTCAGCGACAGCTCGCGTTCGAGCAGGCGGCTGCGCAGGCGGCCCAGCTGGATCTCGGTAATACCCGCAATCTGCTCGCGGCCCAGTGGCTCGAACACCACCACTTCGTCGATCCGGTTGATGAACTCCGGCCGGAAGTGCGAACCCACCGCATCCATTACCGCTGCACGCTGCGCCTCGCGGTCACCCACCAGTTCCTGGATCTGCGCAGAGCCCAGGTTGGAGGTCATCACGATCACCGTGTTGCGGAAGTCCACGGTGCGGCCATGGCTGTCGGTCAGGCGGCCATCTTCCAGCACCTGCAGCAGCACGTTGAACACATCCGGGTGCGCCTTCTCCACTTCATCCAGCAGCACCACCGAGTAAGGCTTGCGCCGTACGGCTTCGGTCAGGTAACCGCCCTCTTCGTAACCCACGTAGCCTGGTGGGGCGCCGATCAGGCGAGCCACGGAGTGTTTCTCCATGAACTCGGACATGTCGATGCGCACCATGGCCTCTTCGGTGTCGAACAGGAATTCGGCCAGGGCCTTGCACAGCTCGGTCTTGCCCACGCCGGTCGGGCCGAGGAACAGGAACGAGCCACTTGGCCGGTTCGGGTCGGACAGCCCGGCACGCGAGCGGCGCACGGCGTTGGCCACAGCAGTTACTGCCTCGCTCTGGCCGATCACACGCTGGTGCAACAGCGCTTCCATCTTCAGCAGCTTCTCACGCTCGCCTTCGAGCATCTTGGCCACCGGAATGCCGGTCCACTTGGACACCACTTCGGCAATCTCTTCCTCGGTAACTTTGTTACGCAGCAGCTGGTTCTCGGTCTTGCCGTGCTGGTCGACCATCTGCAGGCTGCGCTCCAGGTCCGGGATCACCCCGTACTGCAGCTCGGCCATGCGGCTCAGGTCGCCTTTACGACGGGCGGACTCAAGCTCCTGGCGGGCTTGCTCGATCTTTTGCTGAATCTGCGCCGAACCCTGCACTTCAGCCTTCTCGGAAGCCCAGATCTCTTCGAGGTCGGAATATTCGCGCTCCAGACGCTCGATTTCCTCGGTCAGCTTCTCAAGACGCTTTTTCGCCGCTTCGTCTTCTTCTTTCTTAAGGGCCTGCGATTCCACCTTCAGCTGGATCAACCGACGGTCGAGTCGGTCGAGCACTTCCGGCTTGGAGTCGATCTCCATGCGGATGCGGCTGGCCGCTTCGTCGATCAGGTCGATGGCCTTGTCGGGCAACTGACGATCGGTGATGTAGCGGTGGCTGAGCTTGGCCGCGGCAATGATGGCGCCGTCGGTGATGGCCACCTTGTGGTGCACCTCATAGCGTTCCTTCAGGCCACGCAGGATGGCGATGGTGTCTTCCTCGCTCGGCTCTTCGACCAGCACCTTCTGGAAGCGTCGCTCCAGCGCTGCGTCCTTTTCGATGAACTGGCGGTATTCATTGAGCGTGGTAGCACCTACGCAGTGCAACTCGCCACGGGCCAGGGCCGGCTTGAGCATGTTGCCCGCATCCATGGCGCCCTCGCCTTTACCGGCGCCGACCATGGTGTGCAGTTCGTCGATGAACAGGATGATCTGGCCTTCCTGCTTGGACAGCTCGTTAAGCAGGCCTTTGAGGCGCTCTTCGAACTCGCCGCGGTACTTGGCACCGGCAATCAGCGCGCCCATGTCCAGCGCCAGCAGACGCTTACCTTTCAGGCCATCGGGCACTTCGCCGTTGATGATGCGCTGGGCCAGGCCCTCGGCGATGGCGGTTTTACCGACACCAGGCTCACCGATCAGCACCGGGTTGTTCTTGGTCCGACGCTGCAGCACCTGCACGGTACGGCGAATTTCGTCGTCACGGCCGATCACTGGGTCCAGCTTGCCTTCTTCGGCACGCTTGGTGAGGTCGACGGTGTACTTGTCCAGCGCCTGGCGCGACTCTTCGGCATTGGCGTCATTCACCGCCGCGCCGCCGCGCAGGTTGTTGATGGCATTTTCCAACGCCTTCTTGGTCACGCCCTGGCCGAGCAGCAACTTGCCGACCTTGCTGTTCTCGTCCATGGCGGCGAGCAGCACCAGTTCGCTGGAGATGAACTGGTCGCCCTTCTGCTGGGCCAGGCGATCAGCCTGGTTGAGCAGGCGCGCCAGGTCCTGGGACATGTTCACGTCGCCGGTGGGGTTCTGGATTTTCGGCAGTTGGTCGAGTTCTTTCACCAGCGCCTGGCGCAGGCTGTTGATGTCGAAACCAACCTGCATCAGCAGCGGCTTGATGGAACCGCCCTGCTGGTCGATCAGCGCCTGCAGCAGGTGCAGGGGCTCGATGGCCGGGTGGTCCATGCCAACGGCCAGGGATTGGGAATCGGATAAAGCTAATTGCAGCTTGCTGGTCAAACGGTCTATTCGCATGGGATACCTTCCTTTAAAGGGCAGGTCGGAGCGATGGACAGCGCCTGTTTATGAAGAAACCTGCCTGAGATGACCTTATAGATAAGGCTGATTCTGGAAGATTCAAGCGTAGCGGGGTTGACGTGGGTCAGGGTTGAGATTGCAAGGGGGCCGCTTTGCGCCCCATCGCAGGCTTGCGCCAGCTCCCACAGGGAGTGTGCTCTGGCATTGTACCGGTGGGAGCTGGCGCAAGCCTGCGATGGGGTGCGAAGCAGCCCCGGCTATCTCATTTTTGCAACCAGACCAACGAAGCAAACCGCCCACCCTGCGGGGTACGGCGATAAGAGAAGAAGCGCGGGTCGCTTACGGTGCAGAAACCGCCGCCATAAACAGCAGTAACACCACGCGCCGCCAAGCGAATACGCGCCAGCGCATAGATGTCGGCCATCAGTTTGCCAGGGCGCTCACCCTCAACGAAGGCCTGGGCAGCCTCCGGATGCACGGCGGTGAAGGCATCGCGCACCTCCATGCCCACTTCGAAGGCTTGCGGCCCGATGGCAGGCCCAAGCCATACCAGCACCTCTTCGGGCGGCAACGCCAGGCGATCAAGGGTGGCTTCGAGCACGCCACCCGCCAGCCCGCGCCAGCCGGCATGGGCAGCCGCCACACGGGTGCCCGCACGGTCGCAGAACAGCGCGGGCAGACAATCGGCAGTCATCACAGTGCAGGCAATGCCTGGCTGGTCAGTCCAACTGGCATCGGCCTCAGCCACCACGGCCGGGTTGGCGTCGGCCACCACCAGCCCATGCACCTGTTTCAGCCAGGCAGGCTGAATGGCGAACTCGTCGCTCAGGCGGCGGCGGTTCTCGGTGACCGCCGCGGGGTCGTCGCCCACATGGTCGCCAAGGTTGAAATCTTCATAAGGCGGCAGGCTCACGCCGCCCTGACGGGTGGTGACGCAGGCGCGAACCGAGGCCGGGGCTGGCCAGTCGGGAATCAACAGCGACTGCATCAATCCACTCATCCGATAAAGCTCTCGCGGTCCTGATTGAGCAACGATAGCAGCCAGACGAAATCATCCGGCAGCGGCGATGCCCATTCCATGCGTTCGCCGGTGGTGGGGTGATCAAGCGCCAGGAAGCGCGCATGCAGGGCCTGACGAGGGAAGGTCTTGACCGCCTCGACCATGGTCGGGTTCGCCGCTGGCGGAATACGGAAACGGCCACCGTACGTCTGGTCGCCGACCAGCGGGAAGCCGACGTGGGCCATGTGCACGCGGATCTGGTGGGTACGGCCGGTTTCCAGCTTGACCCGCACGTGGGTATGCGAGCGGAAGCGCTTGAGCACACGGTAGTGGCTGACCGCCGGCTTGCCACCGTCGGTGACCGCCATGCGCTGGCGCATGCCGCCGTGACGGCCGATCGGGGCGTCGATCTTGCCGCCCGCAGTGACCACGCCCACCACGATGCACTCGTAGATACGGCTGACGCTGCGGCTTTGCAGCTGCTCGACCAGCTTGGTCTGCGCCTGCAGGGTCTTGGCCACCACCATCAGACCCGTGGTGTCCTTGTCCAGGCGGTGGACGATGCCTGCACGCGGCACATTGATAATGTCCGGCACATGATGCAGCAGGGCATTGAGCAGGGTGCCGTCGGCATGACCGGCGGCTGGGTGGACCACCAGCCCGGCAGGCTTGTTGATCACCAGGATCTGGTCATCTTCATAGACGATGTCCAGCTCGATGTCCTGGGCCACCCACTCGCCCTGGGCTTCTTGCTCGGCATCAAGGGCCAGGAGCGAGCCGCCGTACACGGTGTCGCGTGGGCGCAGGACCGCGCCATCGACCGTCAGGCGGCCCTCTTTGATCCACGAAGTCAGCCGCGAGCGCGAGTACTCGGCGAACAATTGGGCTGCGACCTGGTCGAGGCGTTGGCCGCCCAGTTCGGACGGTACCTCTGCGCTAAGTTGAATGATCTCGGACATGCTCGATTCGGCGGGCGCACAGCCTTTGGTTTCGGCTGCGAGCTTGTGGTTAAATACGACTTCTTTTGTCCCGGGGTTGGCCGGGGCGCTCATCATAACAGGACGGCACCGCCCAAGACAGCGGCCGTCAAAGGACGCAAGCCGCCATGCAAGTGAAACACCTGCTGCTGATCGCTATCCTCGGGCTTACCGCGGCCTGTTCCTCTAACAAGGAAGTGATTGACGAGAACCTCAGCGAAGCCGAACTGTACCAGCAGGCTCAGTCTGACCTGGACAACCACAGCTACACCAGCGCCGTGAACAAGCTCAAGGCCCTGGAGTCGCGTTACCCGTTCGGCCGCTACGCCGACCAGGCGCAGCTCGAGCTGATCTACGCCAACTACAAGAACTCCGAGCCTGAAGCTGCCAAGTCCGCAGCCGAGCGCTTCATCCGCCTGCACCCGCAGCACCCGAACGTCGACTACGCCTACTACCTCAAGGGCCTGACTTCGTTCGACCAGGACCGCGGCCTGCTGGCGCGCTTCCTGCCGCTGGACATGACCAAGCGTGACCCGGGCGCTGCGCGCGACTCGTACAACGAGTTCGCCCAGCTGACCAGCCGCTTCCCGAACAGCCGCTACTCTCCGGATGCCAAGCAGCGCATGATCTACCTGCGCAACCTGCTGGCCTCCTATGAAATCCACGTGGCCGACTACTACCTGAGCCGCCAGGCTTATGTCGCCGCCGCCAACCGTGGCCGTTACGTGGTGGAAAACTTCCAGGAAACCCCGTCGGTCGGTGACGGCCTGGCGATCATGGTCGAGTCGTACCAGAAGATGCACCTGGACGATCTGGCCGCCACCAGCCTGGAAACCCTCAAGCTCAACTACCCTGAGCACCCGAGCCTGGTCGATGGCCAGTTCCAGCCCAAGCAGGACGAGGCCGACGGCCGCTCGTGGCTGTCCAAGGCCACTTTGGGCATGATCGAGACCGAAACCCCGCTGCCGCCGGGTGAAACCCGCGCCAACCAGGACGTGGTCAAGCAGTTCCAGGACGCCCGCTCGGAAATGCCGGAAGATCTGCTGCCTAAGGATGAAGAAGGCAACCCGATTCTGCCGGAAGGTCCGAAGGAAGCCGAGAAAGACCGCTCGTGGTTCAGCTACATGACCTTCGGTCTGTTCGACTGACCCAACGTGCGACAAGAAAGGGAGGCCCAAGGCCTCCCTTTTTTATGGATGGCGCCCTAGACTGGTGGCTTCTTCACTGAACAAGCTGGACACCATGGTTCGCCTACTTTTCTGGATCGCCCTGATCGCCGCCGCGTTCTGGCTGTGGCGCAAATTCAAAGCCAGCCAGCAGTCTCATCCCGAGCCTAAACTCGACGACCCGCTGAAGATGGTGCGCTGCGCCCATTGCGGCGTGCACCTGCCCAACGACCGGGCGTTGCAGCAGGGCAACAACTGGTATTGCAGCCAAGCGCACCTGCAGCAAGGCCCTGGCCGCCAAGGCTGACACACCCCAAGGTCTAATCGCCGGCAAGCCGGCTCCAGGTACTGCAGTGATCTTGAGAGCGGCGAGGCCCATGTGGGAGCCGGCTTGCCGGCGATGCAGGCAACGCGGTGCATGGCCAGCGATCACCCACAGGGACCGCGCAGGGCGGCCACCTGCACAATCAGCCCAAACGCCCTGCTGGCGCATACGGCGCCGGGTCGATAATCGGCTTGCCCCCGGTCAGCAGGTCGGTAAACAGCTGACACGAAGCCGGCGCCAGCACCAGCCCGTTGCGGTAATGCCCGCAGTTGAGCCAAAGCCCATCGTGCCCTGGCACGCGCCCGATATAAGGAATGCCTTCCGGTGAGCCAGGCCGCAAACCAGCCCAGTGCCCAACCACCTGCGCATTGGCCAGCTCTGGCAACAACTCCACCGCCGAGGCCTTGAGGCTTTCAAGCGCCTCATCGGTTGGCGTCTTGTCGTAACCGGCATGCTCCAGCGTACTGCCCACCAGAATGTGCCCGTCACGCCGAGGAATCGCATAGCGCCCCTTGGCCAGCACCATGCTCGGCAGGAAATCGGCTGCGCACTTGAACAGGATCATCTGCCCTTTCACCGGCTCAACCGGCAAGGCCAGGCCCAGCGTGCCCAGCAGGTCGCCACTCCAGGCGCCAGCGCTCAACACAACGTCGTCAGCTTCCAGCACACCGTCCGCCGTCTGTACGCCGGTCACGCGTCCATCTTCCCGGCGGAACCCGGTGATCTGGCAATGCTCGCGCAGGGTCACGTTGGGCAGCGCCAGCAGCGCCGCCTTCAACGACTTCACCAGCCGCGGGTTTCGCACGTTGGCCACACCGGCCATGTAGATAGCCCGCTTGAACCCTGGGCCCATCACCGGAACCGCATCATATGCCGCTGAAATGTCCACCGAGCTGAGCGGGCGCTGCTCGCGTTGTGCCCAGGCAAGCGCTTCTGCTTCGTCGTCCAGATCGAGCCAGTACAGGCCAGTGGTGTGAACTTCCGGGTCTACACCCGTGCTGGCGAACAGGCGCTCGCCCAGCTGTGGATAAAAATCCTGGGACCAGTGCGCCAAGGCGGTGACCGCCGGGCTGTAGCGCCAGGGGTACAGCGGCGAGACAATGCCGCCACCCGCCCAGGAAGACTCACGGCCAACCTCGCCCTGATCACAGACCACCACCTGCCCGACTTTCGCCGCCAGGTTGAACGCCGTCAGCAGGCCGATCACACCGCCGCCAACAACCACTACTTGCTTGCTCATCTGTCGATCCAAACACCTGAAGTAAACCCGCGATGCCAACGGCATCATCTAATCTTCAGCTTCCCCAACAGCGTTCAGCGTCTTCAAACGCCCTTGGATTGGCGCGCACACCGGCCTGGTCCAACTGGAAATCGCCGCAGCGGTCATCGGCCATCAGGCCACTCGGCAGCCGACGGGCAAGCAACGTGAACGTGTCGCTGCCACGTTGGGCGTGCAGGCTGTAGTAACGATTCCCGTCAGGCAACAGTGGTTCGCCCTCGGCATACTGACCGGTGAGCGTGCGATGACGCTCCAGGCGCAGGGCGGCATCGTGCAGCAGGCCAACCACTTCGCTGCGTGCGGCTCGCCTGAGCTGGTCGCTGTAACTGGGGTAGGCAATGGCTGCCAGAATGCCGGTCACGGCCAGGACAATCAACAACTCGATCAGGCTCATACCTTGCTGCATGTCAGTCTCGCCTCAGTCTCTGCCGCCAGAGGATGCGCTGTGGTGCCTGCCCTTGAGCGTCTGGTATGGCATACACGGCTTCCAGCACCTGCCTGGCAACTTGCTGCCGACTGACGGCCGTTACTCTGTACAAGGTAACCTCCTGATCCTCTGGCATGTGTGCGGCGCGAGAGGTTTCGCCGAGGTTCTGTAGATGGAAGTAGCCGTTCTCGCTGCTTTGCCAGTGACCTTGCAGGTCATGTGGCCGTGAAGGCGGCAGGCAGCCATGACACACAACAGGCGGCGTCCGCTGCAGTTCGTTCAAGCCAGCCGAAAGCGTGGCCTCTGCCTGTTCGAATGCTTGCAGGCTGTCGCGCATCAAGCCGGTGACTCGCGTTTGCACCAATGCTTCTCGCAAGGCCGAAGCCGCCAACAAGCCCAGCATCAGGCTCAACACCAGCGCCAGCAGCAAGACCACACCACGCTGACGGCTCATGACTCGATTACCGGGTTGCGCAGCATCACACTCAACTCATGGTATTGCTCGAGCCTCAAGTCAGGTTCATACAGCGTGAGTTTCAGATCGAACCGTTCCCCTTCCGGCGTATCTACTCTCTCGATACGCAGCTCGCGCACATGGTTGACCAGAGGCTGGACACGGCCACCTCGCTTGAGCTTCAGCTCACTGCCCACAAGCACGTAGTCGTGACGACTGATGGGTACTGCCAGAAACCGTCCAGTGCTTTGAGCTCGCCCACCGTGCACTTGTGCCTGGTCGATGCAGTCCGTGAGCAAGGTCCAATCCGGTATGCCGGTGTACCCAGGCAGTTCGGCGACGATCAGGCTCAAGCTGGATGGGCCGACCTGCAACGGCCGAGCGAAGGCCTGGCGCGCGCCCGGAGCCTGGAAGTCGTCTGCCTGCAGACGCAGGCAACCGAACATCCCGGCCATGCGAATGTCCTGGGCCATGCGCAGCAGCGCCAGGCGGGCGTCATCCTGCAGCTGCGCAGCTGAACCTTGCAGGCGCCAAGCCTGATGGGCGGAAACGAAGACTTGGCTGACTGCTGCCAGACACATCAGCCCAATGGCAAGCGCCAACATGACTTCCAGCAGACCGAAGCCGTTTTGTCTATCGCTCATGGCTGCTTGCCTTTGGCTCTGTCCCGTTCTTGCTCGCTATGCGCGGCCAATGCCGCCTGCCCATCGAGGCGAGCGCTTTCGGTGGCTTGCATCGCACGCAGCTGCACTGCAGCCGCCGCAAACGCTCCCAGCGAAACCACCAGCACGGCCAACAACACTTCCAGCAGCGTCACTCCCTGTTCCATCGTGCGCATCCTTGCACCTCCTGCGACTTTTCCCCCGACAAGCTCAAACTTGGCGACTGGACCTTGCGCCCAACGACCTTGAAGCTAAAGCGAAGCACTTCCAGAGAGGAATGCACTGTGCGGCAACAAGGGGCAACACTGATACAAATGATGTGTGCGCTGGCGATCGCTGCGGTTCTGACGCAACTGGGTATGCCTGCCTACGTCAACATGACCGATGACCTACACAGGGCGGCAGCAGCCCGAGACCTCATGCAGGGGTTGCGCAGTGCGCGCAGCCACGCGCTACTGCAGAGCCGTGTCGTGGCCATTCAGCCATTGGACAATGACTGGGGAGCAGGCTGGCGTATCGTTCTGGATGAGAACCAGCAAGTGCTACAGGAACATCGCCTGGCGCGACCACTGCGGATCGCGGCGAGTACGGGAAGAGAGGTGAAATTCAGCGAAGTTGGCATTCCGCAAGGGCGCAATGCCAGCCTGCTGGGCATAACACTGGAGGTGTGCAAACGGGTTGCCCAAAGCACACCTTACCAGGTCATCGTGGCGACAAGCGGAAGGGTCAGGCTGGATACCAATGAACCCACGCAGCCCTCTTGCTGAGTCACCTGATCAGATCAGCGAACGAACCCGCAGCTCCTTGGGCATCGAGAAGGTGATGTTCTCTTCGCGCCCATCCAGCTCTTCGGCACCGGTCGCACCCCACGACTTGAGCTGCTCGATCACGCCACGTACCAGCACCTCGGGTGCCGAAGCACCTGCGGTAATGCCGATATGGGCTTTGCCGTCGAACCAGCCTCGTTGCAGGTCTTCGGCACCATCGATCAGGTAGGCCGGCGTACCCATGCGCTCCGCCAGCTCGCGCAGGCGGTTGGAGTTGGAGCTGTTGGGGCTGCCGACCACCAGCACCACGTCACACTCATCGGCCAGTTGCTTGACCGCATCCTGGCGATTCTGGGTGGCGTAGCAGATGTCATCCTTGCGCGGGCCGCCAATGTTCGGGAAGCGCGCTCGCAGGGCGTCGATCACTCGGCTGGTATCGTCCATCGACAGGGTCGTCTGGGTAACGAAGGCCAGGTGATCGGGGTTGCGCACCTCTAGCTTGGCCACATCGTTCTCGTCTTCGACGAGGTAGATGGAGCCACCATTGCTGGCGTCATATTGCCCCATGGTGCCTTCGACTTCCGGGTGCCCGGCGTGGCCGATGAGAATGCACTCACGGCCATCGCGGCTGTACTTGGCCACCTCGATATGGACTTTGGTCACCAGCGGGCAGGTGGCGTCGAACACCTTCAGGCCCCGTCCGGCAGCTTCCTGGCGCACGGCCTGGGAGACACCATGGGCACTGAAGATGACAATGACGTCGTCCGGCACCTGGTCCAACTCTTCGACGAAGATGGCACCACGGTTGCGCAAGTCTTCAACCACGAACTTGTTGTGCACCACTTCGTGACGCACGTAGATCGGTGGGCCGAAGACTTCCAGCGCACGGTTGACGATCTCGATCGCCCGGTCGACCCCTGCGCAGAAGCCACGTGGGTTGGCGAGTTTGATTTGCATGCTCGGCTCCAGGCTTAAAGCGCCTTGACCTCGAGGATTTCCACCTCGAAGTTCAGGGTCTTGCCAGCCAGTGGGTGATTGAAGTCGATGGTCACCTGGTCGTCATCGAACGCTTTGACCACACCCGGAAGCTCGGTGTTGGCGGCGTCGTTGAAGATAACCAGCAGCCCTTCGGACAACTCCATGCCCTCGAACTGAGACCGCGGCATAACCTGCACGTTCTGCGGGTTGGGCTGGCCGAAGGCGTTCTCCGGGGCCACCACGACCGTACGCTTGTCACCGGCCTTGAAGCCGAACAGCGCACTTTCAAAACCTGGAAGCAGGTTGCCATCACCGACCTTGAAGGTCGCTGGGGCCTTGTCGAAGGTGCTGTCGACGGTGTCGCCGTTTTCCAGGTGCAGCGCGAAGTGCAGGGTCACTTCGGTGTTCTGGCCGATACGGGTTTCAGTCATGGACAGCTTCCTCGGACTTCTTGCTCTTGAACATATCCAGCGCCAGCATCACCGCACCGACGGTAATGGCGCTGTCGGCCAGGTTGAAGGCCGGGAAATAGTAACGGTTCTGCCAGTGCACCAGGATGAAGTCGACCACATGGCCCAGCACGATCCGGTCATACAGGTTGCCCAGCGCACCGCCAAGCACCAGCGACAGGGCCACGGCCAGCCAGGTCTCGCTGCGCCCCAGGCGCTTGAGCCAGACCACCAGCACGGCACTGACCGCCACGGCGATCAGGGCGAACAGCCAGCGCTGCCAGCCCGAGCTCTCGGCCAGGAAGCTGAACGCGGCACCGGTGTTGTAGGCCAGGGTCCAGCTGAAGTAGTCAGGAATGACCACGATCTGCTGGTACAGGCTCAACTTGCCTTCGAAGTACACCTTGGTGACCTGGTCAAGGACCAGGACCACCAGGCTGAGCCAGAGCCAGGCAAGGCGCCCGAAGCGCCCCGCTGCAGGGTTAGGCATAGTGGCGCACCTCACCGGAACCGCTCAGGTTGTCGACGCAACGTTCGCAGATTTCCGGGTGTTCCGGGTGGCTGCCGACGTCAGCGCGGAAGTGCCAGCAACGGCCGCACTTGGCGTGGCCGGACTTGACCACTTTCAGTTTGAGGCCTTCCACTTCGGTAGCAACGGCATCTGCAGGCGCCTGGACGAACGGCACCACGCTGGCGGCCGAGGTGATCAGCACGAAACGCAGTTCGTCGCCCAGCTTGGCCAGGTCGGCGCTGAGGGCGTCTTCGGCGAACAGGGTGACTTCCGCCTGCAAGTTGCCGCCAATGACCTTGGCCGAACGCTGGTTCTCCAGCTCCTTGTTGACCGCAGCCTTGACCGCCATGACGCGATCCCAGTAGGCGCGATCCAGCTCGGTGCCTTCCGGCAGTTCGCTCAGGCCTTCGTACCAGCCGTTGAGCATCACCGACTCGTTACGCTCGCCTGGCAGGTACTGCCAGATCTCGTCGGCGGTGAACGCCAGGATCGGCGCGATCCAGCGCACCAGTGCCTCGCTGATGTGGTACAGCGCGGTCTGGCAGGAGCGACGGGCGACACTGTTGGCGCCGGTGGTGTACTGGCGGTCCTTGATGATATCGAGGTAGAAGCCACCCAGCTCCTGCACGCAGAAGTTGTGGACTTTGGAGTAGACGTTCCAGAAACGGTACTCGCTGTAGTTCTCTTCCAGCTCGCGCTGCAGCAGCAGGGTGCGGTCCACCGCCCAACGGTCCAGGGCGATCATGTCTTCCGGGGCCAGCAGGTCGCGGGCCGGGTCGAAGCCGGACAGGTTGGAGAGCAGGAAGCGCGCGGTGTTGCGGATGCGGCGGTAGGCATCGGCGCTGCGCTGCAGGATCTGCTCGGACACGGCCATCTCACCGGAGTAGTCGGTGGCGGCAACCCACAGGCGCAGGATGTCGGCGCCCAGGGTGTTGTTGACCTTCTCTGGCTCGATGGTGTTGCCCAGCGACTTGGACATCTTGCGGCCGTTCTCGTCCACGGTGAAGCCGTGGGTCAGCAACTCGCGATACGGCGCGTGGTTGTCGATGGCGCAACCGGTCAGCAAGGACGAGTGGAACCAGCCACGGTGCTGGTCGGAGCCTTCCAGGTACAGGTCGGCGCGCGGGCCGGTGGCGTGGCCGATATCGTGGGAGCCACGCAGCACATGCCAGTGGGTGGTACCGGAGTCGAACCAGACGTCCAGGGTATCGGCGATCTTGTCGTACTGGCCAGCCTCATCACCCAGCAGCTCGGCGGCGTCCAGCTTGAACCAGGCCTCGATGCCTTGCTGCTCGACACGCTTGGCCACTTCTTCCATCAACTCGACGGTGCGCGGGTGCAACTCGCCGGTCTGCTTGTGCAGGAAGAACGGAATCGGCACGCCCCAGTTGCGCTGACGCGAGATGCACCAGTCCGGACGGTTGGCAATCATCGCGTGCAGACGAGCCTGGCCCCAGGCCGGGACGAACTTGGTCTCTTCGATGGCCTTGAGCGCGCGCTCACGCAGCGGCTCGCCGGTGGTTGGCTGCTTATCCATGCCGACGAACCACTGCGCGGTAGCGCGGTAGATCAGCGGAGTCTTGTGGCGCCAGCAGTGCATGTAGCTGTGGCTGATGGTTTCGGTGTGCATCAGCGCACCGACTTCGCTCAGCTTCTCGACGATGGCCGGGTTGGCCTTCCAGATGAACTGGCCGCCGAAGAAGTCCAGCGAATCGACATACACGCCGTTGCTCTGCACCGGGGTGAGGATGTCGTCGTTGACCATGCCGTAGCGCTTGCAGGTGACGAAGTCGTCTTCACCGTAGGCAGGTGCCGAGTGGACCACACCGGTACCAGCGCCCAGCTCAACGTAGTCAGCCAGGTAGATCGGCGACAGGCGGTCGTAGAACGGGTGACGGAAGTTGATCAGCTCCAGTGCCGAACCTAGGGCGGTGGCCAGCACCGAGCCTTCCAGGTTGTAGCGCTTGAGGCACGACTCGACCAGTTCTTCAGCCAGCACCAGCAGACGCTCGCCGGTATCGACCAGGGCGTACTTGAACTCCGGGTGGATGTTCAGCGCCTGGTTGGCGGGAATGGTCCACGGGGTGGTGGTCCAGATCACGATGGCGGCTGGCTTGGCCAGCGCTGGCAGGCCAAAGGCGGCGGCCAGCTTGTCGGCATCGGCGACCGGGAAGGCCACGTCGATGGTCTGGGATTTCTTGTCGGCGTATTCGACTTCGGCTTCGGCCAGTGCCGAACCGCAATCGAAGCACCAGTTCACGGGCTTGAGGCCCTTGAACACGAAGCCTTGCTTGACCATTTCAGCCAGGGCGCGGATTTCACCGGCCTCGTTGCTGAAGTTCATGGTCTTGTATGGGTTGTCCCAGTCACCCAGCACGCCCAGGCGAATGAACTCGGTCTTCTGCCCTTCGATCTGCTCGGCGGCATACTCGCGGCACAGCTCGCGGGTACGGTCGGCGGTCAGGTGCTTGCCGTGGGTAACCTCGACCTTGTGCTCGATCGGCAGGCCATGGCAGTCCCAGCCTGGCACGTAGGGCGCATCGAAGCCCGACAGGGTCTTGGAACGGACGATCATGTCCTTGAGGATCTTGTTCAGCGCATGACCGATGTGAATCTTGCCGTTGGCATAGGGCGGGCCGTCGTGCAGGACGAACTTCGGACGGTCCTTGCCAATTTCGCGCAGCTTCTGGTACAGGCCAATGCTGTCCCAGCGCTGCAGAATCTGCGGTTCGCGCTGAGGCAGGCCGGCCTTCATCGGGAAGGCGGTGTCCGGAAGGTTTAGCGTGGCTTTGTAGTCGGTCATTTCAGGCTCTTCGTTAGCGGTTGAGCGTGCCAATGTGCACGTGCGGCGGCGATGTCCGCGTCGATCGCCGACTTCAGCGCCTCCAGGGAGGCGAAACGCTGCTCTTCACGCAGCTTGTGGTGGAATTCCACCGTCAGGCGCCGGCCATACAGATCGCCGGCATAATCCAGAAGATGAATCTCGAGGTGCGGGCGCCCATCACCGGCTACGGTGGGACGCACGCCGATATTGCCAACACCCGGCCAGGCCTTGCCGTCGATCTCGATGCTGGCCAGGTAGACCCCTGACAGCGGCACGCGGCGGCGCTTGAGCTGGATATTGGCGGTTGGGGTGCCAAGCTGGCGCGCCAGTTTCTGGCCATGCAGCACCCGCCCGGTAATGCTATACGGGCGGCCCAGCAGGTGTTCGGCCAGCTCGAAGTTGGCCTCGGACAGCGCCTTGCGCACCTCGGTGCTGCTGACGCGCAGGCCGTCTTGAATAACGGTATTGGCCGCTTCGACGGTGAAGCCTTCCTGGCGTCCGGCGTCGACCAGGAAGGCGAAATCGCCAGCGCGGTCGCAGCCGAAGCGGAAGTCATCGCCCACTTCAAGGTGCTTCACGCCCAGGCCATCGACCAGGATCGCCTTGACGAACGCCTCGGCGCTGAGTTTGCTCAAGCGCTGGTTGAAGGCCAGGCACAGGACGCGGTCGATACCTTCGGCGGCCAGCAGCTCGACTTTGTCGCGCAAGCGTGCCAGGCGCGCAGGCGCGGTGTCGGGAGCGAAATATTCGCGCGGCTGTGGTTCGAAGACCACCACGCAAGTGGGCAGGCCCAGGGCCTGACCGCGCTCGCGCAGGCGCGCCAGGATAGCCTGGTGGCCGCGGTGAACCCCGTCGAAGTTGCCAATGGTGGCGACACAGCCCCGGTGCTCGGGGCGCAGGTTGTGAAGACCTCGAACCAGCTGCATAACGCGCTTCTTGCTCATAAAGTGGCCGATTATAACCACACCCGGGCGCTGGTGACAGGCAGCAGCGCCAAGGGGCGGCGTGGAATGCGAAAAACCGACGCCTGACCCGCCTTCAGCTTCAGTGCAGGGCCTTGCGGGCAAACTGCCGGGGCCGGAAACCGCACAGGTACAGGCAACCGAAATAGGTCACCACACCCGCCAGGATCAACGCTCCCAGGCGCACGAAACGTTCGAGCATGCCGCCTTGCTCCCAGGCCGGCAAATAATGCATGCCCACCAGCAACACCGCCGACATAAGCGTCACCGCCAATACCAGCTTGAGCAGGAACATGGCCCAGCCTGGCTGTGGCTGGAACAACTGCTGGCTGCGCAGCTTCCAGAACAGCAGCCCGGCATTGAGGCAAGCACCAAGGCTGATGGCCAGGGCCAGGCCGGCATGCTGGAGCGGGCCGATCAAGGCCAGGTTGAACAGCTGGGTGCAGACCAGGGTGAAGATGGCGATTTTCACCGGCGTACGAATATTCTGCTGCGCATAGAAGCCTGGTGCCAGTACCTTGACCAGAATGATTGCCAGCAGGCCCACGGAATACGCAATGAGCGCACGCTGGGTCATGGCCGCATCGAAGGCGCTGAACTTACCGTATTGGAACAGCGCCACTGTCAGCGGCTCGGCCAGGATCGCCAGGGCCAGGGTGCAGGGCAGTACCAGCAGGAAACACAGACGCAGGCCCCAGTCGAGAATCCGCGAATACTCCTCACGGTCCTTGTTGGCGTAGGTCTTGGCCAAGGTCGGCAGCAGGATGGTGCCCAACGCTACTCCCAATACGCCCGAGGGCAGTTCCATGAGGCGGTCGGCGTAGTACATCCACGACACCGAGCCCGCCACCAGGAAGGACGCGAAGATGGTGTTGATGATCAGCGAAATCTGACTGACCGACACCCCAAGGATGGCCGGCAGCATTTGCTTGAGCACGCGCCAGACGCCAGTGTCCCGCAGGTTCAGGCGCGGCAGCACGAGCATGCCGATCTTCTTCAGCGCCGGCAGCTGGTACACAAGCTGCGCCAGGCCACCTGCCAGTACCCCCCAGGCCAGCGCCATGATGGGCGGGTCGAAATAGGGCGTCAGCAACAACGCGAAGGCGATCATTGCCACGTTCAGCAGGGTCGGGGTGAACGCCGGGACAGAAAAACGGTTCCAGGTATTGAGGATCGCGCCCGCCAGGGACGACAGCGAGATCAGCAATATATAAGGAAAGGTCACCCGCAGCAGCGCGGTGGTCAGCTCATATTTCTCGGGGCTGTCAACGAACCCGGGTGCGGTTACCCACACCACCCAGGGCGCGGCGAGGATGCCCAAGGCGGTGACCAGGGCCAAGGCCAGGGTCAGCAGACCACTAACGTACGCGATGAACGTGCGGGTCGCTTCCTCGCCCTGCTGGGTCTTGTACTCAGCCAAAATCGGCACGAAGGCTTGCGAGAACGCGCCTTCGGCGAAAATGCGCCGCAGCAGGTTGGGCAGCTTGAAGGCGATGAAGAAGGCGTCGGTGGCGATACCAGCGCCAAATACACGCGCCAGGATGGTGTCACGTATGAAGCCCAGAACCCTGGAAATCATGGTGATGGAGCTGACAGCGGCGAGGGATTTGAGCAGGTTCATCGAAAAGTTTCACGCCAAGGGCAGAGGACGCTGCCAGACAGCGTCTTAATGTGCGATACTCCCGCGCCTTCGCATGGGAGCCAAAAATTCCCGAGTTTACAGGTCGCGCAGCAGAAAGGAATATTTCCCTCTTGTTGGCGCACCGCTCGGCGGAACCCTGCAGGTGGCCTTGACATCCGCTCGACTGATCGGCATGATTCGCGGCCTATTTTGTTTGCTATTTACCTAAAGTCTTTCGAGGAGCTCGACGGTGGCCAACACACCTTCCGCCAAGAAACGTGCAAAACAGGCTGAGAAGCGTCGCAGCCACAACGCCAGCCTGCGTTCCATGGTCCGCACCTACATCAAGAATGTAGTTAAAGCCATCGACGCAAAAGACGCCGAAAAAGCGCAAGCCGCCTACATTCTGGCTGTGCCTGTAATCGACCGTATGGCCGACAAGGGCATCATCCACAAGAACAAAGCTGCTCGCCACAAAGGCCGTCTGAATGGCCACATCAAGGCGCTGAAAGAAGCTGCAGCTGCCTAAGCGACGCGCTTGTCGAAAAACCGACCCTAGGGTCGGTTTTTTATTGCCTGCGATTTCGCTGCCTGTACCGGCCTCATCGCCGCGGTTCGTCGCCACGACGAGCCGGCTACAGGTAGTGCGTTGATCTCGAGGTCGGCGCGGTCCTTGTGGGAGCCGGCTTGCCGGCGATTGGGGCCGCAATGCGGCCCCTCCCCATTAATGCCACCTACTTGGCAATCTGGATCTTCGGCGCCCACTGCAGCCACTCATCCTCAGCCTTGTCGAACAAGGCAAAGGTCTGCTGAGGCCTGGCCGGGTTACCCATCTGCTCGCCATCAGGTGTTGCGAAGGCAATACCACCGTCAATCAGCGTCTCCACCGACTCGGTGCGCACCGTGGCGCCTTTGAACAGCCCCCAATCAAAGCCAAAGCCACTGCTGTTCCAGAAGCGGCTGCCGCTACGCACCAGGGCGGCGTAGCGAGGCTCGATCAGGATGTGGATCAACACCCGGTCGGCATTCTGCCCAAGCTCAAAGCCCGTGACCTTGCCTACCGCAACCTCACGGTAGGTGACGGGGACGCCCGGCTTTATAGAGCCACGGCGTGGCGCACTAAGCGTCAAAGGCAAGCCAACTTCCGCTTCGGTGAACGCCGGAGCATCTGCCAGCGCAATGAAATCGCGCTGCGGTCCCTTGTCCTTTGCCGCCGGCAACACTTCCAGATACTGCCCGCCCACCAGGGTGTCCAGGTTCTCGGTACGAACAAGACCAAGTGAAGGCTTCACCACCCAGAACTGGGTACCGACGCGCGCAATACGGTCAGCTGCCTCGGTAATGCGTGCACGCAGCAGTACTGCCTGCAGGTCAGCAGTCAGGTCGACGCTCTCGACACTGCCCACATCCAGCCCACGGAAACGAATCGCGGTACCAGGCTTCAAGCCATCGGCCCGGTCTACACGAATGGTGACCAAAGTACCGGAACGGTTCACAGCCTCCTGGCTGTCATGCAGACGGAAGCGAGGGATTCGGCGCTTGAGCGCCACGTTCGGGGTTGGCGTGTCGAATGCAATCCCGCCCGCCATCAGCGTCTGCAACGACTCACTCTTTATCTTGATGCCCGACAGTCCACCGGTCAGCGTAATGCCACTGACATTCCAAAACCGTGACGAGCCATTGACCAGGTTTTCGTATTCCTTCTCGATATGCACGCCAATCAGGATGCGCTTGCTGTTGCGCGCAAACTGGTAGCTCTGCACGCTGCCGACCTTCACTTGACGGTACATCACCGGGCTACCGATCTCGAGGGAGCCCAGCGTGTCGGCGAACAACACCATGTGCAGGCCCGGCGCTTTCAGGTCGAGCGGTGGCGCCTTGGGCCGGGCTTCGAACTCGCGCAGGGGCTTGGCGCCCTTCTCACCTGGGCGAATCGCGATGTAGTTACCCTTGACCAGGGCTTCCAGGCCGGTGATGCCTGCCAGCGAGATCGACGGCTTGACCACCCAGAACTGAGTACCTTCTACCAGATAGTCCTCGGCCAGCGGGTCCAGCGTCAGCTCGGCCGTGGCACTGCCCAGGTTGTCCTCCATCTTCAAGGCCTTGAGCGAACCGACCTGGATACCTTTGTACATCACCGGCGTACGACCGGCCTGCAGGCCTTCATAGTCGGTCAGTTTGACCTTGATCCGGATGCCCGCCTGGGCTGCATCGAAGTCTTCGTACAGACGGAACGGCAAGCTCGGGTCGGTGGGCGGGCTGTCTTTGCGGTACTCCGGTGTGGCGAAGGCGATACCCCCTGCCACGATGCTGGACAGCGACTCGCTGCGCACCTTCACCCCGGACAAGTCAGCGTCGATGCTGATGCCGCTGGCATTCCAGAAACGCGTGTGTTTTCGCACCAGGCTGGCGTAAGCCGGCTCGATGAACACTTTGATCTCGACGGTTTCCTGGTCCTCGGACAAGCGGTAGCTCTTTACCCGGCCAACCTTGATTTGCTTGTAGAACACGGGGCTGTCGCGGTTAAGCGAGCCTAACCGGTCAGCTTTCAGGGTAAGGTGCAGGCCCGGCTCGGTATCCGATAGCGGTGGCGCCACCTCCAACGCAGTGAAACGCTTGGTGCGCTCCCCCTCGCCCGGACTGACAGCAATGTAGTTACCCGACACCAGCGTTTCCAGGCCGGAAATGCCCGCCAGACTGACACTGGGCTTCACCAGCCAGAAGCGCGTCCCCTTGGTCAGGTGAGGCTCTGCAGCCTTGTTCATCTCGATGGTGGCGATCACCCCTTGGTTTTCGCCTTTGGCATCAAGTACAAGGCTCTTCACCTTGCCAACGGGCATGCCCTTGTAGATGACCTCGGTCTTGTTGGCGACGATTCCTTCACCACTCTCGAACCGAACCTCGATTTCCACACCAGCATCGCGATAGGCCTGCCAAGCCAACCACCCACCGATCAGCAAAGCGATCAGCGGCAAAATCCAGATAGCCGACCAATTTGAAGCTGGACGGGTTCTCGCCGTAGGCATATCACTCATGGTCGTCATCCGACTCCGTGTTATCCCAGATCAGTCGGGGATCAAAAGTTAAAGCTGCGAGCATCGTCAGGATCACCACAGTGGCGAATGCAACGGCACCCAAGTTGGCTTCGACACTGGCGATACGCCCGAAATTCACCACGGCCACCAAAATGGCGATGACGAAGATATCGAGCATGGACCAGCGCCCAATGAATTCGATGAAGCGGTACATCAGAATCCTTTGCCGCGCCGACAAAGGCTGGTGACGCTGCACCGAGTAGAGCAGCAGGGCGATACCCACCAACTTGAAGGTGGGCACCAGAATACTGGCAATGAAGACCACTGCGGCAATGGGCAGCATGCCGTGCTGTAGCAGGGTGATGACACCGGACATGATGGTGTCGGGGCTGCCTTGCCCGAGCGCGCTGACGGTCATGATCGGCAGCACGTTCGCCGGGATATAGAGAATCGATGCGGTAATCAGCAAAGCCCAGGTACGCACGATGCTGTTCGGACGACGCGCATGCACGATAGCGCCACAACGCGTGCAGGTCTGCGTAGCGTTGTCGGCCTCCTGGTGGTTCAACTCGTGGCATTCATTACAGACCAGAATGCCTGCATCAATCGCCCGCATGGAGATCCTCCCCCGAAAGTGCACTCCAGATCTGGTGCGGCGACATCACCACCTCAAGCCATACCTGAACCAGCAAAAGACTGATAAAGCAGAACAGGCCCAGCCCTATGGTGAGCTCGGCCAGGTCGACAAGCTTGACGATTGCCACCAGCACGCCCATGAAATACACCTCGAGCATGCCCCAGTCCCGCAAGTGGTGGTAAATGCGATAGAACAGCAGACCGTAGCTGCGCCCTACATTCAGACGAATGCTCAGGAGCACCAGCAGCTGGCACAGCAGCTTTATGACAGGAATGGCCATGCTACACAGGAAGACCACCACGGCCACACCGCGCATTTCTGAATTGTACAGACCCAGTACTCCCGTCCAGACGGTGTCGTCAGAGGTCTGGCCGAGCAGATGCAGCTGCATGATCGGCAGGAAATTGGCAGGCACGTAGAGCAACAAGGCTGTCAGCACCAGGGCCAGGCTACGGTTGACCACATTGTGCCGGTGAGCGTACAGCTCATAGCCGCAACGGGGACACTGGGCCTTCTCGTCATGCTGCAACACCGGCTTGCGCATCAACAGGTCGCATTCATGGCAGGCGACGAGTTCTTTGAGGGGAAGTTGGTCTAGCGCTTCAGGTTCTAAAGGGTTGGGCATACAGAGCTTCTGAATGGGTGCGTCGGCTCTATTCTAGTGATCTGGCTGGAAATGTGGGAGGCGACTATTGCCGGGGAAACAGAGGTTACGGCCGCTGCATGGCACCGGCTTCGCCGGTGATCGCCGGCAAGCCGGCTTCCACATGGACCGCGACGCTCTCAAGATCATTGCAGTACCTGTAGGAGCCAGCTTGTCGTGGCGACGAACCGCAGCGATGGGGCCGGTACAGGCAACTCAAGACAGTTGCTCCCACAGCCTGCGGTGGGAGCCTACCTGGATAAACCCGGAAAAGACAAAACCCCTACCTGCATGCGCAGATAGGGGTTTTGCGAAATGAATCTTGACGATGACCTACTCTCACATGGGGAAACCCCACACTACCATCGGCGATGCATCGTTTCACTACTGAGTTCGGGATGGGATCAGGTGGTTCCAATGCTCTATGGTCGTCAAGAAATTCTGTAGCCAGAATGTCTTAGGAACACTCTTGGCGAATTCGGATATGTGAATTTGTGATGTTACGAATTTTCGGTTATTTCGTCTTCACCACCGCAATCTGCGTCAGCAAATTGCTTGGGTGTTATATGGTCAAGCCTCACGGGCAATTAGTATTGGTTAGCTCAACGCCTCACAGCGCTTACACACCCAACCTATCAACGTCGTAGTCTTCGACGGCCCTTTAGGGGATTCAAGATCCCAGTGAGATCTCATCTTGAGGCAAGTTTCCCGCTTAGATGCTTTCAGCGGTTATCTCTTCCGAACATAGCTACCCGGCAATGCCACTGGCGTGACAACCGGAACACCAGAGGTTCGTCCACTCCGGTCCTCTCGTACTAGGAGCAGCCCCTCTCAAATCTCAAACGTCCACGGCAGATAGGGACCGAACTGTCTCACGACGTTCTAAACCCAGCTCGCGTACCACTTTAAA